>CAZUWR010000038.1:0-1812 GCA_964624415.1 uncultured Bdellovibrionales bacterium | reverse complement strand
AGATAGCCACCGATTCATCGGCAGCAGGGCATAATGGTATCAAAAACATCATCGAACACCTCGGCACGCAAACCTTCACCCGACTGCGCATCGGTATCGCCACTGAGAAACAAGATACATCCTGCCTCCGCAACGCTCACGATTTCGTCCTCGAAAGATTCACACCCGAAGAACTGGCATCGCTTCACGAGATGATTCCACAATACAAAGAAGTGATCGAAAAAAATATCACCGTACGGTGATATTTTTTATATTCACAGCCAAACACACCTAAACATGATTCTTATATATGCCTTTTTTCATATCCAGACTGAATTGCGCCAAAGACTGATGCCGTGCGCGCTGACTCATCTGTATCCGATACAAACCATACCCGACACACCCAAATCCGACAACGATACAGCACACTGACAAAAAAGCGAATACTGGGTATGTGGAAGAAAAAGCAGTAGTCATACCCCATCCGCCAAGAGCGAGTATGCCAACACCGACTATCAGCAATTTCTTGCCTCGCGAAGAGTGAAAAACTTTCAACTCTCGCGGATCACGGACGTATTCCTCAAGAGCTTTCTGTTTATTTCCCTGCTGGATATGAAGAATATCAGAAAAACCACGATCAGTTTCTTCACGAGCCTTCGCATCAGACAGCGTTTGCAGGATTTTTATATCTTGCTCCGCAGCACCATTTGAAAGCAAATGCTCAATCATTTTCATTCGCGTGGTTTCCAATTCCCGCAACGTCTCTTTCGATACTCTCAATTCGTCTTCCGTCAAAACGGTGGAAAATTTCTCACCGAAAACCTTCTCGGCGGACATCTTTTCACAAAGTTCCGCATACGACTTCAATCCGGAAACTTGTCCATCCAGCACTGCATACAGATAATGCCTTCCTAATGTACGGTACTCCTTTTTCTCCACGTCGACATAGCTAACCTCCTGATTCAAAAAACCGGTCGGATCAGTTTCTGGCGACACATTCTCCGACTGTTTTTCCGGCGTAATAACATCCTCTTCCTTTGTTATTTTTCCTCCCGATTGCTGATCCGCGGCGGCGTGGTACGACCAAAGGGCTTCACTGCTCACTTTTTCAGAAGATGCCTCGGAAATCTTATTTTCATTCTGTGTAGACTTCATACGAACTTTGTATATGAGTAATACTCTCAATAGCTATTTGGATTCTCATACCCCGAAAAACACCTAAGAATTCAAACTATCATGTATCTCTATGATAGCGCCGTCAAGAGCAAGCGTCAAACATATACGGCAAAAGCCTCCCCATTACTATAATAGGAGGCTTTTGGATATCTGGAAGGTATGATATGAAACTACTTCGACTCAGTTTTATCTTCTTTGACAGCGCTTTCAACCTTGGTCACATCGGCCTCAGCCTTCACATCAAGCTCGGCTATTTGAGCTGCGGTTCGAGGAGGTGTCACACCGGCAATAATCATATCCGGTTCACTGAGCATTTTCACTTTCGACGAAATTTTCAGATCACTTACCTTAATATGATCATCAAAGGTTGCCAATACCGAAATATCCACCGTGATATCATGAGGAAGATCAGCAGGCAAACAACTCACCAGCACCTCATCCGTATTTTTCAAAAGCATACCGCCCAATGACTTGACCGCATCAGATTCACCGACGAATGCAAGCGGGATATGAGCTTCGATTTCTTCATCCATACGGACTTGCAAGAGATCAGCGTGTGTTACATTACCGGAAAGCGGATCAAGCTGCGTATCCTGAATCAAGACATTGACATTCTTCTCTCCCTCGACAGACAATTCCACGATAGCGCTCTCTCCG
>CAZUWR010000037.1:0-2506 GCA_964624415.1 uncultured Bdellovibrionales bacterium | reverse complement strand
GCCAGCATCGGTAATCGTTTGAAACTCGTGACTGAATTGCGTGAAGGCTCCCCCGGATGCGAAGGTGAAAAAAGTGCGATCGCCCAATCCGACTTTCTCGAAAACACGAAGATACGCCGCCGTGACACTGTCATAAAATGCCTTATGATCCTCTTCGGAGCGGGCATAAGAATACATATCCTTCATCACAAATTCCCGACAACGCATAATGCCACTTTTGGCACGCGTTTCATTGCGCAATTTGGTTTGAAATTGATAGACGCGTGTCGGCAAATCCCGATAGCTGGAGATGTAATTGGTCATCATTTCCGTGATCTGTTCTTCGTGCGACCAACCGAAACCGACTTCCGTCCCGTTTTTGAGCGAAGACTTAAACCACACGTCGACTTTCTCATCATCCCATCGATCGGTTTTTTCCCACAACTCCTTGCGTTGCAGGCTTGTCATAATCAGCTCTTGCCCACTGATAGCGTTCATTTCCTCACGGATAATGCTTTTGATATTCTCGAGCACCTTCAATCCAAGCGGAAGAAAGGCATATACCCCCGCCATTTCCTTGTGGATGAAACCGGCACGAATCAGGAGCTGAGCATTCTTACTCACCTCGTCTTTGGGCGCTTCCTTGCGGGTTTTGGAGAATAACTGGCTTTGTTTCATAGCAATCACGATAAAGAATTATACCCGCTCAAACACTCGTTAGTAACGCTTCAATCATAGGTGATAGCCGCCTTGATGTCAAAAATTACGCCCCGGGCGCTTCGATCGCGACTCCCGCCATTTCCCGTTCGGAAGCATTGTCCACCAAAAGGACAGCAGGAATCAGACTCAGCAGCAACACAAAAGCAGCGATAAAAAATACCATCGGAAGCGAAGCAAATAAAAGCGTCGAGCCGATCACTATAGCAGCAGTGATATTGGCGACCGGCCTGGCCGTCCTGAAGAAAGCGATGATATCCACATCGCTCGGACCAACCCGTTTGTAGAAATACGAGTCACGTAAAATATCTGCACCCGCCGCGCCGATTCGGGTCATAAAAAGCGCAAATGCCCACACCCACAAGCTCCCGGATACGATAAACGGAAGATAGACGGTTGAAACGATCATCAGTAAGAGACACCCGATAAGCATCTCCTTTTCACCGAGCCGCTTATCCGCCAAGACCCCCAGAGGATACTGTATCAATACAAAGGGCACAAGCATCAGCGTAAACATGATACCAATAGCATCCCAATCGAAACCGATCTTGAGCAGATACAGCGGGGTATACACAATCATCGCCGCGTAGAAAAACTCGATGGCGAACGCGATGGCATAGATATGCAGGATGTCGTTTTTTTGCCGTATCTTCCGCAGAATCTCCCGAGGCGTGATACGTTCCTTGAAACGATGATTAACATGGCGCAATCCCAAAAGCGCCACGACAAAAATCACCGAATACATTGTCAGTCCCACGAGGAAGATTCCGGAAAAACCAAAGTTTGAAAGTATGCGCGTGGATAAAAATGGCGCCAAAAGCCAGCCGAGATTGACGATGGTGAGATGTAGTCCGCGAATCCTTCCAGACTTCCCATCCTCGGAAAACGTCTCCAAAATCACATCGATATTCACCCAGATGAGATTGGAAACGACCAGGTGAATCATCAGCATCAAGACCGTAAACCACGAGGGATCAAACAAAATCAGCACTGCATTGGTAATAATCGACGCAAACAGAAGCATGAAAAGGAGCATCGACTTGCCCAGCTTGCGAATGAGGTCATGCAGGAAAAAAAGCGAAACCAACACAACACTGAAAGCGAGCAGGTAGACCAAGCTGACATTGTCCGTCCCGGTCACTTCCTTGAAATAGCTGGAAAGCACATAGACCAGCACCGCGTCGGTAAAACCGAACAAAAAAGAAACCACGCTCAAAAGCTTGATCTTGGAAGATTCGATGTGTTCATCGTGCGATAGCTGTATCATTCTTTTAGTATACCATATTACTACTCGTTACTATTTCAAACACCCTGCCGTATACCCTTTGGCTTTCGCTTCATCTTCGGATGCGAAACATACACGGTTTTCCGGTTTGATACGCTTGGCGAATGAACAGGTTGGCAGATGATATTTATCCGAATTTTTGGATCCAACAAACCGGCACGTCGAGGTAGGATCAAGAGCTGCGGCAGATTGGTTTGATGATGACGTCTTGCCGTTCGGCAATGGTTGCTTAGTGGTATCCGCGGCCGAAGCGCCGCTCGTTTTCTCGGGGACGGCAGGATTTGTAGGCACCTCGATGACCAAGGGTGCTGAAACCCGAGACTGTCCCTCCACCACACCCAGTTCAAACCCGATAATCCCGACCAAGAGCACACCAGCAAACAGCATAATTTCCCGAGTGTGCGCCGTCCATCCATTTTTTAGCTTATTATAGGCATTTTTCAGTGATTCTGGCATACAACTACGACAAGATAGGCTTACAGAGGTCATTTTGTTTGACAAAAACCGCTTCTCTCGCTATACTGT
>CAZUWR010000036.1:0-2608 GCA_964624415.1 uncultured Bdellovibrionales bacterium | reverse complement strand
GAGGCCGTCGGCCGCAATGACCTGTGCCCGTGTGGCTCGGGGAAGAAATTTAAGAAGTGTCATGGGAAATAGAGGATGAAAACCCTGAAATTCGCGGAAAATTTGGTGCCCTTGGTATTGTCGGGCGAAAAGACCCGGACATGGCGGTTTTTCGATGAGAAGAATTTGCAGATTGGAGATCAGATTACTTTCATAAACTACACGACGAAAGTGCCCTTCGCCGAAGCGAAGGCAGTGAGTGTGTATGAAAAAGCCTTCGGCAGTATCACTGATGAGGATTTGGAGGGTCATGAAAAATTCGCAAGTCTCGAAGAAATGCTTAAAACGTATCAGTCCTATTATGGCGAACGTGTAAACCTTGAGACGACGGTCAAAATCATCGATTTTATTTTGCTTGAAAAAATATCATGAATAAACTGCTTACATTGTGCATCATCCTTCAAGGTGACCGGGTGCTTCTGGGAATGAAGAAGCGCGGTTTCGGTGCGGGTCGCTGGAACGGTTTCGGGGGTAAAGTGGAAAAAGGCGAGACGATAGAGGAAGCGATGAGACGCGAGGTCTTCGAAGAGGCGAGTATCGATGTGACCGATGCGCGCAAAGTCGGTATCGTCGAATTCGAATTTCAGGGCGATCCGCAGATATTGGAAGTGCATATTTTTCGAGCGGAGAAGTTTGTCGGCGAACCGATCGAAGGCGAGGAGATGAAACCGCAGTGGTTTGCAGTAGGGGATATCCCGCTGGAGAAAATGTGGCCGGATGATAAGTACTGGATTCCGATGTTTTTGGAAGGAAAATCATTCACCGGGAAATTCTTGTTCGGGAAGGGTGACAGCGTGCTTGAATACGTCTTGAATGAGAAAGAGATTATGAAGTAATTTTATAACCGTTATTTTTGCATGCCTGAGGATTTTTGGAATCAATTTTGGCCGCAGTTTTGGGGAGGGGTAGCCTCGACGCTTTTCTTGGCCATACTGACGCTCGCTTTCACGTATGTCGCTCGTCTTCAACTCGCGATATTCTTCAAACATCTTTTCGAAGTGATGAAAAAAAGAATCGCTTTGGAAGAAGAGAAAATAAAGGCGGAGTATATTTCAAAACATAAGTAATCCTTATGAAATACAATAAACTGGTACGGGATAAAATTATAGAAATCATCGAAGCACGAGGTGAGCATCCGTCATATCATATTGCGACGGAAGCTGAGTATGCGCAGAAGTTGAAAGAGAAGCTACAAGAAGAAGTGGCGGAATTTATGGAAGCGGAAAGCAAGGAGGAGATGGCGGATATCTTTGAAGTCATCACGGCGATACTGGCGGACAAGCGATGGACGCTTGAGGAAATCGTCGAGGTGCAGAAAAAGAAGCGCGAAGAGCGAGGCGGGTTTGAGAAAAAAGTTATTCTGGAAGAAGCGTAAAGCCTATGCGATACATCACCGATGAAACGCAGCAACGAGAAGCGACGCAATGGATGGATCGCGCAGTAGCGGTGGCGAAGCAGGCCACTTGTTTGCGTTCGAAATGCGGGGCGGTTATCGTGAAAGATGGAGAGAATATCGGTGAGGGGTATAATTCGCCGGCAGGAGGAAGCGAGCAGCAAAGACGGTGCACGGTCTCGAAGGATACCTATGATGCCAAAGTGACCGACAAAACATGTTGCGTGCACGCGGAGCAGCGGGCTATTATGGACGCTTTGAGGAAGTATCCCGACAAACTTTCCGGTGCGCGATTGTATTTCATCCGTCTCGATGAGGCCGGGAATGCTGCCAAAGCAGGCAAACCCTATTGCACTATCTGCAGTAAAATGGCTTTGGATAGTGGTATTGAGGAGTTTGTCTTGTGGCATGAGGAGGGTATTGGCATCTATGACACACAGGAGTATACTACGCTTTCATATGAATATAGAGGATAAAGAACATGATTGATCTTGAAAAGTACAACTATATCCTTCCGGAAGAATTAATCCGGAAGCAGGGAATAGAGCCTCGCGACAGCGCGCGGTTGTTTGTGTATGACACGGCGACCGATACGGTGACGCATACCGTGTTTTCCGACTTGCCGCGATTTCTTCCATCGCGTTCGGTGATGGTGCTCAACAATACCAAGGTGGTACCAGCACGATTGTTCCTCAAGAAAGAGACGGGCGGGAAAATCGAGGTGTTTGTGTTGGCAAATGAATTGGATTTCAGTCGCGTGGATGCCGATACGGAAATTCCCGTACTCGTCGATCGCAAGTGCCTGGTCGGGTGGAAACTGTATTTTCCCGACGGACAGTATTTTGAAGTGGTGCGTCAGGAAGAGAATAAATTTTTCGTGAAGCTGCATGGCGAAATGACCCTCGAGAATCTTCTCTTGCAGTATGGCGAAACCCCTATCCCGCACTATTTAGAAGAGGGCAAACCCAAGCCGCGTGTTGGGCTGCATGGCACTTTGCTCGGCAATGAAACCGAAGGCATACTACGCAAACGCTATCAGACTATTTTTGCGGAAAGCGGCGCATCGGTGGCGGCGCCGACCGCCTCGCTGCATTTCACACAGGAGGTATTCCTCAATCTGGATGCCAAGGGTATCGAGTTCGCCGAGGTGACGCTCGATGTCGGTATGGGGACATT
>CAZUWR010000035.1:0-2710 GCA_964624415.1 uncultured Bdellovibrionales bacterium | reverse complement strand
TGGTTCACATCCATATCCACATCCGTCACAAAACGAGTCGTATCCTTTGTTTCCACCGTGTTTTGAGTCGCATTAGCAGCACTATTGCCAGGAAGCGTGCTTTCGGAACCTTTCTGTTTCGCATACCAAAAGCACCCGCCGGCGACGATGGCGATAATGAGTACGATAATGGCTACAATGAGCCTCTTTGAGATGTTTTGCATATAATATGAGTAAGTTTCTTAAAGCTATACTTGAGAATAGCAGAGATTTTTGCTCTCGTCAATGATTTTCCAGCTTGATTTTCCAGCTTCGTGAAGAGAAAATAACTTCCGGCACATCATTCCCCAAAAACTTCTCCACCTCTTTTTTCAAATCCTCATTGTTCCAGCGTTTCCAGATTTCTTCTCTGGCATCCTCGATCGACATATACAAACGGCTTATGGCGGGGTCGTCATAGATGCTCGCTGGATTTTTAGCTATCTGCTCTTGCGTATGCGGCTCATGAAAAACATCGCTTCTCATCATAGTCGTATCCGTTGTATTCACTTTTTTTGTATATTTCTTTTCGCGTATCCCTCCTTGCGATTGCGTCACCCCCTCTATTCTTTCCATTACCCTTGTTTTTGCATTGCTATCCCCCAATGCATCGCTCTTCATATAGTCAGTATACTATCAAATTAGGCACTGGTAATCGATTAGGTTGGTAACAATGCTTCTTTTAGGCTAAGATAAAATAAGAATCGACGTTTTTTCTTTTGAAAAGTAAAAAAGTGAGAATAACTCCCGTTGTCATCCTTGCGAAGGTTAGGGCCCAGTCTTCAGAGAACCTTGCTTTATCGCTTTCTAAAGCTATTGGAACCTGGATTCCCGTCTTCACGGGAATGATAGAAAAATAAGTTTTCGATGTATCAAGAAGAAAATAACAACCTAATTGGTTACCAGTACCTCAAATTAAAGATGTCCCAAATCATTGAAACATTCAAGTATACACGAACTACGCCACAGGTCAATGGTATCTGTCAATAGTGGTTGACAGAATACTGGTTTTGGTCTCTTTGGACTCAAGAATACCTTCTGTTGGGTATAAAAAACCACCCGTATCCTTGCAGATTCGGGTGGGTTCACATTCGAAACGACCTTTAAGTCATTTCTTTCATTCCTGTCACTTTACCTTGAAACCAATCGTGGCACAGTTATTACCCTCATTGGATTCAGCTACCTGACCCTGATAATCCACGCAGCAGGTATAGGTTCGATTGCCCCTATCTCCGAGCTTGATATTATCATTCTGCACATTCTCGGTCTTAGATTGACCGGGACCTATTTCAGACGCTTCGACCGTATCATTATCGCGGAAGACTCCGCTATTGATATAGTAGGCGATGAGTATGGATCTCGGAGGAGCTCCATTACCAATGTTTTGCACGGTGCAGTAGGGATGGACGCGGGTATTTTTCTTGATACTCGTACCTTCTCTGAGCCACATCGCTGAGACAACAAAATCCGGATAAGCCTGTCTGACTTCAAAAGGAATTTCCGTGCAATTGTTAGTTTCATTCGTCTCATTGGCAAGATTGAGATAATCGGCACATCCCCTGAGGGTATACCAGCCCGGAACGGATGGTGCTTGGATAAGGGAGATCATTTCTTCGTATTGATCCCTGTTGTGTGAAAAATTGGATGCTTCCGAACCGTCATCGGCAATTTGCGTATACTGATTATTGGTGCTGGGACCTTTGATGGCGTACTGACTGCGCGTTGTGGTTGCGGGTAAAACAGCACCCGTATTGCGTATGGTCATAAACGCGCCATACATTTCACTCGTATACAAAAAAGATTTTCCTTTGATACCGATGCTCGAAACAATCAGATCCGTATCGGGCATATTGACGACACCTGGGACGACATCGAACACCGCCGGAGTGGAACAATTATTGCTTTCATGTTCTTCGCGATAATCCCCTCCGTTGTTATGGTCATCTTGAGGATGATCCATACAGTACACGATATTGTATCTGCCGGGCGTGGTAATCCATTCCCACAGATTGGTGTGCTTGGTTTCGGTATGAGTGGCACCCGGATCGAGATTGCTACAGTGGATAGTGGCACTGTCGAGTCGTCTCCAGGCGCCGGTTCCACTATGAGGGTCTTCTTTGGATCCTTCGGAAAGGTAGTAATGGCCTGTGATGTCTCCATTGCACGTTCCCGAACCGATATTCTCGGCTTGAGCTACTGTATCGATGGATTCATTGAGACCAAAGGTGTAGACCTTAGGTTCCACTCCCCAGGGGGTTGTGATTTTTACCCAGTTAGTGACGAAATCTGGAAGATCGGGAACTTTCGGATCGGTTGCTATCGTCTGATAACCGGGACCTGTCTGTTGAACTTCCACTTGGATTGACGGGAGGCAACTGCCGGCAAGCACTTCGCAAAAAGTGGCTGTTGATAGCGCCGTGACTAACATTCGTAATACTTTGACTTTCATTTGGAATTTCTCCTCTTGTTTGGGTTTCTCACATTACTGCGCATAGCACATTGGAGCGACTCCGTCGCACACGCTCTTATCCGCCGGATCGGCAACAGTCTTGCCGTCTTCTTGTCTGAGGTGATACCAACTATCAGCATCCTGACACATATCCACCATAGGGTACCATCCGACATCGCCAGCATGATATATGGTGAGACTATACGATCTGCTTTCTTTGTAGATGAAGCCTTTGAGTATCCA
>CAZUWR010000034.1:0-2905 GCA_964624415.1 uncultured Bdellovibrionales bacterium | reverse complement strand
AAATGGGTCTATTTGTGGTTTCTGCGGGTTTGGATGAGTTTATATATGACTAAAATAAAACTAATAAAGAGGAAAAGTGCTGATAAAATTCCAAAAGTAATAGACCGATCACTTACAAAAAAACTTCCATATGATGATGCGGATAATACTATTAAAGCGCATATAGGAAGTCCTATCCGAGCAAATTTAAACCAAAGATTAAATATCTCATCATGTACAAAAAATAAAAGGAGTGTTCCTATGAACAATGGTACTGAAATTAACATAATAAAAATAACTACATCCTCCTGAGTTGCCCGAGCACATTCAATTGGACCAAAACCACTGTATAAACTACGACAAATACCAAAATTTTTAATACTTACTAAAATTAATCCTGTAATTATTCCCAATACAGATCCAACCAACACTTTTTTCTTTGTCATATTTTTTAAAATAGTTTTCATATATTACCACAGGGATGCAAACCACTTCCACGCCGTATGAATACGATCCACAATGCCTTGCTGTATCGACACATCGACGGTAGCAGAAACATCTGATATATCATTCTCTTGATACTTGGATTCTACCACATCGACGCGCTCGGTAGAATCCCCTTCCACGATTGGCGTCGGCGTTGTGTCGGTCTGAGCAGAATCATCATCTTTTACTGCCTCTTGCAGCGATGATGGTGCAATAGCGGGCATGGTTGGCGATACCGAAGGCTGAATACGCTTAGTCTGAGCCAGCTTTTGCGCCGCTAACATTTTCTGTATTTTTTCTTCGCGCCTGATTTCCCGTTTGCTTTTCCTGATAACTTTGTGCTGTTTGGAAGACGTTTTCTTGTGTTTATTGTGTGAAACCTTCACATTCGGCGCAACCGGTGCGCTAAGCGAAAAGGCATAGTTTGTTTGGTTTTCGCCTATTGCTCCCGCAAGCGTCACGATGTGCCACATCTCCGGATGGACCCGATACTCAAGCGCGCCATCGCCATCCTCATCGATACTCAGATCGCCAAGCGTATCGAGAGTAGCATTCACTTCAAGACTCGCTTTGGTTTGTTTGGTTGTGGGCATATCCGCAAAGGTGACTTTGCCCGTAGAGACATCGCCCCGGCGCGATTCTATTTCTAATGTAAAAGTACCCTTATCATAACCATTCATTTCGATACGGTAATGCGTGCCGGCATCGGAAAAAATGTATTTCACCTCGCCGAACTGCCGATAGTATGTCCCTGGAATCTGCTCTTCGATACGGCCGTCCTTATCGAGTCCGGTATGGCGACCCTGGTCATCATAGAGATCGAGGCTAAGCGGTGAGTGAAGCGAATATTGCAAATGAATACCTTCTGATGGTGGTGTCTTTGCACTCACATAAGCATAGTTTGATAATTGTTTTGTATTATGAGTTATGAAATCAGAGATAAAAGTATTAAGTTCTGAAACTTCGAATATATTTGAATGACTAATGCCAAGTAAACCAAAAAGTGTTTTCAATGAATGCTCACGATTATAACTCCCCAAATCTACCCAATACCGATCCGCATCCCCCATCCACAAAGCGCTCGGCGTTACGACCGTCCCATCGCCGTCCACGGTAAAGACCGGCTCCTCGGTCAGTGTCTCCGAAGCCCCACCGAAAAAAGAATGCTTAGTGGTGTAGTGCATACCGCTCACAGTCGCGGGCACGCCCCACCCAGCGATCTGCACCGCCTTCACCCCATCGGGGATCTTCCAATCGTCCAATAGCGTGTGCCTCGCATCCGCCGCATCCAGCAGATCCTCGTCCAAAGCACTGGGCGATTCGACATCCTCGCTCGTCGCATCGACGCGCCGGTATGTGTCTGTCAGAAATGATTGCAAACCGCGATGCGTATCGATACTATCGCCATAGCGTTTGTTCCACTCAGGCACTGTATCAGGATCGAAACTCGCGACCGGCGTCTGCACGCTGTCGAAATACGCATCGGACGGAAGCAATGTGTAAGCGCTTGGCATATGCTCGGCCAATCCGCGAGCGACCGGTTTGGAGAGGAGCACTCCGCTCAAGAGCGCCTGATCATAGCCATGCAGCATCGCCCCGACAGCTGCGGGCGTCCCGACCTGTGGCACCCCTACCAACACCACCCGATCGATCAATCGCTTTGTCTCCGCATCCCCGATGCTTTGCATCAGAGCCTTGGCGACCAGTCCGCCATTGGAATGTGCCACGATGGTCACCTTGCCCGACTGCGAAGACTCTGCCAACCGTTTCAATTCGGCAAGAATATGCGGAGCGATGGATGTCCCGTCATAGGTCACATCCCCGTGGGTATCAAGCACCGTCCCGCCCTTCAAAATATCCTCGAGCGACAGCCGCCAATCATACGGCACAGCCGCCCAATCGTTTATCCTATGCCTCTCCTTCAGATCATCCATCGTCCGCATAAACGACTTGTAGATATTCTGTCCCGCACCATTGGTCTCATCGATAATATCGCGCGTATAGATATCATACTGATCGGTACTTTTACCGTCCTTATCCAGATACAATTTCTTCACATCCTCATTGCGATTGGGTTCCCACAATTGATTCTCGCAATTGATAAGCTTGCAATCCGGATCGTCTTTGGCATACAATCGACTCGCCTCGACACCGGGCAGAAACAAGACATTCGAAGGAAAAGAACTCGGGTCGATATACATAACAGCCTTGGTTTCCTGCGCCATACCGAAAACACCCATCACCATCGTCACCACGAAAACACCTGCTATAAAACTTTGTACGAAACCTCGAGCCATAACCTCCGATCGATATACAATATTCTTTATGCGTTATTATAATACAAAAAGGGCGAGGAAGAAATACAGGCTATTTCCGCCCCTATTTCGGGTATGAAAAAAGGCCCTAACATTCGCTAGAGCCTTTTAATTTTCATATACAT
>CAZUWR010000033.1:0-3184 GCA_964624415.1 uncultured Bdellovibrionales bacterium | reverse complement strand
TGGTGAAGTCCGATACGCTCAAGCCGATCATCATTGCGCTCGGGGTGGGTATCGGTGATACGTTCGATATCACCAAGCTGCGTTATAATAAGGTAATTCTCATGGCCGATGCCGACGTCGATGGATCGCATATCCGCACGCTGCTTCTAACATTCTTTTATCGTTACTATGAACCATTGGTGACGGGCGGGCATATCTATATTGCTCAGCCACCGCTCTATCGTCTGCAGAAGGGTAAGGATATCCGCTACGCGTATAATGATGATGAGAAATTGCGTATTGTGGAAGATATGAAAAAAATCGCCGAAGCCAAGGCAGTGGTGCGTGCCGATAAGAAAACCAAGGCGCAGGCTGCTTCGAAGGTCGCCGAGGAAGGGGAGGAAGGAATGGAGGCTGATGAGGATGGCGAAGGCGCAACATCCGGTGAGGAAAAAGTGGCAGGAATCAATATTCAACGCTACAAAGGTTTGGGAGAAATGAATCCGGAACAGTTGTGGGAAACCACAATGAACCCGGAAAACCGCGTGATGCTTCAGGTAACCATCGAGGATGCCGAGGAAGCTGACCGTATTTTTGATGTCCTTATGGGAAGCGATGTGGAGCCGCGCAGACGATTTATCCAGACTCATGCCAAGACGGTGAAGAATCTGGATGTATAAAAATGCGCCTTTGCAGGTATATTTCCTTGACGCAAAGGCCTTATCCGTGCTACCTTGGTAAAAGCTCTAAGCAACTGTTTAAAGCCCGAAAAGCCTTGCTTTTTGTCATTGCTTGGGTTATCATACGATATATGAAAACTTCCCTGGAAAACCTCAAGCCACTGATGCGTTGCTCGGTATGCAATCACAAGTATGAACCGGTCAAAGCGCTCGTTTTGGAGGAACAGGAAGGACAAACGACGCTTCATCTAACCTGCGCTTCGTGCGGAGTTTCGACGATGGTGTTTGTATCCACGACGCAGTTCGGAGTGGTGAGTATGGGTATCCTGACCGATCTGGAAGGTAATGAGGTGCGAAGCTTATTCGGCGACGACGCTATATCGAGCGATCAAGTGCTCGATATGCATACTTTTCTGAAGGGATTTAGCGGTGGAGTGAAGGAATTTATATAATATAGGACTTACGCCTAGAACTACGCTCAAACGCGTAATTCCTGTAACAGAAGTTAATTGAGAGGGATGTCGAGTACGGTTTCCCTGTAATGAGAAAATGTATGTCAAAAGTGATACTGAAAGCAACAACGCGTGATGTGACAGGCAAAGAAATGCGTGCAACGCGGACTGTCGGGCAACTCCCGGTCGTCGTGTATGGTCACAATATCGCCCCGCGTAATTTATGGGTAGCATTTTTCGATTTTATGAAAACGTATCGCGCTGCCGGAGAGAGCGCTATCGTGGAATTGTCTGTCGAGGGAGAGAAGAATGTCAATGTCCTGATCCAGGATACACAGCTTGATCCGCTTTCCGGTAATGTGACGCATGCCGATCTCTTGCAGGTCCGTATGGATGAAGAAATCGAAGCTCACATTCCACTTACATTCGTTGGTGAATCCGATGCGGTCAAATCATTGGGCGGTATGCTTTTGAAGAATACCGATGAAGTGTTGGTGAGCTGTTTGCCTGCTGATCTTCCTCATGATATCACGGTGGATATTTCAGTATTGGCAACCTTTGATGATCATATCAAGGTAAGCGACCTGAAGATTTCGTCGAAAGTGAAGATGCTTAGTGAACCGGATATGATTATTGCCGGTGTGACACCTCCTCGAACCGCCGCTCAGATAGCCGAGCTTGACGTGAAGGCTGAGGCCGATGTGACCAAAGTCGAAAGCGTTGTCAAAGAAGACAAAGCTGAGTCGAAGTAGTTTTGTATCATACCTTTCAGATATTCAAAAGCCTCCTGTTGTGGTAATAAGGAGGCTTTTGTCGTATATGTTTGACGCGTGCTTCTTGCAGCGCTATCATAGAAGCATACAGTAGTTTGAATTCTTGAGTGTTTCTTGGGTATGAGAATCCATAAAGCTATTGGAAGTATTTACTCATATACAAAGTTCGTATGAAGTCTACACAGAATGAAAGTGAAGTTCCCGAGTCATCTTCCGCGGTGGTGAGCAGCGAGGCTCTTTGGGCATATCATGCCGCTACCGATCAACAATCGGGAGGGGGAGCTAAAACAAAGGATGCGCCTGTTCGGGAAAAGCAGCCAGAAAGCGTGTCTCCGGAAACCGATCCGACCGGTTTTTTAAATCAGGAAGTAAGCTATGTCGATGCAGAGAAGAAAGAGTATCATACCTTAGGGAGGCATTATTTGTATGCGGTGCTCGATGGGCAAGTGCCTAAACTGAAGTCATATGCGGAGCTTTGTGAAAAGATGTCCGCTGAAAAGGTTTTTGGTGAGAAATTTTCTGCCGTTTTGACGGAGGACGAGCTAAGAGTATCAAAGGAAACATTACGGGAATTAGAAATGGATCGAATCGCAATGATTGATCATTTGCTCTCAAAAGGCGTGACGGAACAGGATATGAAGACTTTGCAGACATTGTCCGATGCGAAGGCTCAGGAAGAAGCCGAACGGAGTTTTTCCGATATTCTCCATACACAGCAGGGCAATAAACAGAAAGCTCTTGAGGAGTACGTCCGCGATCCGCGTCAGCTGAAAATTTTTCATTCCTCGCGAGGTAAGAAATTGGCGATGCTTGGTGTCGGTATGTTTGCTCTTGGCGGATGGGGCACGACCGCAGCCTTTTCTTCCACATATCCGGTATTTGCTTTTCTATCGATATGTTGCGCTGTTGTCGGACTCGGATGTGTCGGGTATGGTTTGTATCGGATACGTATGAGTCAGCGTGCTAAAAGTCAGTCTTTGGCGCAATTCAGCCTGGATATGAAAAAAGGCGTCTACAAGAATCATGTGTAGATACTGATTGTTTGTGAATAAAAAATATCACCGTAAGGTGATATTTTTTTCGATTACTTCTTTGTATTGTGGAATCATCTCATGAAGCGATGCCAATTCTTCGGGTGTGAATCTTTCGAGGACGAAATCATGGGCGTTGCGGAGGCAAGAAGAGTCTTGTCTCTCGGTAGCGATACCGATACGCAGTCGGATGAAGGTTTGCGTGCCGAGGTGCTCGATGATGTTTTTGATACCATTATGCCCTGCTGCCGATGAATCGGTGGCTATCT
>CAZUWR010000032.1:0-4845 GCA_964624415.1 uncultured Bdellovibrionales bacterium | reverse complement strand
TCGATGATGTTTTTGATACCATTATGCCCTGCTGCCGATGAATCGGTGGCTATCTTATGCTTTCCTATCGGTAGGTCGAGTTCGTCCTGTATGACGAAGATATCGGCCGGTGTCAACTTGTAGAAATCAAGGATTTTCCGCACGGATGTTCCGGAAAGATTCATAAAGGTTTGCGGTTTGACAAGTATCGCTTTTTCTTCTGAAACGAAGCCCTCGGAAATCTCCGCATCGAATTTTTTGGCTGTTGTAAATTCGGGAAAGTCCCATAGTTTCCGGAGCTCGTCAAGAAGCATGAATCCGATATTGTGTCGCGTGTTTTCGTATTGCTTACCCGGATTACCCAGGCCGATGATGAGTTTCATAGAGTTTCTTTATGGATATAGAGAGATTTTTAAGGCATCATATCTGCCGGATAGGCGATAGGGTCGTCTTCCGCTCGCTTGAAATCGTCAATCGAGTCTTCTTCGAAATCGAGGTTTTTACTCAGATTTTTTCCAAGGAGTATTGTGAAATCGCCGGATCGATCATCTATTCGCATCGTTTCCGCATCTTCTTGCTGGAGACTTAGCGGAAGTTTTTTCAGGAGCTCATCAAGACTGAACGGTTTTTGTCGCCCGATATGGTCTACAATGAAGCTATCATCTTGAGACGGTTCTGTCGAGGCGACGATTTCGATATGTGATTGATCGAAACCGGGAATATTTTTGATAATTGCAGCTACGCGCACCGATAGTTGTGGGTTGTTCGATCGATTGATGAGTGTAATACTGGGTTGTTCGTCGGCGATAGCCGCTTCTCTTCGTTTGAGGGCATCTATGTCGAATATGTTAGCGGCAACATCTTGTATTTCGCTGTAATTTCCGATACGTGGGACAAGAATAAACATCCGGGTCGGCCCAATCATTATATGTGATACGCGTAAAAGACTGTCCGGTTTCCAGGCATCGATGACAATATTGCTGATATGTGCGGTATCTGCCTGTTTGCTGAGCGCGATGAAACCGTTTATTTCTTCGGGTGCTATGGTGGTTTTGATATTATCGCCCAAAATAGTGAGAAGATTGTTCAGTGTAAAGGCATCCATGAACGTTTTTAACGAGAAAGCCTTGCTTTTAACTGCTTGAATCACTTGTTGTTGTCTTTTAGCGCGCCCGAAGTCTCCCTCAGGATCGTCATGCCGTTCGCGGACGTATTTGAGTGCCGTGGGGCCATCCAAAGTCTGCCACCCTTTTTTGATCTCGAATGTTTCGTAGCTGTAATTGGGTCCCGGGTAGCGGGAATCATAGATGTCGCGCATCACTTCCACATTTACGCCCCCGATTTCGGTAATCACTTTTTCAAACCCATCGAAATCGATAACGAATGAATAGTGGATAGGAAGCCCTGTAATCGTAGTGACTGTCCGTTCGATTAGACTGATACCGTCGTTTTGTACGAGTCCTTGTTGATAGACAGCGTTTATTTTAGTGAAGCTATGCGTATCCGGTATATTGACGTATAGGTCGCGAGGAAGCGAAAGCAAGGCTACTTTTTTGGTGCGCGTATCAATGCTCATAATCATGAGCGTATCGGTGAGATTACGACCGGAATGGTGCTCTCCGGCCCGTCCGAGAAGGAGGATGTTGATGCGCCCGTCGGCAGCCCCTTTTAGTGATGTGTCTGTGGTAACGATCGATGTCGCTATGGATTGCAGCTGTTCGAATGCTGACGGTGTTGTTTGCTGAGTATCCGATGATTGAGCGGATATATGTATAGCACGGCTGACGGAGTAAAGCTTCCATCCGAAGTATCCGCACCAAGAGAGGATGATGATAAAGAAGAGCAAGCCGATCGTTTTCCATGGAATGCGCTTTTTTGCCGGTTTCTTGAGAAGCATTGATCGTATAGGAATCGTCCGATCAGACGTCGGGGGAGGATTGACTGGCACGGGAGCAGGGGGTATGCCGATGGATCTCGATCGGGGTGCCAAAGTCGGTTTTTTGCGTAAACTATCCATAAATAGGTGTCTTGCCAAAAGACTATCTTTGTGATATCCTGTGGGTAATTAGTGTAATTTTTTGTTGCAACGTATGAGTCAGGATATTTCGCAGCCTCACAATGATACCTCGGATGAGGATGTCTACGGAGTTGGGCGTTTTCTGTGGGAGATAGTCAAAGTGTGTTTTCTTGCCTTTGTTATCATTATACCGATTCGGGTGTTTTTTTTCCAGCCTTTCTTCGTGCAAGGATCGAGCATGGATCCGAATTTCAAAGATGGACAGTACTTAATCATCGGCGAACTCGGTTACAAACAAACGGATGTAGATGTGTTTGGGACGCATCTTTTCTCTGTGAATCCGAGTAAAGAATTGCAGCGGCAGGAAGTGGCTGTCTTCCATCCGCCGATAGCGACCAACTCCGATCAGTTTTTTATTAAGCGTGTCATCGGGCTTCCGGGCGATACGATCGAGATACGGAACGGTCATGTGACCATTTACAATCTTACGCATATGGACGGATTTGTGTTGGATGAAAGCGCTTACCTTAGTTCGGCCGTACCAACTTTCCCCTCAAATGGTGAGTCGACGTTTTCCGTACGGCTTAAAGATAATGAATATTTTATGATGGGTGATAATCGTCTGTACAGTCATGACTCGCGAGCTTTCGGTCCGGTGACCAAAGATGAAATAATCGGACGAGTATTGCTGAGAGCATGGCCGGTGAATACGGCGCGCATTTATTAACAGGATGATTTGTATGTGTTATTTTTAATATTTCCTTATGATTTCAAAAAAGAAAACCGTTTTGCCTGCGAAAACAAAGACTTCGACCGCAAAAAAAACAGTGCCAAAAAAGAGCGTACAGTCTTCCGTTAAAGAAACTGCTTCGACCATAGAGAAGGAAGTTTTACTGTTGCAGCCGCCGCGCGGTATGCGGGATATCTTGCCTATCGATCAGCCATACTGGGATCGTGTGCGTAAGTCATTGGCAGTCGCTTGTCAGGAATACGGTTTCAATCGAATAGACTTGCCTGCGCTCGAATATACGAACCTTTTTGTCCGATCTATCGGCGAAGGAACGGATGTTATCGATAAGGAAATTTATTCTTTCGTCACCAAAGGAGGCGATAAGGTTTCGCTTCGCCCTGAAATGACCGCCGGTTTGGCGCGGGCATATATACAGCATGGTATGAGTGTTTTGCCCAAGCCGATTCGATTGTTCTCAACTGGACCGCTGTATCGCTATGAGCGGCCGCAGGAAGGCCGCTACCGTGAGCACTTTCAAGCGAATTTCGATGTATTTGGCGAGGAGGATCCGATTTTGGACGCGCAGATGATTCATCTGGCTCAGCGCGTGGTATCGCAGCTTGGTCTGAAACACATCGAGTTTCGTATCAATAGTATCGGAACCGCGGAAAGTCGTCGCGAGTATGAAAAGATTCTCGTACGCCACCTTGAATTTCAGAAACAGAAACTGTGTCAGAATTGTCGTGATCGGCTTGTGACCAACCCTTTGCGCATCTTGGATTGCAAGGAAGATAAATGCGTTCAGTTGACACAGAGCGCCCCGCAATTTATGGATCACCTTGATCAGGATTCTAAGGATCACTTCAAGCGATTGCAGGAATACCTGAATGAGTTGGAAATCACCTATATCGTCACTCCTCAGCTGGTACGCGGTCTGGACTACTATACACGAACAGTGTTTGAGATTTATTCTACCGATGGCGAAGGAAAGAAGACGGCTTTGGGCGGCGGCGGCCGTTACGATCGATTGGTCCAGCTGCTGGGTGGTGAGGAGACGCCGGCGATTGGTTTTGGTTTGGGTATGGATCGATTGGTAATTGAGATGCAACGCCTGCATGTCAAATTGTATCAGGAATCAAAACCGAAAGTCTTTCTGGCGCAGCTCGGCGATTTGGCAAAAAAGAAAAGCCTCCGTCTCTTTTCGGAATTGCAAAAGAATGGTATTTTGGTTGCGGAGAGTTTTGGTCGAGGAAGTTTAAAATCGCAGATGCGGGTCGCGAATCGACTTGGCGTCGAGGTAGCTCTGATTTTGGGTCAAAAGGAAGCTTTGGATGAAACGGTTATTCTGAAGGATATGGTGAGTGGTACGCAAGAAACCGTGACGCAAGACAAATTGGTATCAGTCGTACGGAAGATTTTGAAGGGAAATCAAGTAGTAGTAGCCAGGAAGGTCGAATCGGATAAGGATATGGAAACAGCAAATTAAGCCTATGACGATATTCACTAAAATTATCAATAAGGAAGTGGCGGCTGATATCGTCTATGAGGATGATGAGGTGTTGGCGTTTCGGGATATCCATCCCTTGGCGCCTGTTCATATCCTCATCATCCCCAAAAAAGAAATCCGCAGTATTAATGAGTTGGAGGACACCGATCAAACGCTTGTAGGGAAAATGGTCTTGGTTGCGCGAAATATTGCCAGGGACTTGAATATTTCCGCAAAAGGGTATAAACTATTGTTTCGGGTGGGTGAAGACGGTGGGCAGGAAATTCCCCACATCCATCTGCACCTGATTGGCGGAGCGCGGTTACGTGAAGGCATTCGGCCTGTATAAACGGTATTATAATTGATTTTTTGTTACCAGATTGAATTTTGGCAGATTCTGACAAAAGGGTACGTCGCCGATAGCGGGTATATTTGAAAGAAAGTGGCAGAGTTCAATAATGTGACTCTTGGGAAAGGAGGTTGGCGTATGATTCAGGTAAAAAAGAAGGAAAGGGAAACACCGGAAAGCCTCATTCGAAGGTTTTCTCGTCGTGTCCAGCAAAGCGGCGTTTTGCAGCATGTCCGCAGGAACCGTTTTCGTCTCGAGGCGAAAAGCAAGGTAAAGCGTCGTGA
>CAZUWR010000031.1:0-5985 GCA_964624415.1 uncultured Bdellovibrionales bacterium | reverse complement strand
ACAGTATAGCGAGAGAAGCGGTTTTTGTCAAACAAAATGACCTCTGTAAGCCTATTTTGGTACAGTCGTATGCTAGAATCACTGAAAAATGCCTATAATAAGCTAAAAAATGGATGGATAGCACACGCTCGTGAAATAATGCTGTTTGCCGGTGTGCTCTTGGTCGGGATTATCGGGTTTGAACTGGGTTTAATAGAGGGGCAGTCTCGGGTTTCAGCACCCTTGGTCATCGAGGTGCCTGCAAATCCTGTCATCCCCGAGAAAACCGGCAACGCTTCGGCCGCGGATACGACTAAGCAACCATCACCGAACCAATCTACTGTAGCTCCGGATTCCACCTCGACGTGCCGGTTTGTCGGATCCAAAAATTCGGACAAGTATCATCTGCCGACCTGTTCATTCGCCAAGCGCATCAAGTCGGAAAACCGTGTGTGTTTCGCATCCGAAGACGAGGCAAAGTCTCGCGGGTACACGGCGGGGTGTCTTAAGTAATATGGTATACTAAAAGAATGATAGAGCCATCGCATGATGAATATACCGGACCTTCCAAGATCAAGCTTTTGAGCGTGGTTTCTTTTTTGTTCGGTTTTACCGACGCGGTGCTGGTCTATGTGCTTTCCAGCTATTTCAAGGAAGTGACCGGGACGGACAATGTCAGCTTGGTCTACCTGCTCGCTTTCAGTGTTGTGTTGGTTTCGCTTTTTTTCCTGCATGACCTCATTCGCAAGCTGGGCAAGTCGATGCTCCTTTTCATGCTTCTGTTTGCGTCGATTATTACCAATGCAGTGCTGATTTTGTTTGATCCCTCGTGGTTTACGGTCTTGATGCTGATGATTCACCTGGTCGTTTCCAATCTCATCTGGGTGAATATCGATGTGATTTTGGAGACGTTTTCCGAGGATGGGAAGTCCGGAAGGATTCGCGGGCTGCACCTCACTATCGTCAATCTCGGCTGGCTTTTGGCGCCGTTTCTGTCTACGCGCATTCTATCGGATTTCGGTTTTTCCGGCATCTTCCTCGTGGGACTGACGATGTATTCGGTGATTTTCGTGGTGGCACTTTTGGGGTTGCGCCGGGTCAATCATCGTTTCAAGGAGCGTATTACTCCTCGAGAGATTTTGCGGAAAATACGGCGTAAAAAAGATATCCTGCATATCTATGCCATCGCGCTCGCCATCGAGTTTTTCTACGCAGCGATGATTGTATACACGCCGCTGTATTTACTGAAAATCGGTTTCGATTGGGATGCTATCGGTATCATGTTTACGCTGATGCTCGTGCCCTTTGTGTTGATACAGTATCCTTTGGGAGTCTTGGCGGATAAGCGGCTCGGTGAAAAGGAGATGCTTATCGGGTGTCTCTTGCTGATGATTGTTTCGACACTCTATCTGCCGTTTCTCGTTTCCGGAGGACTGTGGGTGTGGGCATTCGCGCTCTTTATGACCCGCATCGGCGCGGCGGGCGCGGATATTTTGCGCGACTCGTATTTCTATAAACGGGTGGGTCCGAGCGATGTGGACATCATCGCTTTCTTCAGAACAGCCAGACCGGTCGCCAATATTACAGCTGCCCTTGTCATCGGTGTGACGCTTCTCTTCGCGTCACTTCCGACGGTGTTTTTCATCACCGCGTTTGTGTTATTGCTGAGTCTGATCCCTGCTATTCTCTTGGTGGACAATGCGTCCGAACGGGAAATGGCCGAAGTTGCGATCGAAGTGCCGGGTGCGTAAGCATACCTGTGCGAAGGAGCGATGACCCTGATAGAATATGCAGAATAGTTTTCGGGTTAAAAGAATATTTGTTATACTGATTGTAGCCGACCGCGTGTCGCCTTAGCTTTAGCGGTGGCACAGGGATCTGTTTGGAATCGAAAAAGATTTCTCGACTACGCTCGAAATGACAAGCGTGAGTTTGAGAAATAAAAAACAACCTCTCCGGAAATGTTACCCGGGGAGGTGTTGTTTTTAGTGTGTCGGGAGGCAAGAAAATTGCGCTCCCATCCACGTGCTGTTCCACGAACCGTTTATTTTGACGGATCGGCATTGAAAGATGTCGTGAATAAACATTTTTTTCGAAGCATCATACTTTACAGATATGATGACCTCAATCATCGCATCAGTGTTTCCGATGAGGACGATGTCTTCCCAATTCCATATGGAGTTGTTCGCTACATCTACCCATACTCCCGGTGTCACTATTTTCGGTTCCACTGTAGTTGTGGGCAAGACGACCAGCATCCGACCGAGATAATCATCGCTGTCACTGGATGCCGCCTTGTACGTGTATCCCGGATTGTCCGAGGATGGGGTGGGATTGTCTGCGGACACGACCATCACTTTGTCGGTGATGCCGATGGATAATTGAATTTCTTGTTGTAATTGTTGTAACTTTTGTATTTTCATCAAAAGTCCCCCAGACAGCACTACAAAAATCATGAGTAGTAAGGTAAGTGCGGCAGTGGTAGTGTTTCCACGTTCTTTTGTGTTCATGACAATTCTCCTTGTGAGATTGTGTTTGTTAAAGTAAAATTCTTAGTTTTTGGTTGTTGCTTGATGAAATCCAAGTCAACGGTTTATTGTATCATATCGTAGTCAATTTGTCAAGATGCGCCGCGGATTGAATGGTTGCTTTTTACAAAGAGCGTAAAAGAGTGCTAGACTGTAGAAGAAAAGAATCTCTAACCCGTTATCCTCACCCGTATGAAACAAAGCCGGTTATTCTCCAAAACCCGCAAGGAAGCACCTAAAGACGAGGTGAGCAAGAATGCGGAGCTCCTAATCCGTGCCGGTTTCATCCACAAGGAAATGGCGGGAGTGTATGCTTATTTGCCCCTGGGACTTCGGGTTTTGAATAAGATCAATGCGATTATCCGTGAGGAAATGAATGCTATCGGTGGTCAGGAAGTGTTATTGACGGCTCTTCAGGATAAGGCGTTGTGGGAAAAGACCGACCGTTGGAATGATGACAATGTCGACAACTGGTTCAAAACGGCGTTTGCTTCCGGCGGGGAAACTGGTTTGGGTATTACGCACGAGGAGCCATTGACGCGTCTGATGACCAAGCATATCTCATCCTATCGTGATCTGCCTGTTTTTGCGTATCAATTCCAGACCAAATTCCGCAATGAATTGCGTGCCAAATCAGGTATTATGCGCGGCAAGGAGTTCCTCATGAAAGACCTCTACTCTTTTTCTCGCAATCAAGAAGAGCATCTGAAGTTTTACGATCAGGCGCGAGAGGCGTATAAGCGGATTTTCAGCCGTGTCGGTATCGGAGAGATAACCTATGTCACATTCGCTTCCGGTGGTATCTTCAGTGAATTTTCAGAGGAGTTTCAAACTGTTTCTGATGCGGGCGAGGATATTATTTATATCAGTGAAGAGAAGGGCATCGCTATCAACAAAGAAATACTGACGGATGAAGTGTTGCAGAAGCTAGACATTCGTCGCGAGGAATTGGTTGAGAAGAAATCTATCGAATCGGGAAATATCTTTCATCTCGGGACGAAATTTTCCGAACCTTTGGAATTGAAATTCAAGGATGAAAATGAACAAGAACAGCTCGTCGTTATGGGGAGCTATGGAATCGGACCGACTCGGCTTATGGGTACTTTAGTGGAGTGTTTTGCGGATGACAAGGGTATCGTATGGCCGGAAGCGGTGGCACCGTTTCGCGTGCACCTTTTGTCGCTCGGGCAGGACGAAGAGGCGGAAAAAATCTACACGCGATTGATCGAAGCTGGCGTCGAGGTATTGTTCGATGATCGCGATATGGGCGCAGGCGCGAAATTCGCCGATAGTGATTTGCTGGGTATCCCGTATCGGGTCGTGGTAGGCAAGCAATCCCTAACGCAAGGCGGCGTTGAGGTGAAAGGCCGCACGCAGGAAGCGGGCGTGATCATGACTGTCGAGGAGGTATTGGAAAAATTGAAATAAAATACTAAGCCGCCATTGTTATGAATATAGCCATACAAGTGGCGGATTTGGATGCGAAGCGTATCGACGGGACTCGGGTCTATCTGTCGCAGCTTTTGAGGCGCTTCGGGACGCTTGACCCGAATCGGCAGTGGCATCTGTATCATCGCAGTGTTTTCAATCCGGAGCTTGCGCCGCCGCAGCTTCCAAATTATACCGTGCACACCGTAAGCGCGCCTGCTTACTGGACGCAGACACGTTTCGCCTGGGAGCTCTGGAAACTTCGTCCCGAGAAATTATGGATGCCGGTGCAGGCATTGCCGTTCTTCTTGCCCAAAGGCATCGAGACGACGGTGACTATCCATGATTTGGCCTTCAAATATTTCCCGGAACATTTTCCCAAAAAAGATCAACGCAGATTACATCTGTTCGCGGATTTCGCGGTCAAGCATGCCGATAAATTGATCGCGGTGTCGGAATCGACCAAACGGGATATCATCAAGTGGTATCCGGATGTGGATGCTTCGAAAATAAAGGTAATCTATCACGGGTTCGAGTGCCAATCAACAGTCAACAATCAACAGTCAACAATCAACAGTCAACAAATAACAGACGCTGTTCTCATAAAGTATTCCTTGGAAGCAAAAAAGTATCTCCTCTATGTCGGTGCGATACAACCGCGCAAAAATATAGCGACGCTGCTGCAGGCTTTCGCTGCAGAGCGCGCTCATCATATCGATATGAAATTAGTGCTGGCGGGCGAGAAGGCATGGCTATGGAAGGAAACGATGGAGGCTATCGAACGGCATCCGTTTCGTGAGGATATCATCGTGACAGGGACCATTCCTTTCAGCGATATCTCGGCACTATACGCTTCTGCGAAGATGTTTATCTTTCCGTCGCTGTACGAAGGATTTGGTATTCCGGTACTGGAGGCGATGGCGGCGGGTGTGCCGGTCATCTGCGCGGACAATTCCAGTCTGCCGGAAGTGGGCGCTGATGCGGCGCTGTATTTCGAGGCACTGGATGTTGCGAAACTCGCCGAGCATATCGAGTTGCTCTGGACGGATGAGGCTCTATGCAAAGAGTGGATTGATCGTGGGTATGAAAACATTAAGCGGTTCTCGTGGGACAAGTGCGCCCGCGAAACGATGGAATATATTTTAAAGTAGAAAATAATAGTAACGACTTTATGAAAGTAATAAAAAATCTCCCATTTTACCGAAATACTCCTGATAACACCCATTGTTTTCAAGCGAGTCTGATGATGATACTGGGATACTTCATGCCGCAAAGAGAATTTTTGTTTGAGGAGCTTGATAAGATAAGCGCCAAAAAATTTAATTTATGGACGTGGCCAACAGCAACATTGATATGGATGCAGGAAAATGGTTTTGATGTTATTGATATTGAATATTTTGATTATAAAAAATTTATTAAAGAGGGAGGGGATTATTTACTTGAACTATTCGGCAAAGAAATGGGTGAAGCCCAAATACGAAATAGCGATATTGAACAGGAAAGAAGACTAAGTTTGGAGTTATTGGAGAAAGTAACTGTTCAAGCAGCAATCCCGTCTAAGGAGACGATTTTTGCTTTAATGGATGATGGATATGTTATCGGCGTAAATGTCAATTCAGCTATTTTGAATGGAAAATCTGGATACAGCGGACATTTTGTAATTATAAAAGGCTATGATAAGACAGGGTTTATATTAAATGACCCTGGACTACCCGGGGAAGAGAATAAAAAAGTGCCTTTTACGGTATTTGAAGAAGCATGGGCATATCCAAATGAAAAAGCAAAAAATATTATAGCTTTTAGATTAAAACAGTAGTATTTTTTATTTGTATTTTTACTCTATTTAAACAATTCGTCATAGAAGAGTTTGCCGATGAGGGCGGTGAGGATAAAGATGATGACGATGGCGTAGAGGGGGAATTTGATAAGGGCGTTGAGAACGAGGACCGACGACCACAGCAAAAGTCCGCCAAGCAACCATTTTGAAGCATTTCCTGATGAAGAAGGAGTGCTTTTTTCTTTGACTGCCAAAGCTTGAGTGATGGCCGAG
>CAZUWR010000030.1:0-6710 GCA_964624415.1 uncultured Bdellovibrionales bacterium | reverse complement strand
ATGCCAAGGGTATCGAGTTCGCCGAGGTGACGCTCGATGTCGGTATGGGGACATTTGCTCCGCTTCGAGAGGAACACTTCGCATCGGGGAAGCTGCATTCCGAAAAAATATCCCTTTCGGAGGAAACAGCCGAGGCGGTTAATAGTGCCAAGCAAGAGTATCGCAAGGTTATCGCGGTAGGCACGACGGCCATGCGAACACTGGAATCGTGCGCGACCGACGAGCGCGTCCGAGCGACACAAAAAAATACCGATATCTTCATCTATCCGCCCTATCATTTCCAGATAGCCGATATCCTCCTCACCAATTTCCATGTCCCGAAAAGCTCCCTGATGCTCTTGGTTGACGCATTCCTGCAAGACAAACACGCCAAGCGCGGTATTATGGATCTGTATGCTATCGCCATTATGGAGCAGTATTCGTTCTATTCTTTCGGGGACAGTATGCTAATTCTCTGATTTCCACGAGGCTTGATTTTTAGTTTGTGGAGGAATATACTGTATGTGTCCCTTAGGTAAGCCGTTTAAGGTCTAATGTATGGACAGCAAATCACCGCACATTTTGACTACCTCTTCCAATTTGCTCGGCTTTTGTTTTCTTGTGCTTTCTTCCATACATAGTCTCGGGTTGTCGCATAAGACTTCTATCGACGGTGTAATGTCTTTTTGTATCGTACTCTTCGCATTCAGCAGCGTTTTGTCATTCGCCTCAATTCGCACACCGGCTGAGAAAAAATCCGGACGATACGAGTTGATAGCCGATTACATTTTTTTGAGTGGGCTGTGCATTATGTCCATCGTCGCCGTACTCCTCGCTTTCGACATCATTCTCCTCAGACAGTAATGTATTTTAAGGGCTGTTAGCTCAGTTGGCGGCATTACATCGCAACCAGAGGTAGGTATCTTATATTGAGAAACTTTGTAAGAATTTTAAGGGCTGTTAGCTCAGTTGGCGGCATTACATCGCAACCAGAGGTAGGTATCTTATATTGAGAAACTTTGTAAGAATTTTAAGGGCTGTTAGCTCAGTTGGTAGAGCGCTGCATTCGCATTGCAGAGGTCAGGAGTTCGACTCTCCTACAGTCCACAACATTTTATATCCTATAGAAACATACGCATGAAAAATATCCTCATTATCAAAGCGCATCCGTCCACACAAGGCAAGACGCATCGCATCGCTGATGCGTATCGGCAGGCATCCGAGAAGTTGGGGCACACCGTTACGGTTATGGACTTGTATGCGCCTGAAAACACTTTGCCATTCTTGTCTTTCGAGGAAGTGAAGGAATGGCCGCAGTCGGATACCCAAGCTCGAATGCAGCAATCGATTGCGCAAGCGGATGAATTGGTATTCGTTCATCCGATTTGGTGGGGCACGGTGCCAGCCATTATGAAAAACTGGATTGACATTATTTTTTCCACGGGTTTCGCTTATCAATACAAGACTGCGGGTGGTTGGGATAAATTGTTGACCGGAAAAACGGCTAAGATTTTCGCTACCTCCGGTGCACCGGCTTTTGTCTTCCGTTTGCCGCTTTTTCCATTCCGTTCGTTTTGGAAGACATCCACGCTCGGTTTCTGCGGTGTGAAGGTGACAGACATCGCCATCCTCGGTGACACGCAGAAGGGATCTCCCGAAGAACGGGAAGCGAGGACGAAAAAGTTTTTGGAACAGGTGCACGAGATGGCAAAGAGATAGTCTTTATCTTGCTATAAATCGTTTTTTCTGCTAAGCTACTCCAGATGGGGTAGTCTTATTTTTCTCTTATTCATACTATGATTGCAGCGAAAGACGCGGAAATAATGGCGCCGGTGGGGAGTTTTGAGAGTTTGGCGGCGGCGATACAGGCCGGCTGCGACTCGATCTATTTCGGCGTGACACAGCTGAATATGCGCGCCCGGGCGGCGGCCAATCTGACTTTGGCTGATTTGGCGGAAATTATGACGGTCTGTCACAAGAATAATGTGAAGGCCTATTTGGCAGTCAATACGCTTTTGTATGATCATGATGTGCAGATTATGCGCAAGATCGTCGATGCAGCCAAAGCCAACGGCGTGGACGCGGTCATCGCTTTTGATTTTGCGACCATCCAGTACTGTAACGAAATCGGCGTGCCGGCGCATGTGTCGGTGCAGTTTTCCGTTTCCAATTACGAGTCTTTGAAGTTTTTTACCGGACTGACCAACCGCGTGGTGCTTGCTCGCGAGTTGACGCTCGATCAGATCAAGGATATCCATGAGAAAATCCTGAAGGAACAGTTGATGGGCAATGAGGGCCGCTTGATGGAAATTGAGGCCTTTGTGCACGGTGCGCTTTGCGTGGCGCAGTCGGGGCGCTGCTTTATGAGTCTGCACACGCACAATGCTTCAGCCAATCGCGGAGCCTGCAATCAGAATTGCCGCGCGAAGTACAAGGTGACAGATGTGGATACCGGCAAGGAGCTTATCGTGGATAATCAGTATATTATGAGCGCGGCGGATATCTGCACGATCGATTTTCTCGACAAACTGCTCGAGTCCGGCGTGCAAGTGATGAAGATCGAGGGGCGCGGGCGCTCGGCCGAGTATGTGAGCACGGTGGTGCGGGCGTATCGGAGCGCGCTTACGGACATACAGAACGGTGAATATACCAAGGAAAAAATCGAAGGGTATTACAAGCAACTCGAAACCGTGTACAATCGCGGACTTTCCAAAGGCAATTACTATCTCGGTAAGGAGTTGGGCGAATACTCGGATGCCTACGGTTCCAAGGCAACCAAGGAAAAAGAATGTGTCGGTCGAGTGAAGCATTACTATGGCAAGGCGGGCGTGGCGGAAGTGGAGCTGACCGCAGGCGAGCTTGCCGAGGGCGATGCTATTCTGATCATCGGGAGTACGACGGGAGTATATGAGGGACAGGTAAGTGGCCTTCGAGCGGATGATGAGACACCTATCCTAAGCAGTAAGAAGGGCGACGTGGTGACATTTGCCGTGACGGGCAAGGTGCGCGAGAATGACAATGTGTATCTGTTTAAGGATCGGGAAGTTAAGGAATAATTTTTCTTATCAAAAAAGTATTTTTTCCCAGCCGAGGCGAGTACGCCAATGGCTTTGGAAAAAATCTTTTTCATAAGAAAAATCAGCCATGTTTCATGTCATTTCGAGCGTAGTCGAGAAATCTTTTCGTTAAGTGAGGAGATCCTTCGACTACGCTCAGGATGACATAAAGAGAGTTGAGTTTAGAATAATGGCAAATATATTTCTATGGGAATCAAAAAAATCACTATCTGCCATAAGCGAAACGACTGCATCGGATGCGGATCGTGCGTTTTGTACGCGCCCAAACAGTGGTCGATGAACACGCAGGATGGCAAATCCGAACTTGCGGATGCCAAGTGGAAAGGGGATCAATTTATGGTGGCGCAGGTGGACGCCGAGGAAGCCGAAAACAACAAAAAAGCCGCCGATGCCTGCCCGGTGGGAATTATCCGGGTAGAATAGTCGCGCAAAAGTCGCCTCTTGACTTTTGTGTCAAAAAATGCTATGCTGAAAGGTCTGAATAATGGTTCAGATATAACAGAACAATACAAAACTGAGGAGTAAGACGATGAGCATTATTGAAAAAGCGATAACAAGGCACGAAAACGAACAAAAGGAACTCATAGAAATCGTAAGAGTTGAATTGAAGACTTTAACCAGTGATAATACACTGGTTATCAATTTAGATCAATGGCCAAAAGGAAAGCCATTGCCTTTAGGAGCCTCACACGGCAATCTGTGGGTTGATATGTTAGGTGAAGAGGATTATAACACGGCACAGCAGTATTTTTTGGCGGAAGGTTTTGAAGTAGTAAAAGCAGGATTGGCGCCAATAAATTCTGCATCTGGTAAAGAAACTTTTTATATCATAGCAGTTGTGTAAAGGCAATTCACGAATGATATGCGGGTGAAAAAGTGTGGGTGCTCTACGGAAAGTAGGCACCCATTTGATTTTTTCCGGGAAAGTGCTATCGTAGGGAGAGGGGATTGAGACTGCTCACAGAAGGAAGGCAGTTTTATACGGTTAGCTCGCATAGCTCAGTTGGTTAGAGCGCGCCGTTCACATCGGCGAGGTCTCCTGTTCGAGTCAGGATGCGAGCACTATGAAAGCCATATTTTTGCAAGATGTCAAGGGAGTGGCCCGCAAGGGTGATATCAAGGAGGTATCCGACGGATATGCTCAGAACTTTTTGTTCCCCAAAAATCTTGCCAAGGCGGCGACGGCGGATGCCATAGCGCGCGCTAAGGCGGAAGCGACCAAGCAGGAGCAGTTGAAGAAAGAGGCGGTGGAGATAGCACGACAGCAAATGCTGGCGCTCAAAGACAAGAGCGTGGTTTTGACAATGAAATCTCGGGGCGGGAAATTGTTCGGCTCGATTACCGGCAGGGATATCGCCGAGAAATTAAAGCAGGATGGTTTTGTGGTGTCCGAGAAATCAGTGGTGCTGAAAAAACACCTCAAGACGGCAGGGCAGCACGATGTCACCCTCGATTTCGGTCATGGCAATACCTGTGTGCTCCGGGTGACGATTCAGGGTGAATAAGAAGATATAACCACATTGTAAATACAGATCGTATGGCACAAAAAACGACGACGAAAAAAGCGGCAGCCAAGAAGACAAAATATATATTCGTGGTTGGTGGGGTGATGAGTGGCGTGGGAAAGGGTATTTCCACCTCATCTATCGGCAAGATCCTGCAGTCCAGAGGGTTTTCCGTGACAGCGCTCAAAATCGATCCATATATCAATGTGGATGCGGGTACGATGAATCCGACGGAACACGGAGAAGTGTTTGTGCTCGGCGATGGCGATGAATGCGATCAGGATATGGGCAATTACGAGCGATTCCTCGGCGTCAAGCTTTCGCGCGACAGCTATATGACCACGGGCCGCGTGTACCAGTCTGTCATCAATCGGGAGCGCAATCTGGAATACAAGGGCAAGTGTGTCGAGGTGGTACCGCATATTCCCTTGGAAGTAATCGATCGTATCAAGACAGCTGCCAAAAAAGCCGATGCCGATATCGCTATTATCGAAATCGGCGGAACCATCGGTGAGTACCAAAATATTTTGTTTCTCGAGGCGGCGAGAATGCTCAAGAATATGCACCCGGAAGATGTGTTTTTCGTGCTTGTCAGCTATTTGCCGACACCGAGCAAAATCGGCGAGATGAAAACCAAGCCGACGCAGTACGCGACACGCACCCTCAATGGTGCCGGCATACAGCCTGACATCATCATCGCGCGTGCAGATAGGGAATTGGATGAGAAACGCAAGGAGAAACTGGCTTTGTTTTGCAGCGTGAAAAAAGAAGATGTCATCAGCGCGCCGGATGTGGATAGTGTGTATGATGTGCCACTCAACTTCGAAAGTCAGAATCTGAGCAGTATTCTCTTGAAAAAAATGAATCTTCGCCCTCGCAAGCGGGACCTTTCGGATTGGGAAAGCTTTGTATCCCGCGTGCATGAGTCCAGTAAGACGGTCGACATCGCCGTGGTGGGTAAGTATTTCAAGACCGGGGACTATGTGCTCAGTGATGCCTATCTGAGCGTCATCGAGTCGCTCAAATACGCGGCCTATGCTATCAAGCGCAAGCCCGTGCTGCACTGGATTGACAGCGAGGAGTATGAGACCAACCCTGCTTTACTCAAAAACCTCAAACAGTATGCCGGTGTGCTTATTCCCGGAGGCTTCGGATCGCGCGGTATCGAAGGCAAGATCGAAGCGATACGTTTTTGCCGTGAAAACAAGATCCCGTATTTCGGTATCTGTTACGGTATGCAGCTGATGGTCATCGAGTATGTCCGTCATGTGCTCGGTATCGCCGATGCCCACACGACCGAGGTCAATCCATCGACACTCAATCCGGTCATCGATATTATGCCCGAGCAGAAGCAAAACCTTCGCGATAAGAATTACGGAGCGACAATGCGGCTGGGTACCTATGAAGCGGTTTTGAAAAACGGCACGATAGTACGCAAGGCGTATAAGCACAAAGAAATAGAAGAGCGTCACCGCCATCGCTATGAAGTGAACCCGGAGTATATCGCGCGCATCGAGGAAGCGGGACTGACCTTTTCGGGAACTTCTCCTGATCAGCGCTTGATGGAAATCGCTGAGCTCCCGCTTGCCAAGCACCCGTTTTTCGTGGGAACGCAATTCCACCCGGAGTTTCAGTCATCTCCATTGGCCCCGCATCCTTTGTTTGTAGAATTCCTCAAGGCTTGTGTGAAATAATTACAAAAAAGCCCCTAAAAAAACAACCCGATAGAGGGTTGTTTTTTTGAAGTACGCTTTCGAAGGATTTACTTGGCGATTTCCTCGACAACGCTCACATAGGTTCGGTTGACTGACTTGCCGGTAAAGTCGATAGCCTTCTTTTTCTTGAATTGCACGAGACCATCGATAAGGGACATCAGCGTATCGTCGCAGGTGCGCTTCACGTTCTTTCCGGGATGGAATTTGGTACCGCGCTGACGGACGATGATGTTGCCTGTCTCTACGCGTTGGTTACCGTAGATTTTCACACCCAATCGTTGAGCTTTGGAATCACGGCCATTGGCGGAGGATCCACCGGCTTTTTTGGTCGACATAGTAGTAAGGGATTAGAGTATGTTACGTTATTTGAATCTATGATACAGTATAGCGAGAGAAGCGGTTTTTGTCAAACAAAATGACCTCTGTAAGCCTAT
>CAZUWR010000029.1:0-6767 GCA_964624415.1 uncultured Bdellovibrionales bacterium | reverse complement strand
CGCCTCCCTGAAAACCGGGAATGGTAAAGGTCGTCGCCGGGATATTGTAGTCCGCTCCCGGCTGGTCGGCGGTCACCAAAGCCTCGATAGCGCCGGGTTCGGTTGAGCCATTGCTCGTCGTCATACCCGGGACGGTCACGCCGCTCACCAAGCGGAAAACTTTCCCGTCTTGCGATATCAAGCGCGTGGAAGCGACCAAGAGCTGCGGATCAGCACTGTATTGATTGTATATGATAACCGAGCCGCGCGCTTTCTGATCCGCGAGCGAAGCCTTGCCCGTCGCATCAAATGAGCGTGTCATTTCTTGGTCCTGTTCAATGATCCTGACCGGTATAATCCTCTCGTCAACTGAAGGAGCAGTGACCTGAGGAGAACCACCAAAAGTGAAGTCGGCTTTCTGGGTCGCCACCTTGAGTTTCACATGCAGCGTCGCCTTGGGGAGAAATACATAGGCTCCGACTGCCGCGACCGATACGACAGAGATAAAACCGAAAAAGATAAAAAAGGCTCGCATCTTGCTCCCGCCCGAAACAGGCACCGGTTTTTCAGGCATCTTTTGCGGAACAGGCGCCTTCGCTTCCATTCTTCGGTGTTCCAAAAATCCTTGATGCGGTTGAGGTGATGAAGGCGCTGGCGGCGCAGCAATAGGTCGAGGTGCAACAAACTGAGCCGGAGAAGATGGCGCTACCGGAGGAACTGATGGCGGAGGAGGAAATACCGGCCGAGCCGATGGCGCGCCTCTCAGTGATGGCGGCGTGAAACTTTTCTGCTGCTGCAAACGCTTCTCTTCCTCAAATCGTTGTGAGTTGAGTGTGGCGAATGATTGCGGATTCTTATCACGCACCGTCACTTGCTGCGCATTGCTGTACGGGGATTTCGAAAGGGACTCCATCGATGGAGCGGGTCTCATCTGCGGTTGCGGTTGAGGTGGCTGCGGCTGTTGCCATTGTTGGGGTTGCGGTTGAGATTGGAATTGAGACGGCATCTGAAACTGCGGTTGCGGTTGAGGTGAAGACGGCTCGCGATACGTACCCGAAGGCATATTTGAAGCGGGGCCCGGCATATTCCCTCCTCCAAAGAAATCCGCCGATCCGAGCGATTCGGAATACGGGAGATGCCATCCGCTCGGCTGATGCGGAGCCTCCATCTGAGACTGAGACTGCGATGGCAACGACTGCATAGGCATAGCCGGAGGCGTCATCGGATACGCGCCGGCAGCTGACGAAGACATCGACTGCTGTCCGGACTGAGCATATTCATACTCATCATCCAGTGCGGTCTGTGTGCGGATACCGGCCTTTTCACACAGTGAGCGGCTCTGCGCATCCTGCGTCACTACGATAATTTCCTTGCCGTTTTTGCGGGCATCGTGATTCAAAAGACGCAGATTGACGATGCTTTGCAAAATGAGCGACCGAACCGGTGCCACGATAAAATTCTCCGTAGCCGGCGACTTGCGCAAGCGCCCGATGACCGAGATCATTTCTTCATCCGCTTCGATGTAAAAAACTTGTCGCATACACGCAGTGTATAATAGTTACTTTTGAATATTTTGAACGGTTTTTCGAAGGAGTCCCGCGAGCATTTTCTCTTCATGCACGAAACTGAGCGCCAAATTGGCCAGTCCCATCGGTGTGATATCCTGAGGATTAAGCAGCTCACCCGTCGTATCGACGATTTTCACGATATCTTTCGGTTGAAGGAATCCGACCTGAGGCGGCTTGGCAAAAGGAAGCTCTCGTATCCATTCCGGCGAATTGAGCGCTGCTTTGATACCGGGCAATGCCGATCCTCCTCCGCACAGGAAAATCTTGGATGGCAAGATATCCGTCTCCGCGAATTCCATAAGCGAAAGCGCCACGCCTCCGAGCCATACTTCGCAGTCATCCTGAAAAAAAGCACCGACCCGTTCGGAAGTTTCCGCATCCAATCGGCCCAATGAATAATCCAGCTTCACCTGTTCCGCCTCATCGAAACTGATGTGGAAATCCTGCGACAGATGGCGCGTAAACGCACGGCCGCCGAGCGCAAACATCTTCGTTCCTTCCAGTCCGCCATTGCGTACCACAGCGATATCGGTCGTGCCGCCTCCCACATCGATAAAGATGGCGCTGAAATCGATCATATCCTCCACCTCCACCGAGCAAGCCACCGCATACGGCTCAGCCGCGATACTCAGCAAGTCCAGATCAAGCGCGGATGCTATTGATTCGAGTGCGCCCAAATGCACCATCGGCGCATAGGCATTGAAGATACTCATCGAGACATCGCGCCCCTGAAAATTCAACGGATTGGTGATGTGATACCCATCGATACGTACATCCACGATGGCCGCATTGATCAGCTTCACATCGATTTCATTCTGATTCGTTTCCCACGCCAGCTGCTTCTGGATACGCTCGAGCGCTTTTTCCTGCACCTTCTGAATAATCATTTTCAACTCGGAAAGGGCGATGTGCTGGTCGGGTTTGACGCGATCGTAGTGGACGGTAGTGGTAGTACCCTTAACCAATTCCCCCGCGATACCGATGATGCTTTGCCGTACTTTCTTAACCTTAGCTTTTTCCTGCGCGATGGCTATTGCTTCCCGGGATGCCTCGATGACACCGGAAATATCCGACACCGCTCCGCTTTGCATATTGCCCAATTTCTGCTTGGCGCGACCCACGCCAAACACGACGCCCTGCCCGGTCTCGGAATCGACTTTAAAAATGAGCGCCTTCACCACTTCTGTTCCGATATCCAAGGCCAAAAAGGATCCTGATTGATCCTCATCGCTGAAAAATCGAGAAAAAATCCCCATAACGATATTTGTATTTTACGGCGTCTGCCTTATGTATTCAGTATACAACACAAGTGCGCTCGCTTCAATATCGATACATCGCCAGCTATCACACCAAACAGAAAACGGACTTTCATCCGTTTCCTACTTTCCGTTCTTACACTAAAGAGATGCGACTAAATCTTGATTTCGTTCATCACATCATCGAGACTCTTTTTTTCCACAGGCTTATCCTCATGCTTTTCTTCATGATGGCGTTCCTCACGGTTGCCGCGGGTCGATCCTGCCGGCTCATTAATCTTAAGATTGACGCGCGCATTGTTGCGAGCACCAATCACGCGGAGCAACGTGCGCAAAGCCTTGGCCGTCATTCCCTCGCGTCCGATCACCATTCCCATATCCGAAGGGTCTACATCCAATGTGATGAGCACTCCCATTTCATCGATCTTTCGTTCCACCTTCACCGCTTCCGGATTATCCACAAGCATCTTGACAACATACTCAACAAATTCTTTATCCTTTACATTTTCGGTCATAGACATGATATTATTTTACGGTTTACGCGAGAGGCTCCGGACGCATCCGACCCGATACGTATCCTGTCTTCTCTTCTTCAAGTATATCAAATCGCTTTGGGGTGTCAAACGAAGTTGTACTCCGCATATTTGAAGCCTTACATTCACACGGCTTTATTTTTTACAAAAAGAAAACAGGGTATGCATTACATACCCTGTCTATTTGATCATAGCCGTTCTTACTGATTATCATGATACATCGTCTTCGTATTATCATACGGCTCCGGGTACCATACATCATAAGCCGGATTATATTCTTCAAAGCAGAAACAGCTTTGCGGGACGGCTTGCTCCCACAATCTATTTATCAATAGCCTTCTGCGACCGATATTACAGTGAAATACGACAAGACTACTCCCGTCACTGTCGCCCTCGATATGTTTCCATTGTTTCACGATACCGCGTAAAAGCGCTTTTAGTCGTATGACCGAAACCGAATCATCGGATATGATCTTATAGCGACAAAACGACTGCACGTCTTTCAAGCAAGCTTCCACCTCGATAACAAATTCCATGCTCGCTTTTTTTCGCTCGATACACTCCTGATACGCATCGATTTGATCCATAACATCACCATACATCGACGAAATCGCGCATTCGAAATTATAATTGCACGCTTCGAATGCTTCGCGTGTCTGACATATGCTCAGTATTTCATCATATCTTCTCCTGATAGCATCGATGGTAAAAATGATATCGCGAACAGACATAATAACCTTTTTATGTTTGTCCTGACTCTCATCATCGAGAGATTCAAAACGATCAAGTAAGGCATGTCGTTTATACACACCTTTCAATATGGCGAGTGTTTGTTGTTTCCTCCACGTCCACTTTTTTTGAGCATACTTAATCATTTTCTGTGATACGGGTGAGTCCTTATCATCCACGGCGAACATATTCGCATACTCGATGCAACATCGTGCCAGCCATAAACAAAACTTCACGATTCCCTTTTGAAACGCATTCGGTGCTCTTCTCTTCTTTCTTGCCATGACGGCACCTCTCTTTTAGTGTGCTAAAAATCGTTATTCAATTTGAAAATAACTCTAAATACTACGAAAATTCGATTTTCGAGTACCTTTCTTTATAGCGTATTTCTCATTCTATGTCAAGAACGCCCGCCACATCCCGCTCGGAAACGCCCTATTCCATCACAAAACCAACCAATCGCTTGACTTCTTGCATTTTCGCCTGGGCCAAAGGGCGAGCTTTTTGTGTTCCCTCTTTCAAGATATCCAATACCTTTTCATCGTCGATAGCCGCGTATTTCGCTTGAAAGTCTGTCAGAAAAGCTACTACTACATCCGCCAGGCCCGTCTTGAAATCGGCATATCCCTTGCCCGCATACATCTTCTCGATATCCTCGGTTTCCTTGTCAGCGAGCAACGCATGGATAGTGATAAGATTTTTGAGTGCCGGTTTATCATCGCTGTACACGATATCCGTACCCGAATCTGTCACTGCCTTCATAATTTTCTTGCGGGCTGTTTCGGGTTCATCCATCAGTGCGATGAAACTATTCTCCGCAGCGGCCGACTTGGACATTTTCTTCTGCGGATTGTCGAGCGCCATGATCCTCGCACCGGACTTTTGCAAGAGCGGCTTGGGCATCGTAAAGATTTCTTCGCCGAAGCGCTTGTTGAAACGCCGTCCGATGGTGCGTGCCAATTCGATATGTTGCACCTGATCATCCCCCACCGGCACAAACGCTGCATCGTACATCATAATATCCCCCGCCATCAGGACCGGGTAGTCGAAGAGTCCGACACCGGCTGTCTCGCGATTATCATTGCCTGCCTTATCTTTAAACTGTGTCATCTTTTCCAAATCTCCGACACGGGTAACCGTATTGAGTATCCAGCACAGCTCCGCATGCTCCTGGATATGCGACTGCACAAACATCGTCACCTTGGACGGGTCGATACCGGCCGCCAGATAGATCTTGGCGATTTCGATCGTCCGCCGCTTCAAATCCTTGGGCTTTTGCGGGACGGTGATAGCATGCATATCCGCCACAAACAACATCACGTCATACTCGTCCTGCAGTTTCACCCACTGCGCGATCGCTCCCAAGTAATTCCCGATATGCAGATCCCCCGAGGGCTTGATGCCCGATACCATTCGTTGTTTCATAGACGATCGATTAGTGATAATTGCTTTCACTCTAGCATAGATCAGGTCAAATATCCAATGACAAACCATTGCTTTTAGACTGATAGCAATCCGCTAAAAATCAACAGACTCAGGGGGTATTTGACAAAGAATCCGATTCACGTATACTGGAATGTCGAGTTGTAAAGCGGGTTTTCCGGCGTATCGCATCCGTGCGATACCAAGAAAGCCAACAGGTCTATCCTGGCTTTATACCACGACACAACCGATGAGTGTTTTACTTGCTCATTAACAATACACAACAAAAAAATGTCCGAAAGGACAGGAGTTAACCATGAAAACAAAGATCCTTAAAGCACTGGCTGTATTGTTTTTGCTCTGCGTCGGCATTATGCCGACTTGGGCGGAAAACTTTATCTACCCGAGTCAGAACGGCATTATTCTCCACATTACGGATGGCGCTGAAATTCTCCGGGATGGAGACTTTGCCTGGCATGAACAGTCGACGGCATACATTTCCATTATAGATGAAGCTACAAATGTTGTTGTCGGAACCGGCGAATACACCGGCGTGGGCGTTATCAACATACCCTATGAATCCCCCGGTGGGGGCCACACCTACAAGGTGAAGCTGGCTATCAATGACCCTGCCTCGACTGACTCTTTATTGGCAAGCCACAAAGAACAACTCCTTAATTTGGAGCACTGGAGAAGCAATCCCGCATTCGGAATAGCATGGACAACGCCAAGACCGGGCGTCATCGAATTCGAAACACCGAAAAAACCGGTGGTCAATGTGAATGAAGGCGAAGTCACACTCGTCTTCAATGAGCCCACGCTCACTGTCCTCAATGTGTCAAGCAAGAGAAAGACATTGACACATGTCAGATCCGAAGACATTCGCTCTTTGGCTTTGGTTGCTCTGGATCCTCTGACAGGGCAATCGCAACAGCTGGGGGAAAACCAGCTCAATGTTGATGAGAAGGGCAATCTATTTATTAAATTTAGCGAAACGATTCCTCATGGAAGATCATTCAGAGTCAATGTGACCCTGAATGAAATAGAGTCAGGAGCCAGCCGTCCTATGGTTGGCATCCTCGATCTTTCACAATTCGTGGTCAATGGAAATGCCACGATTCAAAAAACTGGAATGGCCCTTCCCTTCAATCAAATAACCGTGCATTAATATATCGATGCATACCTCGTCACACAGGTGGCTTACAATCAAATGTAGGCTACCTGGTTTTTTTATACGCATATTTATTCGTTCTGCTTTTTTATATTTTTACTTGCAAAAC
>CAZUWR010000028.1:0-7352 GCA_964624415.1 uncultured Bdellovibrionales bacterium | reverse complement strand
GACTTCCGCATCCTCGATGGACGGATCACTTTGGAAGCGATTTAAATTCTTTTAATATAAAAAGAGGCGTCGCGTATACTCAAGCGACGCCTCTTTTATTTTTAGCTAAGCAATAAAAGGTTTCCGTTTCCAATCTTCCGACTGACGACAGAGCACTTTCGACGCTTGTTCCGGGTGCGCCATCAGCGCTTCGGTGATTTTTTCCATACGCATCCCCTGCGACCCTTTCACAAGAATGACATCACCGCTTGCCGTGATACCCTTGCAGCTTTTGGCCGCTTCCGAAGGATTTTCAAACCACAAGCACTGCTTTGCCGCAAAACCATCCTGTATCAAAGCCTCGTGGGCCAAGAGCATGTGCTGTCCCACGAGCACCGCGACATCGACATGATACTCACGAATCCATCGAGCCACCTGCATATGTGCACTCTCGGACTGCGTGCCAAGTTCAAGCATATCACCCAAAACAGCAATACGCCGACCATTCTGAAACGATGCAAGCGTCTTGAGCGCTGCTGCAAGTGAAGTCGGTGAAGCATTATAGGTGTCATCGATAATCCATGATTGTTTAGAGCCCTCGATCATACGCATCCGTCCGGGAAGCGACTGGAAATTCCGTGCGGAAGCGATCATATCGATCGGATTGAGTTTGAGCGCCAAACCAACCGCCATTCCGGCCAGTATTGCCTGGATATGATGTTGTGCCACCACTAATGGCAAATGCACCGGCATCGTCTTACCATCGAAACTCACTTTGAAACGGCAGCCTTCGAAGTGATTCGCATCACTGGAAACGATTGCGTGTTCAGCGTGCAGCATAGCTGCATCACCCATACCATACGTCATTACTTTCGCTTTGGTTTTTTCAGCCCGTTTCATCACCAATGCATCATCCGCGCACACCACGGCTGTTCCTGATTCAGGCAATTGCTTGAGCAACAAACCCTTCTCTCTGCCGATATGTCCGATGGTTTGGAAAAACTCCAGGTGGCTCGATGAGACATTGGTCATCACTCCGATCCGTATCGGCAAAAAACTCAACAGGTACGCCATATCGCCAGGACGATCGATGCCGAGTTCCAACACCACAATTTTCGGATACGAGGTGGAAAAAAAGACCACGCGCACCCATCGCATCACCACGGCCAGCCACCCAAATACAGAGCGTTTTCCGCTTTTGGCACCGATAATCGTCAGGGGAATACCGATTTCATTGTTATAATTTTCCCGATTGGAACGTACGGAAAACTTTGATCGCAGTATCAAAGCAATCGCTTCCTTAGTAGAGCTTTTACCGACCGAACCCGTCACGCCGATCAGTATCGGCTTATGCCGCTTGAGCACAGCGATGGCCATCATCCGCAAAACCGTTTCCAAAAATTTCACTTTTTTCGTTTTCATATATACCATCAATATCTGTTTATGCTATGGCTTCACTTTCACCGCTTCCGTAGGTTGTATCTTCGCGTACTCCAATAAGAACTTCATCACCTTTTGAAAGGTCGGCGCCGCGCTCGATTCTGCCCACTGCACGCCTTTGGGATTCACCATCTTCACTAAGACAACAAATTGCGGATCATTGAGAGGCGCGTACCCAACGAATGATCCGATATTTTTTCCTTCTTCGTATCCGGGACCATCCGTTTTGGCCACCTGCGCCGTTCCGGTTTTTCCACCTACCAAATATCCTGGAACATCAGCTTTTTTTCCATGTCCATTCACCACCACGCTGCGAAGCATAGCGCTCACCTGCTGCGCTGTATGCTCACTGACCACATGGCGTACCTCCTGCGTCGGCACTTCTTCTTCGGTGCCGTCGGCATGGATAATCTTCTCGATAATATGCGGTTGCATCAGTGTACCACCATTTGCCAAGGCTGCATACGCCGCCACCAATTGTATCGGTGTCACGGTCACGCCCTGTCCAAAGGAAGCGGTGTAAAATTGCACGTTGTTACGAATATCCGAAAGATTCCTCATATTCCCTCCCAATTCTGCCGGAAGCTCAATACCCGTTTTCTCACCGAAACCGAATCGCTTGAGATACTCAAGGAACGGCTTATTCCCAACCAACCGCTCGATGTGAATCATTCCGGTATTAATGGATTCTTCAAGCGCATTGGTCATCGTCTGAAGACCATAGACTTTATTCTCGGAATTATGAATGGTATATCCCCCCTCTGTCACCGAGCCCGTATCCACATAGGTCGAATCGGGCAAGATCTTCCCTTCTTCCAATCCGATCGCTTCAGTAATAGGCTTCATCACTGATCCTGCTTCATACGGGGAGCTCACGGCAGGATTCATAAAAAGACTAATATCTTCTACCTTCGAATACTCGTTCGGATTGAACTGTGGATACGACGCCATAGAAAGGATACGTCCTGTACGAGGATCCATTACAATGACCGTTCCGCTGTCCGCCTCAAATTCCGCGACAGCATCTTTTAATCGCTTTTCCACTTCATACTGCACCTCACGACTCATAGTCAAGACAATACTTTCCCCGTTTTCAGCCGGCTTGACATCCCTGTCTGCGATCGGAATCCACCTACCTCCAGCATCCTGCTCTTGCATTACTGATCCAGAATTGCCATGCAGCTTCGATTCCCAAGACGCCTCCATGCCATATCGTCCGACCATACCATCCTTACCGGATCCCATAAAACCGACCACCTGCGAGGCTAATTCACCTCCGGGATAATACCGATACGTTTCCGGTATCAAATACACGCCTTTCAGATGTAGATCTCTTATCCTGCTCGACTCTTCCTCCGAAAGTTTTCGCTTCACCACTTCAAACATGCTATCTTGATGTTTGAATTTCTCATCAATGACACCTCTTTCCATTTGCAAGATATCAGAGAGCGCCGTTTCCGTAGCGATAGGATCTTTTATTTCCTTAGGAACGACATAGACCAAAGAAAGGCGCTGATTCACTGCCAACGGATACGGATTGGAAGTATCTTTCAAATAGATAGCTCCGCGATCCGGACTGATTTCCTCGGAAAGCATATGTTGATTCTCAGCTATCACTCCATATTTTTGAAAAGCCACGACCTGCAAACTGTACAAACGTACTATAATGATACCGGTCATTGCCAATACAAAAAAAACCAGAGCGTTAATTCTCCAGTGATTGCCGGTTGTTTTTTGAACACTCTGATGTTTTCCTTTCGAACTTCGAAATGTTTTCATAACGGTATTGGTAACTATCTAAAATCTTTTCGTTTTTTGCTTTTGCAGAGTGTTTTTTCGAACTGCCGGGTCAAAGACGAAAGGCGAGAAAAAATACTATCAAAAGCTAAAAAGATAAGAAGAAAAAGATTTTAGACAGTTACTGAGCAAGTGGCATCGTTGCACGTTCCCAAACCCCTACCGAAGAGCGATAGGTTTCGTCTCTTCGATGTAACTCACCTGTACCGGCTCAAACATATTCAATCGTTTGCCAGACTCCTCAATACGGTATAGGGATTTGAATTCTGCCTCCTGAATGCGAAGCTGATTATTATCTTGCTTAAGCTCCGCCAACCTATTTTCCGCCTCACGGATAGCATACCCCGAAACCGCTACGGTATTGGTGGTATACAAATAAATCGCACCAAGTATCATAACCACACCCGCGATACCGATAGGCATCTTTTGTTGCCATGATGCTGTTTTTTGTATATGTGTATTCATAGCACTTTTACCCCCTGACTTTTTGTTTTTTTATTTCGCCCCCTCGCTACTCTCGCATTATTCTTCGCGTCTTAATTTCTCCACTATCCGGAGCTTTGCGCTTCGCGATCTCGGATTGTTTTTTACTTCTTCTTCACCTGCTACGATAGGTTTCCCAGTCACCTTATGCACCTTTGATTTTATTCCACATTGACAGATCGGAAATTCTTTCGGACAAATACATCCCCTTGCATTTTCCTGAAAAAATTGCTTCACTATTCGGTCTTCACCCGAGTGGAAAGAAATGACCGCAAGTCTCCCTCCTGGCGCCAATCGCTCGATTGCTTGCGGTAAAAACGCTTTCAAACTCCCAAGCTCTTGATTCACCTCGATCCGCAAAGCCTGAAACGTTTTCGTAGCCGGGTGGATCTTTTTCCCGTGATATCGCTTCGGGATGGCTGATTCAATAAGCTCTGCCAATGCCTTCGTCGTTCGTATTTCCTCTTGCGTCCGCCGGCGCACTATAGCTTGCGCAATAGTCCTCGCGAACCGCTCTTCACTGTATTCTTTCAAAATCTTAGTAAGCTCTTCTTCGGAGTAGTCATTCACCACCTGCTGTGCGGTCAGTGTCTGTTCCTGATTCAATCGCATATCCAACGGTCCGTCTTTGGAAAAACTCATTCCTCTTGCAGCATCATCCATCTGATCGGAAGAAAACCCGAGATCAACCAAGATACCATTCACTGTGTCTACTCCTGCCGTATCGAGTACGCTCGCTATCTCGGAAAAATTAGTATGGGAAAGTTGTATCTTGCCATCATCAAGCGCTTGCTTTGCCCACTCTATCGGCTCTATCCTTTGCTTGAAACGCTCTATCGCCAAAGCATCCGTATCCATCGCAATCAAGCGTCCACTGGGAAATACTTTTTCAAAGAGCTCCAAACTATGCCCGCCGCTTCCCAGTGTCCCATCCACCACCGTATCACCCGAATGCAGATTCAATCCCTCAATTGTTTCTCTTAATAGGACGGGGATGTGTCTGATTTCAACCATAACAATCTTTATAGAATCTAGTAAACGCCGAGTTTTCCGAGCTGCTCCGCTATCTCTCCTGAATTTTTTTCCGCATCAGCCTTATACATATTCCATTTCTGCGTATCCCAGACCTCCAGACGATTGAAGAGTCCTGCTACCGTCACATCTTTCGATAGCCCTGCATACTCCTTGAGGTATTCAGGCAAAAGTATGCGTCCCTGACTGTCCATATCCACGTCCGTCGCACCCGAGAGCATCAACCGGATAAAGCTTCTCGTCCCCGCTTCACCGACCGGCAAACTACCCAGCTTTTCCGCGAGCACCTCCCATACCTTCATCGGATACACAAACAAACAATCATCCAGTCCGCGAGTCACCACCACTTTACCACCCAGTTCACCGCGAAACTTCGACGGCAATGCCAATCGTTTTTTTGCGTCGATGCTGTGTGCGTATTCACCGATAAACATAGGAGTGTGACAATCAATTCCCCACTTTCTGACACTTCTCACCACTTTACCCTCAGTATATGCCACTCCCCCTACCTATGTCAACATTTTGTCAAGTCTTCACCCCCATTGGTCATAGAGTCCGAAAATGTACTATACTGAAGATACTATGATTACACTCGATACTTCACTCTCAAATTTCCCTTCCATCAAACCGGCGATGATCACCCGGTTCAAGCGTCTGCATATCGAAACAGTCGGCGATTTACTGTACCATTTTCCAAGCCGCTATGAAGACTACTCCGAAACCCTCGCTCTCTCGGATGCCGTACCGAATGAAAAAGCGACCTTTGAGGGCATCGTGACCTCCGTCGAAACCAAAAAAACCTGGAAAAAACAGATGCTCATTACCGAGGTTTGGATCGAGGACGAAACCGGGAGACTCAAAATCGTGTGGTTCAACCAAAAGCACATCGCGCAATCGCTCAAAGAAGGTGCTTCCATCCGAGTGAGCGGAAAAATCACACTCGATAAGGGTGATTGGTGTATGGTAAGTCCCGCTTTCGAATTTTCCTCGCGAAGCGCGGTGCACACCGGAAGGCTTGTACCCATCTATCCGGAAACGGACGGACTGACTTCTAAGTACCTAAGGTGGCAGATCGAGTCCCTCCTCAAACAAAAACTCGACCTCGCTGATCCTATTCCGCAAAGCATCTTGACCAAACTTCATCTACCAACGCTCACCCAAGCGCTACGGTCAATACACTCACCTCTGGGTGAGAATGAGTGCCTCGTCGCGCGCAAACGCTTCGCCTTCGATGAAATGTTTTTCATACAACTCAAAGCGCGTCAGCTCAAACTGCAGTGGGATGTGGAAACCGCCGTTCCTTTTCCGATCGACACAAAAAGCATAGGTGCTTTTATGAGCGAACTTCCCTTCGAACTTACACGGGCGCAACAGAAGGCCTCGCGCGAAATCGCCGACGATTTGCAAAAACCATCCCCGATGAATCGTCTTCTTAATGGCGATGTTGGTTCGGGAAAAACCATCGTAGCCGCTCTAGCCACACTTCAGGTCGCCCATGCCGGATACCAAGTTGTCATCTTGGCTCCCACGGAAGTCCTCGCCAAACAGCACTTCGAAAGTCTGTTGTCGCTCTTCCATAATGAACCGTTCGAAACCGCCCTCCTTACCCAAGCCTATCAACGCCTCGGAAGTGAGAGCGTCAATCGCGAGACACTCCTACAGTCCATCCAATCCGGCATCGCACGCGTCATCATCGCTACCCACGCCATCCTGCAAAAAAATATCCGCTTCCATAATCTCTGCTTGGTCATCGTCGATGAGCAACACCGCTTCGGCGTCGCCCAGCGTGCCTACCTTCAACAAGAAGCCGCTAAACTCAATGACGGTCTTGATAATGCCATCCCTCATTTTCTCACCATGACCGCCACGCCCATACCCCGCACGCTCGCACTCTCTTTTTTCGGCAATCTCGATCTCTCGCTTCTCGATGAAATGCCCAAGAATCGCAAACCGATCATCACGCGTGTCGCCACCTCGGACGCGGATCGACGATATGTATATCAATTCATCCAAAGGGAAATCGATAAGGGTCGCCAAGCATTCGTCATTCTGCCATTCGTCGAAACATCCGCCACCCTCACCGAGGTCAAAGCCGCTGTCGCCGAACACAAGCGATTATCCGAAGACATCTTTCCGCATCTGCGTATCGGCCTCCTGCACGGCAAACTCAAGTCCAAAGAAAAGGAATCCGTGATGGCGCAGTTCAAAGACAAAAAACTCGACATCCTCGTCGCCACCTCCGTCGTCGAAGTCGGCATCGATATCCCGAATGCCTCTGTAATACTCATCGAGGATGCGGATCGTTTCGGCCTCTCGCAACTCCATCAATTCCGCGGTCGGGTCGGTCGAGGAGAGCACCAATCCTACTGTTTCCTCTTTCCGGGTGAAAACGCCAGCGCTTCAAACGAACGCCTACAGGCGATGGTCGAGTGTTCCAATGGTTTTGACTTGGCGGAAAAAGACTTAGCGATTCGCGGACCCGGAGCGCTCTTCGGCACACGACAGTCCGGTATACCCGATATCGCTATGGAAAACATCGCCAATGTCAGACTTATACAGATCGCGCGCGACGAAGCCAAAACGCTTCTAGAAACGGATCCGAAACTGACGCAACACCCGCT
>CAZUWR010000027.1:0-8421 GCA_964624415.1 uncultured Bdellovibrionales bacterium | reverse complement strand
TTGTTTTTTTCCACCAAAGTGTCTTCCAATTCGTATGACACGTCGAAGTGATCTTCGATAGCGCGTTTGCCGCGCCCCGTCACAAAAATGATTTCCTCGATACCCGATGCCACCGCCTCCTCCACCAGGTACTGCACCACCGGCTTGTCTACGACCGGAAGCATTTCCTTCGGCTGCGCTTTGGTCGCCGGGAGAAATCGTGTCCCGAATCCCGCTACCGGCAGTATGGCTTTTCTGATCTTTTGCATAGTGTTGTTATTAATTCTCAATAACCTTTATATATGTCATTCCCGCGAAGGCGGGAATCTAGGTTCCATAATCATTCGATTACCACTCATCAAAAATCTATGGATACTGGATTCCCGCCTTCGCGGGAATGACAATCGTAAGTCACATGTTGTATAGAAATTCAATCCAATAGTAATACCTCAATTATATCACCAAATTCTTATGCAGCTTCGACTGTGCCAGCTGATTGGCACGGAACAACGAATCAAATGTCCCCGCATCAATCCACTCCCCTGAAAATGTCCGCACATCCAGCTCACCGAGCTCCAGGTACCGGCGATGCAGATCCACGATTTCCAATTCGCCCCGTTCGCTCGGCTGCACTTCCTTGGCAAACTGTACCACGCGATGATCATAAATATACAGTCCCGGCAAAGCGAAGTGGCTTTTGGGGTTTTTCGGCTTCTCTTCGATCGAGACGGCACGCATCTGCTCATCAAATTCCACCACACCGAAACGCTCCGGATCCGGCACTTCCTTGGCAAAGATACGTCCGCCCTTTTCAAACGACGTGATCGCTTCGGTGAAATCATCCTCGAAAATGTTGTCCCCGAGAATCAGCGTCACATCATCATCGTCCAAGAACGACTCACCGATAATAAACGCCTCAGCCAAACCGCGCGGCTGATCCTGGATCTCATAGGTAAACTTCACCCCAAATTCCTTGCCCGATCCCAAAAGATTGAGATAATCCCCCGCCCGCTCGGGACTGACGATGATAAGGATATCCTTGATACCCGCCTTGATGAGGGTATTGAGCGGATAGAATATCATCGGCCGATTATATATCGGTAGGAGCTGTTTGGAAGTGACTTTGGTCAGGGGGCGAAGCCGTGTCCCGCTCCCGCCGGAGAGAATAATGCCTTTCATACGGTTGTTTTAAAAATAAGTCAGCCAGAGAGCTGTCGCTTTGTCCTTGTAGTATACACTCTATTTTCCCCGAGGCAAGTGCTGAAATTTGACATATCACCTCTTTTCGTGTATTATAGAGTCACTATGAAAAACATACTCATTCAATCGCACATAACGACCACGATTCAGCTCTAATGCGTGAAACGGGTTTTTGTCGTGAATGATCTTGTAGCAAATCCCGTTTTATGGCGGGATTTGTTTTTTGTTCGAAATTCACATCCAACTAGAGCGAGAATAAGAACAGTAATAACTAAGACTACACATATGATAGATAACTATCTTATTCTCCAAAAAAGCGGTTCGGTACTCGATGCGAAGGAATATCTTGAAAAAAATGAACACGAAGTATTCTCCGATTTTATCAAACGGGAGGCATTTCCGGATGAATTTCCGATTGCCAATTCCAATGAGGGAGCGGCCTATGCCGCTATCGCGAATGCGTTCGGATTTGACTGGGAGCAAAGCGCCGATCGAGGACATGCGCACTACGGATACAAAGCGCAGTTTATGCTCGATATGGTAAAAGAGTATGCGCGTGAACTCGCACACGATATCGGTTTTCCCGTATACGAGATGAGCGGATCGAATATGTTCGACTCGTCGTTTTCCGTTGTCGAGGCCTATGCCAAACTGTACGGGGATCGTTTGTATCAGATTCCCTCGGGCAAGAAAAAACTCGTGATGAGCTATGACGGAAGCTATCCTCAATTCAATGCAGCGGCAAAAGCACAACTTGCTGAAAGACACTTGCCATTCGGACACTTTTCACTAGCAGATTGCTATCGCCACGAACAAAGCGGTGAATGCATGCTCCTCTTCAGGCATCGCCGATTCTATATGCCGGACATACACCCGTACTTCAAAAACGTCTCGGAAGCATTCGAATGGTTTCCAAAAATGCAAAACAAAATACTACAAGCAGGGAGACAGGCACAGTATGAATACCATATGGTTGTGGAGGTTTCTTCACAGGCAAATTGGGACAAATACAAACACGACATCATCAAAGCGGTAGGTTTTGCGAAGCGTGATGTCTTGATACATATTATCAATGATGAAAAGGATCGCTACTGGATTATCAATGTCGACTACAAACTTCTCGACGCTTTCCATCAATCGCGCGAAATCGCATGCATTCAGATTGATGTTGAAAATGCATCCCGACTGAATATACAGTATATCGACAAACAAGGCTGTATGCAGCACCCAGCAATCATCCACAGCGCGATACCCGGAGGAATCGAGCGCTACCTGTACCTTATTTTCGATGACTTCAAAAAACGCGCTCCGCTCTGGCTGTATCCTGCGCAAATCAGACTCATTCCCGTCAGCGAAGAGTTTGTCGGGCTGTGCGAGAAGTATCGGGAAAAAGTAAAAAACTTGCCTGTACGCATCGAGATCGATGAAAGGAATATTCCGGTCGGCAAACGGATAAAAATAGCGCACAAAGACTATGTTCCGTTTTCGATCGTTATCGGTGAAAAAGAAATGGAGCGATCCGATGAATACGACCAGGCCATTTGGGCTGTCGTGCAATCGCAAGAAGGCATACCTTTCAAAAAGATGCGTTTCCCCTACCGTCTCAGCGAGAGGATATAGAGCAATGCGCTAAGCTAAAAATCACAAAAAACAAGGTATTTTAAAACCTTGTTTTTTGTGACAATAATCTATCAACTACGACTTACCACAAAAAATCCTGATTCAAAACGATCTGCCTGTCCTCGTGTGTCCCGTCTTTATGGATGACGTGTATGGTCACGGGCACATCGTTGATTCCCGGCTGCTTCTGGATTTTCAGATCATACGCATCCGAGGTGATAGTCTTGGGAAGATTGTAATCAAAGGTGACGGTCTTGGTCTCGCCAAGCTTGACCTGTACCAGCGCTCCGAAATATTTCTTGCCAAGCTCCTCTCCAAACTTCGGCTCGGTCGTATTGCCGGACACACTGCTGAGCCAGCTCCCCTTGGGCACATACACCCGCAGATAGGTCTGATAATCCTTGGTCAGCCAACTCTTTTCAGTCGCGGTGTGCTGATAGGTGAAAGCAAGTGTCGCATGCGGCGTTTCTTGAGAGAAATCTACCGTATACTCCAAAGAACGCTTCACATAATAATCGCTTTTGAAAGCGCCAAGGTTTGCATCCGATGTCATCACGTAATCATCCTTCCAGATGCTATCCACCTTGCCGTCCCAGTGCGCTCGCTCCACGCGATACTGCAGGTTCTCATCCTTGAAAGACAACTGTATATCCTTGCGGCGCAAATCCTCCAAGACCACCTTGAACAGCTCGTACTTTTGAGACAAACTAAACTCCTTGACGCGACGTAAGATTTCAGAGGCCAATGGATTCATAATCGCCTTGCGGTCACCGCGCTCGATGCCCTGATCCACAAAACTTTTTTCCACCTGCTCCTCAAGTCCCAATACCGCATTGTCCGCCGTATATTCACCCGGATATCCCGGCACTGTGACCGGACCTGTCATCTTCAAGAATGAACTGAGTACATTGGTCGTGATAGCCACTACGCCGTCGAACTGCTCCTGTCCCCCTCCGAGGTGATAGAAGTCTTCCGCCTGTTTGGCGTTTTCAGCGAAATCTGGAGAGTAATTGGAGTCGCGCAACTTGAGCGAATCGATACGCAAGGTCTCGTGCATCGGATACGGCGGCGCCACAATAGGAGGAATACGACCATCGAAATTCACCACGTCATGCGAGGTAAACTCCGTCATATGCCCGTCGCGCACTTTCAAAATACCGAATGATCCGATAAATCCACCCCCCGGTCGTATTTCCATATTATTCTGAAAGAGAATAAGGAAGGTTTTTTCCTGACCACCGGTCTGAAGCACGGCATCAGCCATATCCACGAGCGCATGCAGGTCATCCTGTGATTCCCGGGAAATCGGCGCGACATCGACGACATGATTCAAAAAAGAAACCGAGTGATTGCGATACTGCAAAAACACAAACCACGCGCACAAGAGCACGGCCGAAATCGTCCAAAAGATAATCCAAAATTTCACTGAGTGTTTTTTTGCCATAGTCTATTTTACAAATCTCCTTTGAGGAGCTGATTTAATCGGCGCTTCAATTCTTCGGGCGTCGGTTCGGATTTTTTTTCCAATAGAGGTTCTTCAATGGGCTCAAGATACGATACTGCCGGTTCATCGCTTTTTGTCTCATTAGTTTCCGGATGCGCTGCCGCAAAACCAAAGAGATGTTCTTCCAAGGATATACCTTCCTCCAAAAACGGAAGATTGTTTATCGGAGAACTCGGAGCAGCAGATTCCTTTTCAGTGACCATTTCCTCAGGCAGCACTTCAGGCGTTGGTTGAGGCGTCGGTTCGGATGAAACCTGAGTCAGTGGAAAGGTGACAGGCTGAAGGGATGGTGTCGATTCCTGAGCAGAGCGACGTATACGCACACTACTTGATGAGCGGAATAATCGCGCCATAGCGGATGAAACCGTGAAAGCCAAAACGAAACCGATGCTAATGCTCATCAAAAACCATCCCAGCGGTCGTGCGATAAAGGCATGCGCCGGGGATGTTTCGATCGTCCGGATATCGATTTCGGTGCGAATATCATAGTACTGCCCTATCATCCCGAACAAATTCAGGGTTGATTTTTCAGTCAAGAAGTCGGCATCCGCTGCCGTGTCGGCAGTCACCTGCAAGCGGATCAATCCGCTGCCGTCCACGCGGACCGAAGCCATATGCTCGCGCCAAAGCGCCTCTCGATCGGCAGCACTCATACCGCTCCAAGGATCTTTGATTTCCGGGAATTGCAACAGTAATCGATCATAAAAAGCGAGCGTGGTCGGCAATTGCGCCACCGTTTCCATCAGCAAGTCCCCTGACCCGAGAGCGTTTTGATTCTTTTGGATAACCATCACGGTCGCCGAAGACGAATACACTCGGAAATGATCCAGTGACACGATACCGCCGGTAATGGTAAAAACGTACAACAAGACCCAGAAATATCGAGGCATGGTTCGTATGGAATCAAAAATGGAAGTGCGTTGCAACATGGTGGAAAATTATATGAATAAAGACTGGTACAGTTTCACAGTTCGTTTGGCGATGGCATTCCAGCTGAAGTGATCTTCGATACGCTTCTGAGCTTTCTTGCCGAGTGCTGCCACATCCTCCGGTCGATTGAGCAATACAGCGAGCTTATCACGCAGATCTTCGATATTCTTATTCTCAAAAATAGCTCCGGCATCGGCGACCACCTCGGTATTGGCATCAATATCGCTCACGACCGCTGTTAGTCCGTAACCCATCGCTTCAAGTAAGGCAATCGACATTCCTTCCGACTCGGAAGGCTGTACGAAAAGATATGCGTTGGCGAATAGCTGTCTCAGATTCCTACCTGTCTGCTCTCCTAGAAAGAGGATGTTCTCACGATTCTTACTCATCACCTTCAGGTATTCCTCGTATTCCGGCGTCTCGGCATTCTTTCCGACAATCACTAATTTAAAATTGTTCGGCAGCTTATTGGTATCTTCGAGCTGACCGAAAGCGTTGATCAGATAGTGCACGCCCTTGTGCTTGACCAATCGTCCGACTGATAAGATGTACCGTTTCTCACGAAGTCCGAAATGACTCAGGATATCGGTTCCGACATTAGTCTCGATATCGGCGCCATTGGGAATGAACACCGCTTTGCGATCATACTGTTTCAAAGCATAATCCTGAAGTCCTCGACTGACCACTACGGTCGCGTCGGGCACGGTGCAAGTCACATATTCTCCGAATTGCAGGTAGCGTCGCGCAAACCATCCCCATTTCTTATGGAATTGATCCTGACAGTGAAAAGTAGATACGACTTTGGTTTTCCAGAGCAAGAGCTTGGGAATGAAAGTAAGGGTCGTCGGTCCGACTGCCTGATAATGTATCACATCATACCCGCAAAACAAGGCATGTAGTGTGGATACGAAGGTATGTGTGATAGCATCGAGGTGCTTGGTATTGATACTCGGTGTATGTATGAGCGTCACGCCGCGATACTTTTTCAAAGACGGTCGGGTATAGTGCGATCGTACATATACGAAAACCTCATGGCCATCCTGTGCCATACGTACCGCAATATTCTCAACGTGTTTTTCAACACCTCCAGATTGCGTCGGTATTCCTTTTTGACCGATGAATGCTATTTTCATATATATTCCGACAAACTACTCCCCCAAGAAAATTACTGTATGTGCAGTACAGGTGAGACTTCTCCGTTATGATTGCTTGAGAAGGTATTGCCCGTTTGGGTCAAACCACTCCAAACATTTGCGGGTACGGAAGCATTGCGAGCAATACGGGCGATGCCGTATTTTGAGTTGTTGATAAACTTGGATTTTTCAATATTCACCGTACCGGTTTTGCCATAGGCATTCACCTCAACTCCTTCGTGATTATTATCGCGGAACGTGTTCTTGCTTGCTACAAAGACGCTTGAGCTATCCAAAGCCACTTTCAAACCCGATCCGTCATTATCACGGAACGTATTATCATCCAACCATGCCTTTGATCCAAGCGCGAAGTCAGCTCCATCACTGCCATTGTCATGCACCTCTGTCTCAATCATCACAATCCGGCGCTTCTCGGAAAAAATACCGGCGCGATCACTGTCCTTCACTTCGCTTTTCACGATACTCACCGTGAACTTATCACGGGTGTCGGCATTGCGGATATGGATACCGTCTTTCTTGCTGTCACGGATAACACAGTGAATAATAGACGCGCTGCTCCAGCGGCTGACATAGACACCATGGTTTCCACCTTTGACGGTGAACTTATCCAGTGTCGTCTTATGATTCATAATGACTGCCGGTTTGTCATTGTCATCCGCTTTGATAATAGTCGTGTCTTCATCCTCGCCAAACAGCTTCACGCTGTACGGGATTTCGATATTCTCTTCATAGACACCTTTGGCAACATGCACCTCGTCGTCATTGTTGACGCGATCCAATGCCTGATTGATCGTCTTGAACGGATGATTCATCGATCCATCCTGCGTACCCTTAGCGGACGCATCGACATAAAACTTCTGCGTATTTCCGGCCAATACAAAGACCGGCAACACAAAAACGGCGAGTACGGCGATACCACCCATAATTTCCTGAAAACGGCGTGAACGAAACATGCTCATATATGCTGTATTAACGATTAAACTTAGTGACTTACCATCATAGCAAATAGTGGCTTATTTGTCAAGCAGCAGCTCTTTTTATGCCTTTATGAAGGCGTATGAGAATAAGGGTAATAAAAAAGCCTGTATTTCTCGCAGATTCCCTTATCGGGATACTTTGTGAAATACAGGGCTGTGGGTTTTATCCGGCAGCTTCATTTGAAACGCTCGGATTTGTTTGTTGTTGTGGTAGTGGTTCTTCTTGATTTTCTTCCGGGCAGGCCCGCGCTTTGGAAAGATGCGAGGTCATCATGATGAAGTCGCACTTCACAGACGGGTAGTCCGGATCAGAGACTCTGACAAGGCGCGTGGGCATATCACCCATCACCTTATATATCAGAACTCCCTGAGTCTGAACTATTTCTTCGCTCCGAGAAAGCGCTCCCGGAACATTGGGCTTGAACGTCGTAAGCCTTACGACGCCGTATTCGTTCGGCGGTAAAATCACGACCGCCAAAGGGACTTCTTTTCCATCCCCTCTTGTTCCAAGGAGGATACTGCCCACCGGAGCATCCCGCAGTTCTGCATACGAAGCCTGTTGCACCGGCACTGCATCCTCGGAAAAATACTTGTGATACGTTCCCCAAAACATCGGGATTAAGACAATTGCTACAGCCACAAAGGCCGTCCAGAATAAAACACTTTTCTTGTTTATGTTGTTCATGGTATTTTCCTCTTTGTTTGTACGAAAATGTATTCTATCTCTGAAATGAGCCGTACTCAATAATCGGAAACAGAATCACATCCGCAAAAATCACAAGAGGATACACGAACAGGATTTTCAAATAACTGACTGTATAGTATACACCTTCTGAGCGAAAAAGTCAAGGTATTTTCAGAAATATGGCTCTATTGAGTGCTTATTTTTACATACACCTACCTTTTTTGTCATCCCAAGCGTAGTCGACCTCATGTCGCCTTAGCTTTAGCGGTGGCACAGGGATCTTTGCATATAGAGAGATATGCTATACTGAAAGCGAAGAATATACTTGTTAACGTACCTGATTATGAATCTCGATACTTTTTTTTATCCGAC
>CAZUWR010000026.1:0-9122 GCA_964624415.1 uncultured Bdellovibrionales bacterium | reverse complement strand
TATCGTGTATAATGAAGTCCTATGAAGCAATCTCATGAATTCTTTGATCTTGTCGGTATCGCACGGAAACGAAAAAAGGAAGCGCTTTTTATAGTTGCCGGAATCTTGCTGGGTATTTTTTTGGATTGGACGATGATCGAGGTGGCTATTTTTACAATTTTCCTCTGGTCCTTGCTCGGTCCGATTCAAAGCCGATTTTTGGCAATTCCGGCGCTTTTCTTTTTGGCTTTGACGCCGATACTTTTAGCGTTGGGCCGCGAGGTGCGAGCCGAAGAGTTCGCCGTGTATGCGTACTACTTCCTCGTGATGGCGGTCATCCGCGGAATCATCGAAGTGCGTGAAGACGAGAAACGTTCGGCAGAATAGCCTATTTTTTATTGATGATATTGCGCTGCCAAAGCCAGGCATCGCGCAGAGCATCTTTCAGGGAATGAGTCGCTTGCCAGTGCAGAGCGGCTTGTATTTTACTAGGATTGGCGAAGCACGCGACAGTATCGCCCGTGCGGCGCGGTCCGATGACGTGGGGCACTTTGACACCATTGACCGATTCGAAGGTGTCGAGGAGTTTTTTGACGCTCACGCCGATACCGGTACCGACATTGTAGGTATCATAGGCGGTCTCTTTGTGCGTGTGCAGGTATTCGAGGGTTTTGATATGGGCTTGCGCCAGGTCAACCACGTGGATATAGTCGCGGATACAGGTACCGTCCGGTGTCGGATAGTCGTCGCCGAAGACAGTGAGCTGCTCGCGGATACCGGCCGCGGCTTGCGTCACAAAGGGGACGAGGTTGTTGGGAGTGCCCAGAGGAAGCTCGCCGATCAGTCCTGACGGATGCGCGCCGATGGGATTGAAATAGCGCAGCGCGATGACACGGAGCCGACCTTCGGAAGCGATGGCGGTATCGCGCAGGATATCTTCGCAGATGCGTTTGGTGTTGCCATAGGGACTGGTCGCTTCTTGGCGTGCGGCGGTTTCCGGGATGGGCAAGGCCTCGGATTCGCCGTAGACGGTGGCGGAAGAAGAAAAGACGAAATGAGGCACGGCATATTTCTTGGCCGCTTCCAGGAGGGTGAGCAGCGCATCGAGGTTGTTGCGATAATACCGCAGCGGTTCTTTGCCGGATTCGTCGACGGCTTTGAGCGCGGCGAAGTGGATAATGCTGTCGATAGATTCGGCCTCGAAAACAGAGGCGACAAACTGCGCGTTCGCGCAGTCTCCTTCATAGAGCTTCGGCCTTGTCCCGGTTATTGTTTCGATGCCGTGCAGCGACGAGACATCGGAATTGCAGAAATTGTCCAAGATGATAGGGGTGTGGCCGGCGTTGATGAGCTCGACGGCTGTGTGTGAGCCGATAAAGCCCGCTCCGCCCGTGACGAGGATGTTCATAGTGTAGGTAAAAAGAGTTTAGAGGTATCGTATGTATGGCCAGTATACCACAAACCTTCTCATTTTAAGGGGAGAGCCGGCTTTGTTTGTCATTTGTCCCCGGATTGGCTACAATGAAGACAGTATATAATTTCTGTTGTACTGACGCTCTATGCAAGAAAAACCATATCTGTCGATTGTCGTGCCCATTTACAATGAGGAAGGGAATGTGATACCGCTTCACACGAAAATTGTCGAGGCGGCGCGCGCTTTAGGTAAACCGTTCGAGGTTATTTTCGTCGATGACGGTTCCAAAGACAAGACGGTCGCTGAGTGCCGTGATCTGTCACCATTGAAACTGATTGTGTTCCGACGCAATTTCGGTCAGACGGCGGCGTTTGACGCGGGTTTCAAGGCGGCGGAGGGAGAAGTGATCATCACGATGGACGGGGATCTGCAAAACGATCCGGCTGATATCAAACTTTTGCTCGCCAAAATCGACGAAGGGTATGATGTGGTGTCGGGATGGCGTTTGCATCGCAAGGATACCTTTAGCAAACGATTCTTTTCTCGCGGTGCCAACTTGCTTCGCAAAATTCTGATCAAAGACGCCATACACGACTCGGGATGCAGCCTCAAGGCGTATCGTCGGGAATGTTTTGCCGATGTGGATCTTTTTGGTGAGATGCACCGCTTCATACCGGCGCTTTTGGAACTGCAGGGCTTTCGCGTGGCGGAAGTGGTGGTGACCCATCACCCGCGTATCAACGGTGTGACCAAATACAACTGGCGACGCAGTATCAAGGGATTTGTGGATATGCTGACGATCTGGTTTTGGCGCAAGTATGCCAATAGGCCGGTGCACCTCTTCGGGAGCGCGGGACTGCTCAGTATTTTTGGCGGCGGCGCTATCTTGATATGGATGGTGGTGGAGAAAATCGCTTTTCATGCCTCTATCGCCGATCGTATCTGGCCTTTGGTGGGACTGTTTTTGGTGTTGGCGGGCATTCAGCTGTTTATCTTCGGCATCATGTCGGATATATTGGTGCGCAACTATTACAAGAATCGCCAGACAATGAACTATTCGATACGGGAGACAAGAAATCAATAATCAAAAATGTCAATATGAAACTTGCTTTTATCGGGACGGGATACGTCGGGTTGGTGACGGGCGCGTGTATGGCGGAGCTGGGGCACACGGTGATCTGCGCGGATATCGATGAAAAAAAGATCGAGATGCTCGAGCGCCTGCAGATGCCGATTTATGAATTGGGATTGGAAGAGCTGGTGCGTAAGAATGTCAAAGAAGGCAGGCTTTCGTTTACCACGTCCGTGGATGAAGCGATACGGCATTCCGATGCAGTGTTCAATGCAGTAGGGACGCCTGAGGATAAGCAAACAGGACAGGCAGATCTGCGGTATGTTTTTGCGGTAGCAGAAAGCTTTGGGAAGAATCTCAATGGATACAAAGTGTTGGTCAACAAATCGACCGTACCGGTGGGAACGGCAGATAAAGTGTCCGATATCGTGCGAAAGGCGAGCGATGGAAAGCAGGAATTCGATATAGTATCCAATCCGGAATTTTTGCGTGAGGGCGCGGCTATCAAGGACTTTCTCAATCCCGATCGGGTGGTGGTGGGCGTAAGTTCGGACAAAGCCAAGGCGCTGATGGAAAAAATCTATCGGCCATTAGCACGCGCGGGGCGCCCGGTGATTTTTACCGATGTCAAAAGCGCGGAAATCATCAAGTATGCCTCCAATGCCTTTTTGGCGACAAAGATTTCGTTTATCAATGAGATCGCTAATTTTTGCGAAGCGGCGGGTGGCAATGTGAAGGAAGTGGCCAAGGGAATGGGCTATGATGCGCGTATTGGGTCACGATTCTTGTCGGCGGGTATTGGGTATGGCGGATCATGCTTTCCCAAGGATGTGAAGGCTTTGATCCAGACCGGTTCGCAGCACGGGCAGGATTTTCGTATCCTGCGCGCGGTGGATGCGGTCAATGATGATCAAAAATTGCGCCCTGTTGAGTTTTTGAAAAAACACTTTGATTCATTGGAGGGCAAAAAAATTGCTGTGTGGGGACTTTCGTTCAAGCCGCGGACAGACGATATCCGCGAGGCGCCGGCATTGGTGATTATCAAGGCTTTGGTTAAGGCGGGTGCGCAGGTGGCTGCATTTGACCCGGTGGCGATGGAGCATACGGAACATGAGCACAAGGACACGCCGATACAATACGCTCACTCGTCGCACGAGGCACTCAAGGATGCGGATGCTTTGGTTATTATGACCGAATGGGATGAGTTCCGCACCGTCGAGTATGCCGATATCAAAGAAGCGATGCGGGGCGATGTGATCGTCGATGGGCGCAACATCTTGGATCGGGACGAGGCGCAGGCGCAGGGATTTGTGTATTATGGTATCGGAGTGTAGTAATTCAACGATAGTCAATTAACAATGAGCGGTTAACGGATTTATTCTACAGGCAATGCGATTGGTTTGTCTCCGTTTATTGTTTATTGTTTATTGTTAACTGATCATGAAAATCTTGTTTCTCAACTACGAATACCCTCCGCTCGGAGGCGGCGCTGCCAACGCGACCGCCTATCTTTTGGAAGAATTTTCCCGTATGCCGGGGGTATCCGTGGATCTGGTCACTTCCTCGGTCGATGATCAGTATCATCGCGAATCCCTCGGCGAGTCGGTCGTGATTCATCGTGTGCCAATCGGAAAAAACAAAAGCAATCTGCATTTTCAGTCGGTCAAGGATCTTTTGATGTATACCTGGAAGTCGTATCGTTTCGCGAAGAAGCTGCTTCGTGCGGAAAAATATGATGTGATACAGGCTTTTTTTACCGTGCCGTGCGGCTTGGTAGCGTGGAAATTGCATCGCGAATGTACCGTACCGTATATCGTGTCGCTGCGCGGGTCGGATGTGCCGGGGTATAGCGATCGATTTTCTTTTTTGTACCCAATCGTGCGTGTGTTCGCACGCGCTATTTGGCGCAATGCCAAAGCGGTCATTTCCAATAGTCAGGGACTGAAGGACTTGGCCCTGGAGAGTAGCTCTCAGCAGGCGATCAGTATCATCCCCAACGGTGTCGATACGAAACACTTTTCTCCTCGCGAGGAGAAAAAGTCTCAAGAGGGCAAGGGTCTTCGTCTCACACTTGGCGCTTCGCGAGTCACGGATCGCAAAGGCATCAACTATCTGATTGAGGCTCTCTATTTGTTGCGCGATGAATGTGCATTTTCACTGACAATTATCGGTGAGGGCAATGCCAAGGAGCGATTGGAGCAGTTGGTTCGTGAGCGAGAACTGCAGTCGCATATCGATTTCGTGGGGCGCATCCCGCGGGAGGAGACGCTTCGGTATTACAGAGAGGCGGATATTTTTGTGCTGCCATCGCTCAATGAGGGGATGAGTAATGCGATGCTCGAGGCATTGGCTTGCGGACTGCCAATTGTCACCACACAAACGGGCGGAGCACAGGAGCTGGTGTATGAGGGCGTGAACGGATTGCTGGTGAAACAGCGTGATGCCGAGGATGTGGCGCGGGCTTTGCGCATACTTGCGAATGACGCGGATCTTCGTTTGCGTATGGGCGCTGCGAGCCGGGCATTGGCCGAGTCGATGAGCTGGGAACGCGTCGCTTCGCAGTATATGGAAACGTATACACACGTGGTGAAATAATTTTTTATCAGTAATTGTTTAAAATATTTTTTACTTATTTTTTGGCTTTCGATAGTATTTTTTCTCGCCTTTCGTCTTTGACCCGGCAGTCCGAAAAAACACTCTACAAAGCAAAAAACGAAAAGATTTTAAACAATTACTTAGGATGATACGCCTCAACTATGCTTAAACTTTACAAACAAAATGCATTCGTGATCAAGCTGATCGTCAGCCTGGCTTTCGTATTGTGGCTCGTATACAAGGTGAAATGGCAGGGTGTATGGGAAGCGCTCCAGCATATCGAGGGCACGTATGTCGCGTGGTATATCGTGTTCGTGTTGCTTGGGATGCTCGCTTCCGCCAAAAAATGGCAGATTATCGCTCGCTCCAAGGGATTTGTGCGCAGCGTCTTCGGGTATTTCCGCGCGTATCTGACCGGGACATTCATCAATAATTTTTTTCCCGGATTTATCGGCGGGGATATGTATCGGACATACTGGCTCGGCAAGCAACGCGAAGGGTACACTTTGGCCGTGTCTACGATCGTCTTTGATCGTTTGTCGGGACTCTTTGCGGCCGCGCTTTTAGCAGTCGCTTTTTCGCTGATGCGTTTTGGTACGGTGGTGCAGTCTTCGGTGTGGACGCTGTGCTTGGTATTGTTGATCATACTGGTGGCAGGGGTGATTTTTTGGGGAATGCTGTGGAATCGTGTGAGCAAGAGCCCTGTCGTACAGCATGTGGTGCGTATACTACCGATCAAAATACAGGCTTTTCTTGATGAGGTGCGCCACTATTTCCGTCGGGATATTTTGTGGCCGTCACTCGGGCTCGCTCTTGTCTTCAATATGCTTGGCGTTGGTATCGCCAATTTGCTTTTGTTCCGGGCTTTCGGTCAAACCGTCCCCGTCATCGATTTCTTTGCCGTGATATTTCTGATCAGCATCATCGCAAGCATTCCTGTGAGCATCAACAATATCGGTATCAAAGAGTGGGCGTATTTCACTTTTTTCACCCTCATCCATGTCAATCCGGAAGTGGCTATCACTGTCGCCATCGTCAGCCGTTTCATCCAGATGCTCCTGAGTTTCTTTGCTTTGCCCGATTTTCTGCGGCGCAAGCAATTGGGCTTGGAGTAAATCTTGTTTTATCCCGCGCAGCGCGCTGCCAATCTCAAGCCCATCGAGGCTTTGCGCTATGAATAGTCAGGAGATATTTTTTGCAGTACAATAGAGAATATGAATTTCCTTCGCAAAGACCGTATCTTTTTTGTCATAAGTTTTATAGTGCTTGCCGGATTCTTCTTGCGAGCATTTGCTATAGGTTCGCCGAGTCTATGGATTGATGAAGGCTTTACTTTGATGCAAGTGAGGGCTATCCAAGAACAAGGATATCCTCTTTTGGCTTCAGGAAGAATAGAATGGAAAGATGCGCTTCTACCGTATCTTCTGAGTATTGTACCCTCGATGGGCGCTTTTGGTTGGTTTCGAATGATTTCAGTTTTGTTTGGCACGGCTTCTATCATGGCATTATATGCGCTAGGAAAAATCGTATTCAATACCCGTGTTGCTGTACTTGCTTCGGGCATGATGGCTTTTTCGTATTGGCATATCGCTTGGAGCCGGCAGATACGGTCGTATTCATTACTTGTTTTCTTCGTGCTTATAGCGCTTGTTTTTATTTTTCAATACGGCAAAATAGGCCGTTTACGGTCGCTCGTTCTCAGTGGCACAGCCTGTGTTTTGGCTGTTTTGTCAAAACTCTCGGGAGTATTCATAGTGCCAGTGATAATGTGGTATGCGGTATGTTCTCGCAGCAAAAAAAATGAATCGAGTGGTATTTTATCGAATCGCGCAGTAACGATTGTTATTTCGGGTACATTTGCAATTGGTATACTCGTATGGATATGGAAGAGCGGTTTCGGAATCACCTCGTGGTCTGCCTTTTTCTATTACCTTGATTTTTATACTATCGGGTACTTTTGGAAGACATTCGGTATCTTATTTGCCCTGGCATTGCTAGGAGGGTATCTTTCGTATTACTATGTTACGAATAAAAGGATGGAGCACGCGGTTTTAATAGTGATTTTTTTCGCGAGCCTTTTTTTCTTCTCGTATTTCGTGTATGTTAATCAAAAGCGTTATTTACTGTTCGTAACCCCTATTCTTTTTTTGTATGCATCTTTTTTACTCGATTACTGGGCGTCTTTGTTTAAACACCGTCTCATGGTTTTAGTTTTTATCACTGGTATATGTATTGGCATCGATCAGTTGACTGTGCGTTCCCTCCTGTTTTTTCCAAGAACATTCTTCGCGCTCGAAGACTATACTCCTCAGCCTGACTTTCAGAAAGCCTATATTGTTTTAGATGGAGCTATGCGTCCGGGAGATAAGATCATATCGGCGTATCCATTTATGGATCAAATATATCTTGGCCGCGCTGATTACGCGCTCGCACTTTCGTATACGGGCAAGGATCGGGATTTGTCGGTGACAAGCGAACACAAGGAGTATTATTCGGGTATTCCGGAAATCCTCTCGATTGCGCAGATAAAAAAAATGTCTACCCAATCCGACGTCTATATTATCTTGGATGATATGGCTTTGGATAGGGCGAATCCTAAATATATAGATTTTATCCAAAATGAGGCAGAGCTTTTTTGGACAGACAAAGCTTCTTTTGGGCAGGCTATTTTCATATACAGGGTTCCTCGGTCAAGTTTGTGATAATATGATCAGACATTCTTATTTTTTATTACATTAGAGCCATTCCTTTCATTTTTTATTGACAAAAAACATTATTTCTGCTACCATATACGGTCAAGTATTTATTGACGATATAATAGGTAATGGAAGTAATTATGATACAAGATCGAAAAGGCAGAATCTTTCTGTCGCTCGTGGCTCTATCAATCATTTTTGGCGTGGTAGGTCAAAGCGCTATTGATGTGGCGTACGGCTACGGTTACGGCTATCACGGCAAGCACCATCATGTGAAAAAAGATGAGAAGCCGCAAGAGGATAAAAAAGATGTTGTCGCTACGCCAGCTACTCCGCAGAATGTATCGGAAAAGCCCGCTGTGTCTGGTGCGCAAGAAGGAATATCGGATCATTCTTCAAAAAAGCGTATCGCTCCGAAAAAAACACTCAAAGTTTCTGCAAGAACCGTAAGATTGGGGGGTGTATTGGTGCAGAAAGGAACTCATTTTTCTAAAAATGCTGTCATCGCTTTGTATTTTTCAAAAGCTTCCGGCGGTTACTATCCTCCAGTGTATGTGCAAACCAACAAAGATGGCGTATTCACAACTCACTATAAAGTTACGAAACCGTCTGGAAAATATAACTGGTATGCCGTCGATATGAAATCAGGCAACAAAACGAAAAAATCTTTTTACAATGTCATAAAATAGATGAGAATTTTAAAATAAAATCCACCATAAACCGCCTTTTCTTTGGGAAAGGCGGTTTATTTTATATTTTTATGAAAAACATTTTTGCAGGAGCATCTTTTTCAAAAATCCGAAAAAGTGGTATAATGGAAAAACGAAATGAATATGATGTGACGGAGTATGGTGTATCACATACAATTGCCGCAGTTTGAGGGGCCTTTGGAGCTGCTGTTGGCGCTTATCGAGAAGCAGAAGCTGGATGTGACACGTGTCAGTTTGGCCAAGATAGCCGATCAGTATCTGGAGTACATCGCGACGGAAAAGACGATATCGCTCGAAAATCTTTCGTGGTTTTTGGTGATTGCGTCACGCTTGATCCTTATCAAGTCCAAGGCGCTGCTTCCGACGCTTACTTTCGACGAAGAAGAGGAAGAGGAACTGATCGATCTGGAGCATCAGCTCCGGGAATACAAGAAATTCAAGGAAGCGGCACTGGTTTTGAAGGGGATGTTTGAGGCGAACCGTGCGATGCGTTCGCGAGAGGGGAGTGTATCTATACAGAGCTTGTTTTATCCGCCGCAGGGCATGATTGCGCAGGATTTGGCGGTGTATTTCAGGCGCGTATTGGGAGATATTCCCGTCCTGGCGAAACTGGAAGAAAAAATGGTGGAAGAGGTGGTGACGCTGGAAGAAAAAAT
>CAZUWR010000025.1:0-9214 GCA_964624415.1 uncultured Bdellovibrionales bacterium | reverse complement strand
GGGATTATGTGATGCCGAAGTAAATTTTTTTCAGTAATATCTGGAAAGGAGAAATATATGAAAATTGAAAGACGCTCTGAATATCGGGCGTTTTTTTCATATCTGATTATGTAAGTGACTACTCCCCGCGCACTACCTTCACAAAGTTCTCCGGTCGATCATCGATAAGCAGCTGCCAGGCGGGGTTTTCCTCGGCATAGATGGCAGCCGGATGGATGCGGTCGGATTTGAGCCATTTGGTATGATCGGGCTGTATATTGGTCTCACCGCGATGGCTGATGATGTAGTAATCGATATGATACTGACGTTCATTGAATTTATACCCGATGATACAGGTACTTTTCAGGAAGGGGCACACGCCGGCGTAGTCGGACCAGACCGTGAGTGCTTCGGCATTCGGAAGGCTGTTGATATACTGCGCTGCTTCATATCCGCCATAGCCCCACGCATCCGTGATAATTTTGTCTTTCGGAAGCAAAAAGTTCGTGTAGTTGAGATAGAAAGGCGCGATACTGAGTGTACTGACGAGAGTACTGCCTATGCCGATGACAAGAACAACCACAGCGATCGATGATGAGAAGCGAGTGCGCATCCATTCATACACTTCGGAAGCGCTGAGAGCAGCGAGTAGTCCTGCTAAAGGATAGAGGAGGATGAGGTAGCGTACGGTCGCGATGGTGCCGGAGAGAAGGTATCCGAAGGGGATGAGTGTGAAGGGGAGGGTGAGGAAAACGACGACGAGGAAGCGTTCGCGCGAAACCGTTTGCGTGAAGAGGTATTTTCCCCATAGAAAAAGCATGAGGCTGAGCACAATCGGTTGCAAGGAAAAGACGAGTGCATTGTACTCGAGAAGTATGTGCTCAAACAACGTAGTGCCTATCGTGTCCGTGCCGATATTTTTGACATCGAAGGGGACTTGTGAAAAGACGTTCATATCATGCAGAGGACGGATGCATGCCAGAAAAAGTATCAAGGTAAAAGGCACAAGGATAAGGAGTTTTCCCTTTATAAGAAAGAGTCTGTCGATAAGCGGGCGAAGGGATATGAAGCGAGACAAAGTGAACAGTGAAGCGATAAAGGGCAACGCGACGCTTCCTATAAGCACATAGGGCATCGATGAGGAAAAGGAGAGTGTCAGATCGAGAAGATAGCGCGGTTTGACGAGTATCGCGGGGAGCAACAAGGATGTTATGGCTATCGAAAGAAAGAATATGATGCCAAGCCCGATTGTTTTGGTATGCAAGCGGGAACGGGTAACAGCAACATCCTTGGTCGTTTCTGCGCCGAAGAAAGCGTGCCATATGACACCTATGGAAAACAAAGGCACGAGCACCATGGCGGTATATTTGGAAAGAAGCGCCAGCGCGAAAAAAAGAGCGGTCAGAAATATGTTGCGACGCGAACCCTGTTTTAAAAACAAGAGAAAAGAAAGTATCGAAGCAAAACCGAAAGACCAGAGTAGTGCGTCCGGATTGACAATCTGCGAGATGCCGATGAGAGTAGGAGACAGTGCGATAAAAAAGACGCTTCCCGCAGCTATGAACCCGCTTTGGAAAAGTTTTCGTATAGCCCAAAAAAAGTAGAAGAGTAAAAGAGTATTGACGATGAGGAGTGGCAATCGGAAGAAGAGAAAGAGCTTTTCCGCATCCTGTGGATCGATAGCTCCTTTTTTGAGGTTGTCCTCTTGAGGGAGCTGTTCGTAGTAACGCGTGTTTTCAAAAAATGGTAGCGCGACACCGGAAACGAGCGCGACACTGATGCCAGGCTTGTCATTGACGAGTGTTTTTTTGAACCGTCCGTTTTCGAGAGCTTGCCAGTACTGCGGGACACGATCCGATATCCAGTAATGCTCATCGGCGGTTTCGAAGTGGGCGATATGATACAAGCCGAAGGCGAAAAAGAGCGCGACGCTCATATACAAAACGGTATTTGAAAGGGGTAATCGGAGTCGATCAAACATAACATCGATGAAGTCAAAAATAAGCGCAAGTCAGTCGATTGCCGAAAGAAGCTTTCGTCGACTTCCTTCTTTATACCATATTTTCGCGTATTCGACTTGCTTTATTGGCAGAATGTCGTACTGTAATAGGAGATGATACCGATACGATAATCATATGTCAAACACGTTTCAAAGGAAAAAAGAGGATTTTATCTGCGGACACTGCGGGCTATTCGTGGTGGGTAATGGCTATACCAATCACTGTCCGAAGTGTCTGTGGGGCAAGCATGTGGATATTCACCCCGGCGATCGGGCTAGCGAATGCGGCGGCCTTATGAAGCCGGAGAGCTTCACGATGAAAAAGCAGGAATTCGTCGTGATACACCGATGCGAGAAATGCGGATTTTTGGGAAAAAATAGACTTTCGGAGGAAGATGATATGGGCGCGCTCGCCGCCGTGAAACAATCGGGAGTATAGCGGATTTTTGTGATATACTTATGGTATCGTACAAACTTCGCTAATCGGTTAATGTTCGTATCTATGAAAAAAACAGCACCGTTTTTCATCAAAGACGCTTTCGGTTTCGGCTGGGCGATGTTTCGGGAAAAATTCGGTTTTATTGTGGGAATACTGCTCTTATCCGGACTTTGCATGCTTTTGCCCAGCATTACGGGTCTTGTGACATCCAATAGGGCGCTGCTTTTCATAGCCCAGGTAGCTGCCTCGGTGACAGGTTTCGTTATCGATGTGGGACTTGTGCATGTGACATTGCTCTTGCGTGATGGGAAACCGGTAAAGGTAAAAGATTTGTTCGCTCGGTATACGATAGCTTTCCGCTATTTCGTGGCCATGGTTGTGTACTGCTTGCTCATTTGTGGACCGGTGTTCTTTTTTGTCGTATACAGAATCAAGGAGGCGATAATGAGGAATTCGGATGACGTATTCTTTTTGTATGATACTCCCATACTCATACTCTTGATCGCGCTTGGAATCTATCTCGCAATCCGGTATCAATTCTACAAATACTTTTTGGTGGATAAGCAGCTGGATATTGTGGAAAGTTTCAAACGAAGCAATCAGGTGACAACTCCTCATATGGTGCAGTTACTGCGTTTCGGTGCAGTCCTTCTTACTATCAGTTTTCCGGGGTATGCCGGCTTTATCGTGTACTCGTACCCCGAGTTTTTTCTGTTCTCAGATCTTGTAAACGGAATTGCTCTTATAGCAAGTCTGACGCTGCTTGTAGCAATACCGGTTTCGATGTTGGCTACTGCGTACGTGTATCGAAAAATTTCAGTTTTGGCACAGAAAGAGGATCGTATCGAAGATGCGGAAGTGAAAATACCTTCGTTTAAGAATCAGGAGGGCGTTTTGGATAATGCTTAATACGAATTATCTTTCCGTTACGGAATGCAGGGCTTGATTGAGGGATTGCAAAAAATACAGGATTGGTTGCTCTGAGCGGTTTTGCGGAAGCTCTTGAAGAGGAAGTGAATCAGATGGCATGGAGGAGGCTACTATATCTGAAGGGAATGGTGATGCAAGCAGTGATGGTATTGTTTGGGTGTGTTTTTCCGCGAGCAATGATTGTGTGTGATAAGGAAGTCCATTTTCGGATGATATGCTCGTAAAAGCCGTTTCCTTGTTTTTATCGGAATCGGTTTTTTTAGAGGTAGTTTCATACCGTGTTTCCGCCGCCGCTTGTTCGGTGAGGGTCAGCTTTTCTTCGATGCGCGTCCGAAGAAGCGCGAGTTCATCGAGTGAGAGCGTGTCTATTGCATTCAGGAGGACTTCTTTACTCGCCGGCAATGCGTCGTCGGTAGCTGTAGGTGTGCTCTTGGCAGAAGATTCATTGCCTTTATCGGCAACGTTTGGGTCAGAAGTACCTTCTTGTATCCAGGTCCACTCTTTTTTTCCGGTGCGTCGGTAATGTTGGTTTTCTCCTATCCCTCCTTGCGGTTGCGTATAGCGGATCGTATCGATCGCTTTGCCGTCAGGCTGACGCAGCTCGATAAAACCTTCTTTATTGGGAAGTGAAAAAGTCGAAAAATCCTGCGTGATAGTCGCTTCCTTGCCAGCCTTGACGGAGAGTTTCTCGCGTATCGGATGATTGACAAGTTTCTTTTTGATGGTACCGGTAGCGATGCTCCATCCCGAAAGATCGATTTTTTTCTTGCCGGTATTGAGCACCTTGATGTATTCGTTTCCCGTATCAGTGCCGGACGGATTGGGATTAATATCCATCAAAGCGACTTTTTGTTTCGGAAAGGGAACGACCTCGAGAGTGAAAGTCGCGATACTTTTCCCGGTCGCGGAGGTGGTGGTGAGTGTGAGGGTGTAAGTCCCGATGTGATCGTAGGTATGCGTCGTTTGTGCCAGCCGGCTCGTGTGTCCGTCACCGAAATTCCAGGAATACTTCACGCCCGTATCGTCGGAGGCATTTTTGACCGAAAATTCTGCCGGTGTATCGAGGTAAATATTTTTCGGAATGTCGGCTTGTGGCGTCGTATTTTGAGTTTGCGAATCGGTCGTCTCAGCGATTATAGGACAAGATATTCCCAATCCTTTCGTGGGAGTTGGTTGCGTGGAGAATGCCGGAAGCCATGTCCCATCGATTACATCACGAACCATGCTTACATTTTTTCCGGGGTTTTGGTGAAAAGAGTGAGATCCGAACGGATAAGCGTTACCGCCCCATGTTACCGAGTCGATTACTGTATCCCCGACGCTTCTCGGTGTAAAAAGTGCAAGACTGTAATCCGATGCAAGTGTTGCGCTTGTGTTTGTATTAGCATCGATACCCGAATCTTTATTCGACCAAAGATAGTATCCATGCGGCGCAATACATATATCGGTGTCTATCTCCTTGAGCGAATCTCCCGTAGCCGCACTATCTTTGCTATTTCTATAGCGAAGACGATATTTTGATATATTTACAATTGTATCGGATTGATTATAGAGTTCCACAAAATCATCACTTGTTTTTTCTCCTGCAATTTGCACCTCGCTAATAATCACGGGCGAAGCGGTTTGCGCCTGCGCTCGTGTGGCATAAAGCAGGTACGGAACGCTTACGAGAGCACCGTAAATGGACATGAGAAAGTATTTCATACGGAAGAATAAGTACTTATTAAGACGCGAAAACTACGCATCTTACCCCTTTTTTGCTATAATAATACTATGAAGACTCGAACACTGTCTATACTTATTGGAGTGGGCACGCCTTTGGTAGTGGGGTTTTTTATCGTGCAGTCACATCGATCCGCCATGATTTCTTTCACCAATCAAGAAAACAGGGCTAATCCAGAAGCACTTTCAGTTGTACCTGTAAACACTGATAGGATGGAAAACGCAGATACGTCTCCAGAAGAAGTAGCTCAAAGCGCACCAGTTGAACAGAAGACAAATGCTCCGAAAGCGCCAACTGATACAGTGATCAGTGCGCCCATTCCCGAAAATTCACAAAAAACAGTCTCTGAAAAAACCGTTGCCCCTTCGAAGTTCTCTGTCTCCGAAAAACTCGTGACTTTCGGATTTGCTGTGCCGAGCAAACCGCGCACCATCGATACTATTGTCCTACACTCCTCATACGATGCTGTCGGGAGTGACCCATACTCAGTGTCGGGTGTAATAGCGGAATGGAAGGGATATGATGTGGCTCCTCACTACTTGATCGCTCGCGACGGTCATATCTACCGATTGGTCAAAGATGAAAACATCGCCTATCATGCCGGTGTGAGCAAGGTGTCGGACGGTCGCACCAATGTCAATGATTTTTCTATCGGTATCGAAATACTCAATACCAAAACTGATGACTATACCGATGCGCAGTACACTGCTGTTAAAAAATTGATTGGTAATCTGAAGGAGAAATACGCCATCAAATATGTCCTTGGCCATGATGACATCGCTCCCGGTCGCAAAACCGATCCGTGGAATTTCGAGTGGAAGAAGCTCTAACAGAGGATAATTCGTATAACAATACCGAAATGAATGAAATGCTGTTTTCATTGCTCGCGGAAGTAGGAAAGCAAGAAGTGTTTTTGAGTTTGCGACAAGGGGATGAGACTGTCGAACGAATCTTGGTGTGCGACGGGTACAGTATCGTCGAAAAGATGCTCCCCGCCGTCGATGCGATACTGAAAAAGCATCATCTAAAAACGGGGGATATCGCGGCCTTCCAAGTGGTTTCCGATCTGCCCGAGGGCTATTCGGCCCGCCGTATCACCGAGACCATCGCCTCTATCTACGGCTTCGCTCGGGCTTGATGCTCCTATTTTTGAAAAACAAAAACTCCGCGTTGAAGCGGAGTTCTTTATGTGATCCCACGGGGAGTCGAACCCCGGTTTACAGGATGAAAACCTGCTGTCCTAACCGTTAGACGATGGGACCGTCCGAGAGACAGTCTAAAAAACCTCCTAAAAGGATGTTGGTATCATAGCATAAAATCGAAATGACGCAAGTATACGAGGCTTACTCGGATATTTCTTGACTTTTAGGCCTGCGTGAAGGATAATGGAAGTGAATATCTTGGCGCCTCGGCGTCTCAATTCATATCCTATGGAAGTATCGATAGCTGCTGAAAACCTGTTTCATATCGGGGCTTTCCCGGTGACCAACACCCTCATTATGACCCTTATCGTGAGTCTCTTGGCAGTGGGTTTCGCGTTCGCATTGAAAGGTAATCTTAGGCAGGTGCCGCACGGACTGCAGAATGCCGTGGAAGCATTGATTGAAGCCCTGTGGAATTTTACGATGGAGGTCACACAAGACAAACGATTGGCGCATGCTGCTTTTCCGCTCATCGCCACCATCTTTATCTTCATCTTGTTTTCCAATTGGATAGGACTGCTCCCGGGAATGGGGACGGTCGGTCTGCTTCATGGAGAGCATTCCATTATCCCGTTTATCCGAAGCGGATCGGCTGATCTGAATACAACGATCGCTTTGTCGGTTATTGTGGTATTTTCGGTACAGCTCATCGGTATCTCGACTATCGGCGTGGTAAAATACGGGAAGAAATTCTTCATAAGCCCTTTTCATAAGCCGTATCTCGTAGGAAGTTTCGTCGGGCTTTTGGAGTTATTGAGCGAGGTAACGCGCATGGTTTCGTTTTCATTCCGTCTTTTTGGAAACGTGTTCGCGGGCGAAGTGCTCCTGATTGTTATGCTCAATCTCATGCCATACCTGTTACCGGTGCCGTTTTTGATTATCGAAGTATTTGTCGGATTTATTCAAGCGGCGGTGTTTGCGTTGTTGGCGCTGGTTTTCATCAAGATGGCCACACTTGAAGCAGAGCATTAACCCATAGAGCGTAGTGAGAGTTGTTATTTCGAGTTTGTTGAGAAAGCTTGTTTCTTAGGAAAAGATTCTTCGCCAAGCTCGGGATATCAAAGAGAGGGGAAAAAGTCCGCATAATTAAAATGTTAAGGAAAATATATGGGAGAGTCGATACAAGTAGTTGATGGTTTGTTAAATAATGTCGAATCCGCAAAAATGCTTGCCGCGGCATTTGCAATCGGTATCGGTGCTCTCGGTCCCGGTATTGGTATCGGTTTATTGGCGTCAAAAGCACTTGAAGCAATGGGTCGCAACCCGGAAGCATCGGGAAAGATTCAGACATCGATGATTTTGGCTATCGCTTTCACGGAAGCTATCGCCATCTATGCTTTGGTAGTTGCTTTGATGATTTTGTTCCGCTAATTGATCAGTTAACAATAAACAATCAACAAAAAACACGCTATTAATAAGGTATGCGTTAATTGTTAGATGTTGATTGTTCATTGAAAAGTCGTATGGAAATTTTCGCAAAACTTGGTATCGATTGGAAACTTTTTATCGCGCAGATTATCAATTTCGCGATACTGTTTTTGATACTGCGCCGTTTTGCCTATCGCCCGATGCTGGCATTCCTCGAAGAACGCACGGAGCGTATCGATCAGGGGCTTAAGGATGCCGATGCCGCACACAAAAAGCTCATTGAGATGGAAGAGAAAGAAAAGCAGGTGCTAGAACAAGCCAAGCAGGAAGCCAAAGCCATCCTTGAAAAAGCGAAAGTTTCGGGCAAGCAGCGCTACGAATCGATGCTTGCGACAGCCAAGGCGGATGTGTTGCGATTGACGCAGCAGGCGCAGGCGACTATGGAAATCGAAAAAGCCAAGCTCTTGACCGAAGCTAAGGCACAGCTCGCGCAGCTGATTGTCCTCACCACCGAGAAAGTCCTGCAAGAGAAGCTGGATGTCGAAAAGGACGGCGAGCTTATCCGCAAACAACTGAAATCTTTGGAATAACACTATGCGCACAACCCCAACACAATACGCTCAGGCTCTGTGGGAACTCTCCCGGGAAAACACCGCTCTGGATCCGAAAAGGATGGTGGGGGAATTGGTGAATGCTCTCAGGCGTCGGGGCGATACCAAAAAGCTCGCGCGCATCCTGCAGAAACTAGAGCAGCTTGAGGACAAGTCGACAGATACCAAGCATGTGTCCATCACGACCGTCTTTCCCGTACATGCCGAACTCGCAAGGGAATTGGAAACATTCGCCCAAAAAACATTCAAGAGCCAAGCGGTAAAGGTAGAGATGCGTACCGATAGCACATTGCTTGGCGGGGTCGTGATGAAGACGGAGAATCATTTGGTAGATGCCTCGTTCGCAGGGAAGGTGAGACAGATGCGAAAAGCACTTTCAGTTTAAGCAACTCCCTAAAATGTCATCCTGAGCGTAGTCGAAGGATCTCCTCAATAAGAAAAGATTCCTCGACCGCGCTCGGAATGACAGAAAAGGAGCTTGAAATAACACAAAGAAAACCTCATTCCACATTCTTAATTCCAAATTCTTACGCCTATGTCCACCAATCACCTTATCGACGAACTCAAAAAACAGATCGAAGGATTTCATTCCGAAACGAAGCGCGAAGCCATCGGGACGGTTTTGGAAGTGGGCGACGGCGTCGTGCGTGCCTCGGGTCTTGCCACGGTCAAAGCCTCCGAGATGGTCGAGTTTCCAGATGGGTCAATGGGCGTAGTGCTCAACCTCGAGGAAGATCAGGCCGGCATTATACTCTTGGGTGAAATGGGCTCGATCAAGGAAGGCGATGTGGTGAAGGCGACGGGACGTATCCTGTCCGTGCCGGTGGGAGAAGCCGTAGTCGGGCGCGTGGTCAATGCGTTGGGACTGCCGATCGACGGTAAGGGCGCCATCGCAAGCAGCGCGATGTATCCGGTGGAAAAGATTGCGCCGGGAGTCATCACGCGGCAATCCGTGCATCAGCC
>CAZUWR010000024.1:0-9906 GCA_964624415.1 uncultured Bdellovibrionales bacterium | reverse complement strand
CTCCATCGTCTTTAATCCTCCACAGATACGCTTGAGTAACGACTGTTTTATTCTTATCCTTCGTCCCCTTGCCGGTATTCTTGGCCTGCATGCGCCACTCGGCGTTTTTCAGATCAGCAAAGGTAAAGTCATGATCATGCGAACCCTCACCTGAAGTCAGCTTCCGCATCCACAGGTCATTGACGACCATATCGGGGTACCTCGTGCCTTTTTTCAAAGACGAAGCATTCAGACTGACCGGATGACTTGAGAAAACAGGGACACCTTCCTCCAGTTGGCTGTCGAAGCCGTAGACGGTTGGATATTGTTCTCTTCCCGGTAATTCCGCCAGACCATCGGCATACACAATGCCTTTCTGCACGACCGTTGAATATCTTTCATAATCGTCATAGGTCATACCCGAAGCTTTCGCTGTTTGCGCCAGCGTCAGGAAATTTCGGATGTCGATCAATTGACCCTTGAGCCAATTGGAGACAGTTTTGAACATACTTTGTTTCGACTGTTCCAGATCGGATGGTCGTGCCGGTACGGTTGCTGAGCCTTGTTTGTAGAAAAGATCCTGAATAGTTCCGCATAATTCGGCTTTATTCCCTCCTTTGGCATACAATGCCTCGGGAGAATCATACAGCCAAACACGCGTCGCATCCATACACTTTCCGGTTCCTTCCCACAATACCAACCCTTTCGTTCCCACCGCTTTTCGAAAATCCGGTTGGGAGGCTACAGTGTTATTGTGAGGAGAGTTTGCTTTGAGGAACTGGACTGGATCGACGAAACCATTAGTGCTAGGCCATTGAGAAATACGCATCTTCCCCCAACTACTTTGAGGATAATTTATCCCAGGTGGAATTATGCCAAAATGCACATGCGATCCGTGTTCCCATGGTCCGACATACCCAATCACGTCACCAGCTTTTACTCTTCCTGACATTTTTGCAGTCGCTTTGAGCAAATGGCCATACACTGCATAAAACGTACGATTGTCATTCAAAGTATGCGTTATAAGAATGCCAATATTTTTTCTATTAGCATCTTCATATTCCGCAATACATTGATTGCTTGCATCATAGGTCTTGCAATCTGTCCAACCGCTGACGTGATTTTCTTTATAACTTACCACGCTAATCATACCATCAGCAACAGCTACAACTTTCGATCCAACAGGCGCCATCATATCTGTTCCGATGTGATACATACCTTTGAAATAGCTTGGATCTTTGCTGAGCCACCAGCCATTACTCATCTGAAAATCTGATGATCCAATCGGCCAATAAAATCCAGTTGATGTTTTCTCGTTTGCATTAACTGGCGATACGAGCATACATGCTATCACTAGCATTATTCTGATCGCATTCATAGCGATACCTCTTATTTTAATGTTAAGGAACCTTTCGGATAAACTAATGTGTAACATTTCTATTCCACACCCAAAATCTTTTGCTTAAGAGACGCTAATTTCAAAAACAAAAGGTTTTGGGATGGAACAGAATAAGATGTTGCAATCTCTTATTTGTCACCGAATTTTAGGGAATGCACCATTTCAAGAAAGACCTTCTTATTCTCTGATGAAGTATCCGCATTGATACTCATAGTCCAAAAAAATCCTGCTTGTTCAAACTCAACGCTATTTTCATCAAACATGGTAGCATCGATACTGGAAGAAATTTTTATGGAAGCAGTCTTCGGAGTGTCGTTGACATAACCACGAATAGCTTTATGTACGATAAAAATACTCACAGAGCAAGATGTGTCCCCTGCTCCAAAAAGAGTTCCGGCATCTCCTTTTCCATTCGGAGCAATACACAAAGCAGTTTGATCATGACTTCCATCAGGAATTTCTTCACTTAAATCTTCGCTTGTAACCTCCCAATCTGTAGGAATTTTCATTTCAAAACCATATTGTTGGTTTCGATACGTTTTTTCAATGTCCTTATTCTCTACTCCTGTGATAGTGTTTGTCTGTTGCTCCACCTGAGCGCGCTCTTTTTGCACCGAAGCATACCAAAACCACCCACCGGCGACGATGGCAATAATGAGTACGATAATGGCTACAATGAGCCTCTTTGAGATGTTTTGCATAGGATGATAAAGAATTTCTTAAAGCTACATTTGAGAATAGCAGGGATTGGCGCTTCCGTCAAGGATCTTTTTCAGCTTTTTTCAGCTTACATAAAGGAAATAAGGTTATTATGCCATCTAAAAATCAACAACCTAACTAAATCAGAAAACAATCAAAGGTTATGGTTTTTCCTTAATATACACGCATCAAATATCACTCCTCTTAAGGCACATACCTACTCCACATCGTGATCCGGGTAGCGCGTACCTCTTTTGATGAGATTCGTCTCGACATCCTGCAATCCGAATTTTTCTTTGAAAAAGTCGATGATAAAGTCCGTGTCCATGCCATTCCTGCAGGTATACACATCGGCGCTCACGAACCGCCTCCCCGGAAACGTATGCACACTGATATGACTCTCCTCGATTACCACGAATCCGCTCCATCCTCCGGGATCCTTGAGATTATTCCCTTCAGCGAAATAGATTTCCGGTGTGGAAAGTTTATGCATATCCAAAAGCTCGGGAAGCTTGTCAAGACAGTCCATCACGCGCCTTTTATCATTGAGTTTGTCATAATCCCCAAGATACCCGTCGAGAGTCAGGTGCTCGCCAAAATTCATCGTTCCATTATTTTCATTTTTCATAGGATACTTTTTTGTATGGATTATATATTTTTCGTTCTTTTCCAGTATACCCGATATCGCAACAAAAAACACTCCCGCAAATGCGTGCTCCGAAGGAATAAGGTGCTACATATTCATAATATACGTCCCGAGCAACATCACCGCGATAGCCACTATTTTCTGCAGTATATTTTTCCTCAGCAGGCTCTCTGTACCGAATTTTGGAAAGAACATCGTTATCAGTATTCCGAAGATGAACACGAAAAACGGCTGGAATCCATAGGCCATGGTCCACACGAGCGCTATCGGGGCGATGAGGGTAGCAAAACGAAACAGTAGGTTTGCGACAACATTGAGGATTTCATTGAGAGCGCTCAGGCTGAGAATGGACCTAGTATTATCTCGAATGGCGGCGAGAAATTCGGTGCGATAGCTTTTAATGCATACAAGGAAGAATACTCCCATCAAGGCGTTCCCGATATATTCCCAAAAAGCCATCGTCCAAAAATCCGTTTCTATCGCCATCACCTTGAAAATCAACCCACTGAGCGCGATAAGGAATGATGCGAGGAGCATCCAGAAAAATACCGCTTTCTTGAGCTTGGGCATCGCGTCGCTTTCGATGTCTAAGGACAACCCGAAACCCGCTGCCAGTACGAGTATAGCCCCGATAACCTGATATGAGGCAAGGGTTTCGTGCAAAAACATATATCCCAACACGGAGGCGAATACGGGTACGGTTTGAAAAAGCGGAACGACGATAGAAGTCTCGTCTTGCCTGAGCGCATAAAAATATATAAGCGTGGCGACGATAAGAATGATACTGCTAGCGATGATGACGGCAGCCTGCGTGAATGATAACGATAGAACGCTGGGCCGAAAAAAGAGGACAAATGGAAAAACAAAAAATCCGGCAAGGGAAAGGAATATGACAAGCGCCCCGGAACCGTCGCCCTTGAAATACTTACTTATCAGGTGCTTGTCGATGTGATTGATCAGGCTCCACAGGATAGATGCCAATACAGCAAAAAAAGGCCAGGTCATACAGTACAATTGGTTAGGAGAAATACCTTTGAAGCCGCTATGGAAGAGTGGCTGGTTGCGGCGGTGTTGATACGGATTCAGATGCTGGTTTCTGAATCGACCCTGGAACAGGTGTGGATGCGGATGTATCGATCGGCACCATTTCTTCTGAAGGTATCGGATTTCCATCCGTAGGCATCGCGGATTGATCATCAGGTATTTCCGGCGACACCGCATCGACTTGGGTCACTCTATCATCTTCCGACGAAACAGCATCAGAAGCAACGCTGCATCTTTCGCCTTCCGCCAATTCACTCGTCTCACAATAATTCTCCGTACACTGATCCTCTCTTGCCTGACACATGAGCGATTTCTGACAATCCGAATCATTCGGATCGCACTGAGCGATGTCATGTGCCATCTTACTCACCTTCACGAAATATGTGGTGTCTTGTTTCGGATCACCAGTACACTCCGCTGCGGTCGGATCACATTCCACGGCAAAGCAGGTTTTAGTCGACGGATCGCAAGGCACCTGCAGAAGCACTTCGTAATGTCTGCTAAAAATGAATCGATAGTATCCGTAACTGAGCGCAAGAACAATCATCAGAAAGAATACGAGGAAAAATACCTTTGATTTGTGATCGATCATACATTTTCCATAGAACGAATTACGCGCCTCTCGAAACCCTTTATCCATCTAATACGGTGGTGCACAGTATATATTTAGGACTTACGCGTTTGAGCGTAGTTCTAGGCGCGAATGAGGACACGGAGTAAGCCGTATATATGATACGGTGTCGAGTACCGGAATTCGGAACGACGAAATGCGCCAAACGCGTAAGTCCTAACATTAAAAAAACATCAGATAGCTCAACATCGGAAACAGCTTGGGCAGCAGTATCGTAAGCGCCAAGCCGATAACCATAAACGGCGCGAACGGTACTTGGCTTTTCATCCCCTTCTTGCCGGAAGCGATAAGTATCATACCAACCACCGCACCAATACCAAACGACAGCGTCATCGCCCACAAAACTCCCGGGAAACCAACCACCAGTCCGACCAGTAAAGCGAGATAGCTATCACCCATACCCATCCATGTCTCATGTGATACGCGTACCAGTGCCCAGAAAAAAATGAATACACCCAGCCCCGAAGCGATGTGCGTGACCAAGCTGTCGCCTGTAAAATCTCCCAGATAGGGTTGGTTTGACGTGACAGAAAGCCACTGCGCTGCTAGCAAATGAAGCGCTGTCCAGGCCAATGCCGACCACATCACGATCATCGGAATATACATCGTCAGCAAGTCGTACACGAAAATGACGATAAGCATCGAAAAAAGCCCGAGATAGAAAATGGTCGGAAGCACAGTCGTCATATCTTCCAGAGAAAATACGAGCCCGCCAATCAATGCGAAGACGATACCGGTACCAAGCTCTACCAATGGGTACTGCCATGATATTTTCGACTGGCAGTGGCGGCACTTCGCCTTCAGCCACATAAAGCTAAACAGCGGCACATTGTCATACCACGCGATCTGATTGTCACAGGTCGTACAGTGCGACCGCCCCATCAGCGTCTCTTCTTTTTGAATACGGCACACCACCACGTTCAAAAAGCTTCCGATAATGATTCCCAAGAGAAAAAAGAAGATGATACTCATATGACTAAAGTATATCTTCTTTTGTAGGGAGCGTCAAAAAAATGTATAAAAAAGGGACCTACTTTACAGCTAAGGTCCCTCTAATTTGATTCAGTCCTCCCCCTTCCACTCGATGGAAGAAATTTTTCCACCGATGACGAAAATGGTAAATGTCCGTCCGCCCTTGATAGTACCGGTTATCTTTCCGGAACGACCGGATGAGCAGTGATTCAGCTCCTGAACCGTGTCCACTTCTTCCAAGTCGCCATTATATTTGGCGTAGACGGAGTACTCTCCATCTACCTCATAGACCCGCAATTCAGGATCTTGTAGATATTTGCCATATTCCAATGGCAAGTCCGTACGATGATTCTCATTTGGCGGCTGCACCACTTGATTCGCACAGCCATTTAAGAACAAACAAACCATTAAAACTGCTATTTTTCTCATTTTTAATCCTCTTTTTTGCGTTACGCCAGTATTACGTTATCTCAACAACTGACCGTATAGTATACACCTTTTAAACTTACATGTCAATACAGCATTATTTAGCGATATTTCAATCCACTCAGTATCCGATAAGGCATCTTCTCTGCAGACACTGTCCAAAATATACGAGCATTAAAAAGCAGCGAGAAATCGGTAAATCTCTCGCTGCTTGATGGTATTTCTTTCAAATACCCTCGATTTTTACATCAGGCCTCCACACCATATTGATCACGATACGCTGCCATCGCCTCCAGCACATTTTTCGGTTGTGATTGTTCGACATACACCATCAGATCATCAAGCGTCAGGATGTTCAATACCGGAATACCATAATTTTGCCGCACATCTTGCACAGCAGAGGCATCTGTATCCCGATTATCAACCCTTCCCTTTTCTTGACGATCAAGCATTAATACCAGTCCCGCCAACGTGCCGCCATTCATTTGAACGATATTCGCGGACTCACGGAAAGCCGTTCCTGCAGTGATAACATCATCGATAACGAGCACTCTTTTTCCTTCCAAAGAAGCCCCGACCAATTCGCCGCCTTCACCGTGATCTTTCGTTTCCTTCCGATCGTATGCCAAAAAACAGCTGTGGCCGAGCGTAGCCAGTCTAGCAACTACCAGTGTTGCCAGTGGAATACCTTTGTATGCCGGACCTAAGATAACATCGAATGATAATATTCCATTACAGACGGCATTCATAATGATATCAACATAGCCCTCGGCAATAGCATTAAGACTGATGCCGTTGTTCATCGCTCCCGCATTGAAGAAATACGGACTTTCCCGTCCTGATTTTAATTTGAAAGGCTTTTCAATATTGAATTTCAGCGCACCGTTTCGTATCGCATTCTCAATCAAGGCAGTCTGTAATGCCGTGAGATTTCTTGTGTCAGTATTTTTGTTCATTGTTCCACTCCTTCAAAGTAACGTGCTATTTCTTTCCAAGTAAGTTGCCTGCTTTCTTCAGCAGAAATATCTGCTTTCGGATTACCATTGGTCAACTGCGACCCCATGACCGCATAGGTCGCTCCAGATTTCAGTGCATCGTAAATACCCGACACACGTTCCTGATGATCCTTGTTGCCACCATCACGCATCCACGCATCCCGAATACCCGGGCAAACGAAACCATACGTATCGCCGAATTGTGTGCGAAGATACCCGAGGTCATTGGCGCCACAGACAATCAAGTCGATAGGATTTCTATCGCCCAATTCACCTTCAAGACCTTTGACGGCTTCAGCTATGGCTCCTGCCGGCGTCATCCCAAATCGACGAAGGCATTCCTCAGGCGACATGTCCGTCAGTGTATCGACCATCGCGATTTTCGTATTTGGCATTGTTTCACGAATAGCGATCAATCCCTTGACCGAAACTTTCGAGCATACCGTCACAATCGATATGCCATACTCCGCATACCACCTGAGGATATTTATCATCGTCGCACTCACGTCGAAGATCTTGAGATCAAGGAAGAATCCAACACTATCCGGAATAACTTTTCTCACCATAGGAACGATAGCCGACCCCACCAAAGGAATATGCAAGCCATCATTGAGCTTGATCATCCCCACCCATTCACACACATCCGTATCAGCAAAAAATGCTTCCGCTTGATTGAGTAAAACACCAAACGTCGGCGCTCCATCGATCGGAAAAATGATCCGACGCCGATTTTGATTTATTGCTTGTTTAACTATACTAGCCATAGCAATTACCTCTTTTCTATTGTTAAAGAAAAAATCAGGACTTCCTGATTCTCCGAACTGCCTCTACACCCTAGCACAGAAGCCTCATTATGGCAATGATTAAAAGATAACGGTAGATATATCTCTATCTACCGTGTTTTTTTAAATTAAGGCAATTCTTCTATCAAATCATCTTTTTATGCCACATAATCAGTAAGCCTAATACTCCGAAAAAGAAGAAGAAGTATCCGGATGCCATAAGTGCTATCTGCAAAGAATAGGCGCTACTCACCCATCCAACCACTGGTCCAACAACAACAAAGATAAGTCGTCCAAAAATATTCTTCACCGAAAGTATCGTCGCACGAATATCAGAATCGATAAGCCCATTGATATAGGCAGAAAGCACCGGATTATGGATTCCTCGCGTAATGTAGAAACATGAGAGCAAAAGAAACGACCATTGATACCAAAAAGTGCTCGCCAACGCATACCCTATGACCGGAAGCATAATAAGAACTACAAGCGAGTGCTTTCTTCCTAGGACACGTTCTATCTGACACGCATGCCAAGAGAAGAAAGCAGCTACAGTCATCAATCCAGCCCACACAAAACCGAAAGCGTTTACCGATACATTCGTCTCTACAAGATACGGCTGAATAAACCACACCATCGTAAGCGTTGAAGCACTTACCAAAGATGAGCACATAATCAGCCATTTTATTTCAGCATGACCATAAAGCGCATACCTTGTAATTTCAAATATCTTTGCCACACTATGCTCACGATTCATCTTATTATGTATCGCAGGCTCAACGAGCGATATAGCAAGAGGCACAATACATGCTGTAACCACAACATCTGCACACAAAGGAAAACGAAATCCCATATAGGTAGCCATCAAACCACCCATAATGCTCGCTGTAGCTTCTGAAAACAAGCTAATGCTCGTATTCCTCCCACTCAAACGAAGGTACTCCTCATCACGTTTCAATGTAAGCAACGTATCATACATCATAGCTGAATCTGCACCCGACACGAAACCAACACTTATCCCAAGAAGCGTTTCCGCTACGAGAAAGCCCCAGAAACCATACGATATCGAATATACCGCATAACCCACGACGGACAAGTATCCTCCTATGATCAAAGAAGTTTTTCTACTGAACACATCTGCGAAATATCCCGTCGGTATCTCAAGTGCCAAAGTCGTCACAGAAAAAAGTGCTTGCAATACAAAAACATCCTGTACCGATAAACCATTCTCCTGAAAAAACAAGACAATAACCGGCATAATGAGCATAAAACTACGAAGACTCTGAATAACATACAACTTCCATACATTTGATTCTAACTTTTTCATGATTCACTCCACTGAGATTCTATTTTCAAAGAACTAACAAAAAACCCGACTCTTACGCCGAGCCGGGATTACCCAATGGAATAGAAGTGTGTTTTATCGAAGGTTGCGTTCAAGAGAAAAATTTCGATAATTCCGGCTCGGTACAATAGACAATGCATACATCGGCGACGCAAAAATGCGGTCACGCGAATACGCATCACCCTTAATCACTGTATTGAGCTGGCAATATATCTTATTCATACTTTCTTTATATCACGATGACTCTATTTTATCAAATAAAGCCCCTTGAAAAAAATAAAAGCGGGATTGTCTCTATAAGCACAATCCCGCAAACCGCAAACAATGCTTCCCTGCAAGTTTCTCTATTTGCGCATAATCTTACGCGCAAGGCAGTATTCCAAAAAACTCATCTTCATATCCTTTCAGATTGACTACCGACAAATCTGATACCCTATGGAAGACTAGTGCATTTTTATTCGCTACATATAATTCTGGACTGGAATCCATGATTCACTGTCCGAATTTCATCTCATTTTAATTTTTCACAATAACCGGAATATCTTTTATTCCCCGCAAGCTATAGTTTTTCTATAAACATGCCACATCCTTGTATATAATGTACTTTTTTAACACAGGTAATTCCCTCAATTTCTTCCCGACTCCTATTCCTTAAATGCACAAATAAGGATATTTATCGTAAATAAATTGGAGAACAACAACTTTTGGACCGTCTTCAACGTAACTGTGTTAAATCAAACAAAAACAACGGTCTTTCTTTTACTGCAGACCCTCAGGTCATTCATGTTCTTATCATTGGATGCAACCACATCACATGCAACTACTGAGTCTATACTCAGAAAAGAACATTACGATTCTAGCACAGGAATAGTTTTTTGTCAAGGACTTGCACGTTGGATATATAAAACAGGCTCAAATGAGCCTGTTTTAATTGCAGTGGACCCTATCGGATTCGAACCGATGACCTCCGCATTGCAAATGCGGCGCTCTA
>CAZUWR010000023.1:0-11029 GCA_964624415.1 uncultured Bdellovibrionales bacterium | reverse complement strand
TGATGAAGAAGGAGTGCTTTTTTCTTTGACTGCCAAAGCTTGAGTGATGGCCGAGGTGCGCCCGATACGGAAGAAGGCGAAGAAAAGAAGCACGATGACAAAAAGCGCTTTGGCAAGATTGAGGTGCCCGGAGACGAATCCTGGTATGAGTCCCTCGATAGTCATGAGTCCAGCAAATGAGAGCAGCGAAAGAAAGAGCGCATCGCGAAGCAGAGAGTGCAGCGCAAGCAACAAGCCGTCTTGTTTGAAAAAGCTGGTTTTTTGTATGTCGTTATTGAGCGACTGTTTGCTGTTCATTGTTTGCTGTTCATTATTTATTGCCTCACCCCGTAGTGCGCCAGAATGCGCTGTTTGATCTGACTGAGTGATGCGTGCATATTGCCTTTGTTTATCGTATCCGCGAAGACCGTTTCCATCGATTGCAGTGAAACCGTGTTGCCGGAATGTATTGTCAGGCGATAGCTGTCGCCGGGCAAGCTTTCGAGGGTGTCGATCGGCGTCTCGCATTCATAGGTAGCGTTGAAAAAACCGCCGATGCCGAGAGTGAGCGTGCAGGTTTCAGTTATATTCAGAGCGCTTTCGGAAACCCGGATCGGGTGCATGTCGTGCAGGTAGCTTTGCGCGATGTCGTGACTGACAATGCGGTGTTTCTCGCCTCCTTGGATGAGGAAATAGTTATCCGTGTCAGTGGCATATAAGACCGTACCGTCCGGATGCGTATTGCCGAGCATGACCATCTTTCCTTTTTCAAACATACCCATATCTTCCTCACTGGCCGGAACGACATCCTCCCACGAATAGCCCAGAGCTTCGAAAATCGTGGCGTCACCGATAGGGCGTATCTGATTGCCGTCGATCAAGAAGACTCCGTCTGCAAACGAGAGCAGCGTCCCGCTGTGAAAGGTGTCGTCGAAATGAGCCGGCTCTGAGATGGGCGCACCGAGCGGGAGAAAAAAGGCACGGTAGGACTTTCGGATATCGATGGATCCGTTCGGACGTCCTGATTTTTTGTCGGGGATAAGCGAGATGTGAAGGAGCGAGTAGTCGCCTCGTATCACGGAAGCATCGATGATGAACGGTTGCTGTGCCGTCAGATTGCCCTTTTCCAGTGAAGCGCCGTCGGGAGCGTGCGGCTCAAGCAAAGTGTTTTTGGAAGCTCGCGGATTTTTAAAATCGAAGATGGAGGTTTGGGATGGAAAGAGGATAAGGAAAGAAAAATACGAACCGGCTGCGATGAAAGCAAGTATAAGTATGCTTCGCGCGATGAGGTAGCGCTTGCGCCAAGGCTCTGGAATGGAGGAAGTAGAGTTCATAGACAATCTATTTGATCTGCAGGATGACGTTTTTGGTTATAGTCTGCTTCGTATGAGGCATTGCTACGTCTGTCGATGGTACTAATCGCTGTATTTGAAATCCGTAGGTCGCGATCGGTACGGAGCGCTCGGCGATTGATCGATCGTCTGATGAAGTGGCTTCCAAGTATCGGCCGAGATTCTCTTCCGGAGTGATGAGGTAGACGCCGGTGAACTTGGATGTATCCAGTGTAGCAAAATCCTCCGGATTGAAGAAATACACCGCATTGGTGACGCCAAAGAAACTGAGCGCTTCAGGAAGCATCGACCAGGCATCGCCGGTCGCCGATCGGTCCACAAGCACCAAATCAGTGTCTGAGAAATGCGCTGCAAGGGCGCTGGTTTGCTCCAGGAGACCTCTGTTTTCGGCAAAGCCGGCATACTGCAGGGCGAAAGGTAACTGGGAAAGGAGAAGTAGACTTAGTAATACAGTAGCGTAGTAGCGTTTTGTGAAGAGAACATGACCCGCGTATTTTCGTGTGAGAAAGGTTTGGATGAGAGCGATACCGACGATGGATGAGAACAGCATGGCCGGATAGATCGAGAACACGAATCGGCGCAGCATCCACGGATGATCACCCGAGATGCTGGGTGCAAAGAGGTAGAAAAACGTCGGGAGTGCGAGAATAAAAGGAATGAGCGCGAGTTTGTGTCGCCCTTTGAAAAAAACGGCGATACTGACTATGCCGATGATAAACACAGGGATGAGACCGTAGAGCCATAGCACGCTCCAAAGCGAGGCGGACGTATCTGAGAGGCAATCCGATTCAATGCAGGGCTTGAAGAGCGAGTGCCATTTTCCGATTCCTGCTTTGGCGATTGCTTTGTAGAAAGGAAAATCAAGGAAGAGGCTGCGGATAAAAAGGATGAGGAATAATGCAGCAGGCACTACGGTGTATCGCCGTGGCCAAGATTTCCACAGAGAGCGTATCTGTCCGGAACCGGCCAGGAGCAGTGTCGTGATGGCGAAAAACACGATGCCTTCGATGCGCGTGAAAACAAAGAATCCGGCAATTGCCAGTGAGAGCGCACTGTGTAGCCTAGACTTTTCTTTGAGCGCAAGCGTCAGATGGAGCGTGAGCATCGTAAAGAGCGCCAGTGCCAGATTTTCGCTCAGCGTCATTTTGGAAAACCATACGACTGGTAGCGACGTCGCCGCGATGACGAATCCAAAGGTGGCATAGAAACGCGACACGAATATTCTGGTCAGAAGGTAGAAGGCGATGAGAAAGATCGCGAGCGTGAGAGCATTGGCGATCGACAGTCCGAAGAGACCAAAGAGGGCGAAACAGGAGGCGAGCCATGAGATGTAGCCGAGGGGAAATTGCGTGGTGAGCGAACCGTTGCCGGTATAATCGAATCCGGGGAAATTGAGCGCTTTGCCCGGGCCATGAAGCGCGAAGAAAGCATCGGATGCGGGCGTGGAAAAAGCCAGCTGATGATTACGGGCAAGGTGGATGGCGGCCGCACTGTACGAACCTTGATCACGACCGGAGAAAATGGTGGGGACAGTGATGAAGGCTATGAGAAGCGCAATGACCAAAGAAGCGACCATTATGGTGATCATTTCGCGGGAGATATTTTTGCAGAGCTTTTGTTTGTACGCGACATACCCGCCGACACCGAGCAGCGCGACCGCCGAAATCCACAGCAAAGGCGTGAAAAAGGCATTGGTAAGCGTCAAAGACAAGCTAAGCCACAGCCAAAACGTCATGCCAATCGCAATGATCGTGAAGAGACGGACAGCATTCTTATAAGAGGCAGTATCGTTCATATATGCTTGAATTATACCCTATTTATAAGCTGTTGCAAAGAACTGTTTTCATGAAAATACCTTGACATTTTTCGGTATTCTCCCTAGTATTAGCCTATTCTTTAACAATAGAATAGAGGGGTGGGGCGATGAAATCAAGTGTCGCGAAGAAAAAATCGGAACAAGGTAAGTTGGCGCGGGATGTTGTCAGAGTAGAAAGCTATGCCCGATTCGTCATTACGATACAAGGAGGCGAAGTCCTGCTCATTGATAATAAGTATCGTGTGAAGAAGCTGCCGTATATGCGCATCATCGCTGTAACGGGTTTTGAAAATGATGATGCTTCAGATAAGAGAGTGCTTCTTGAAATCGGATACAGCCGGTCGCGTCCGTATCAGCAAATCGAGGAGAGTTCCTTTCCGAGTATTGCCGGGACGGGTCGCTGGTGTATTAAGGAACGAAAAAAAACAAGAACATTATCGGATGAAGAAATGAGTCTTGTTTATCCGAGTATCGTCCGGTGTATGGCTGATATCGTATTGGAGACTCGTGAGACATGGGAATGCAAGGAGTCTTGGTATATACCTGGACAAGGGCTTGTGGAGAGAGGCGTGTATTTCACCTTTCATCTCGATGATGCTCTACTGTGCCGACATATGCTTTTTGAGGATAGAGACTACCGTTGTGCACGGTACATACATCATCATGCTGGTTGTGTGCGGTATTGGCTTCGGAGGTATAAGCAGAGTTACTATTCACCCAAGGAACTCCGATCTTTTGTCGGAGTGAAAAAAGTAGCCAGCTTGATGCGTGAGCACTATAGCGATGTCTTGTATCGAAAAGCGCTCTTCAAATCCATCATAAGCAAGAGGCCGCATTTGGAGGGCATATTGGATGCTATCGTATTGCAGTATGAGCTACCGACTTGCAATGATGATATCAAACTGTTCTTGGGCGATGGCGATTGGGTGCTCCCTCGTATGGAAATAGTGTACTGTCGGAGGATATTCGATCAGCCGAAAAAACACGCTCAAGATTGTCTGGTATTTGAGATAATGCTTTCGGATGATTTCCGAGAGCGTCATGAATTTCCTTTTTAACTTTTACGGTGAGGATGCTGAGATGAGTAGGAGAATAATTGCTTTGATGGAACCGATAGAGAGTATTATGGATATGGATCAGGTGGCAATCGGAGATACGCTGTTGTATCCGAAAAGAGCGGTAAACGTTTTGGAATTGATATATGAGAGCGCGATTTACAAGCGAGGTTTTTTCGCTCACATACAGACAGAGCGGAATGCGCCGCAGAGAATATTCTTTCCGAGCAATACACGGGAAGGCGATGCTAATCATATACTCTGGCTTCTTTTTGCGGCAATGACCGATAGGCGGGGTCAGAGTATGCGAATCTACGAAGGGCATCAAAATCTGTGGGAAGAACATCGATGGCTGTATTCGGAAGAGGTTATCAAATCCGATCCGGATACAATCATCGATATCGTACGAGGGGCGAAGCTTGGCTTGCACAGAAACATCATCGAGAATTGGACTCGGGTTGCTAAGACGCTTTTTGAATCGCTCGACGGCAATCCTCTGAATATATACCGACAGGGGAGTATCAATACGTTGGTGTATCCGAACAAGGGTGATGCGGTATTGGATCTTCCCGGATTCGGTCCGAAGATCCTTTCTTTGCTTTCGATGTTCTATGCGGAACTGGATGTTATGAAAATGCCAGAAGATGCTTTTCCGGTCGATGTCCATGTGCAACGCATAGCGATATCGACCGGCATACTGGGAAGCCGTACCGGTTTCATTTACAACAGTCATGCCGAGGCGATTCTCCGATTGATTATCTGTCATATCATACATATGAAGGGATGGTCGCAGGTGGAATTGTCCAATGCCTTGTGGCTTATCGGCAACAAAGGGTGCAGCGGCTGTTATCGGAGCGCTTCGATGTCACATTTTTGTCCTGTGTACACGCAGTGCGCAGGTGCTATCGATTCCGGACCATACTATAAAGGAAAATGGGACTTAACAAAGATGTACCTCAAGAGCCGTGATCCCTCGGGAGTATTTTTCTCTGATGACGCGCCACTGATGCAATTTGCAAACAACGACTAGAGTCTTAGCCGTTGTTTTTTTGTTTTTCCTTGCCGATGCGGTTTTTTGTGGGCATATGTGATACAATGGAGCCATATATCCTATCAACCGGTTTTTATGAACATACTCGTTATCGCGCCGACACCGTTTTTCGCCGATCGCGGCACGCATATCCGCATCCTGGAGGAGGCTTTGGCATTGGAAAAACGAGGGCACCATATCACTATCGCTACCTATCACATCGGAGCCGATCTGCCCAAAGACCTGAAAACGCGGATTGATGTCCGTCGCATCCGGCGGCTTCTTTTTTGGTACAAAAAGCTCGAGGCGGGCCCTGATTGGCAGAAAATCATACTCGATCTTTTGCTTATCAAAAAAGTGCTTTTCTTGGCGCGGACCCAAAAGCCCGACGTGATACACGCGCACCTGCACGAGGGTGTGGCTATCGGGTGGATAGTCCAGAAGCTTTTGTTTTGGCGCAAGATCATCTTGGTGGCGGATTTTCACGGCAGCCTGACCAAAGAAATGGTATCGCATCAGTATCTGGGCGCGGGTCTTTTGAAAAAAGTCTTCCAGGGAGTGGAAAGATGGATCGATACGATGGGCGATGTGGCGGTGACGAGCTCGTGGGAAAACACTCAGGAAATCGGAGCTATCCGCACGGTTCAACCGACCGAAACCTTGCTCGACGGTGTCAATGATGCCTGGTATCAGTCGCTGCCATCACAGGCGCAGGCGCGCAGGCATTTCAACCTTCCCGAAGACAAGACAGTCGTGACCTATACAGGCGCTCTCATCCCCAATAAAGGCATTCGGTATTTCCTTGAGTCTTTGCCTTTGGTATTGCAGCAGTGTCCGGATGTCCATTTTGTCATCGCCGGTTTCCCGCTCGATTTGATACAGCCTTTTTTCAAGGGCAAAGATTTCACATCCTCAGTGACATTCATTTCACCTCTCCCGTACTTCGATCTGCCCAAACTCTTGCGAGCGAGTGATATCGGTGTCGATCCTAAGGACGTGTCGGTGCGGCAGGCAAGCGGCAAGATGCTCCAGTATATGGGCGCTGGGCTTCCGGTCGCGTGTTTTGAGACACACAACAACCGCGACTATCTGGGTGACACGCATCCGATGGCGCAAGATATTTCCGCACGCGGACTGGCCGAGGTGATTATCGAGCTCGCATCCGACAGCGAAAAACGGAAACGGTTGGGCGAAGACAATCACGCCCGTTCCGCGCAATTCAGCTGGGACGCTTCGGCGGAAAAGTTGGAGGGAATGATACATAATGTTAATCTATGAAACTTTTTCTTATCAAAATCGGCAAGGCTTTTCACACGCTGCGACGCGAGGGACTCTGGCGGGGCGGTCAGCGCGTCTCCAAGGCATTCTTTGCTTTGTTCCGACGGGTAGGTTCGGGCGATGTACTCTTCATCACCGGCGGAGTGGGAGATAGTGCTCTGTACCGGGCGCATCATGTGGCACAGGAGCTGGAACTTCAGGGACTGTCGACCGGTATCACCGTGCAGGACAACCCTTTGCTTCCCGGGTATGCGGATAAATTTTCCGTATTCATTTTTCATCGCGTACTCTACACGCCATCCGTCGCGCGGCTCATCAAGCGTATCAAAGAGCAGCACAAAGAAATCATCTTCGAAACGGACGATCTGGTCTTCGATCCCCAGTACCTGCAGCATATGGACTATTTCGAAAAGATGAACAGTCTGGAGAAAAAACTCTATGAACACGGTGTGGGCGGGGAAATTCTGCAGGATCCGTATGTGCAGGTCTGTACCACGACCACGAATTTTCTGGCGGATAAACTGCGCGAGCAAGGGAAGCGGGTCTTTCTCGTACCCAACAAATTGACACAAGAAGATGTGGCGATCGCAGAAGGTTTGTCGAAAAAAAGATCCTTCGACTACGCTCAGGATGACAATCGTAAGACTTCGGATGACACAAAGAAGACTGTTATCAAGCTTGGGTATTTCAGTGGCACTATCAGTCACAACAAAGACTTCGCCACCATCACCGACGCTTTGATGCAAGTGCTTAAAACCTATCCGCAGGTGCAATTGTTCCTCGTCGGGCCGCTCGAGACCGAAAGTAAGCTCCGTGTATTTGCCGACAGGATCAAACAGCTCCCGTATGCGCCGCGTGCTGCACACTTTGCCAATGTCGCCTCGGTGGATATCAATCTCGCACCGCTGGAAATAGGTAATCCGTTTTGCGAGTCCAAATCGGAATTGAAGTTTTTTGAGGCTGGTATCGTGAGCGTGCCGACCGTCGCCTCGGCCACCGCGCCTTATCGGGAGGCGATCGAGGATGGTGTGGATAGTTTTGTCGCCAGCACGATAGAAGAATGGATAGATACATTGAGCGCGCTTATCGAAGACGCCAAGCTTCGCACGGCGATGGGCGAGAAGGCGCGAGAGAAAGCTCTGCGCAACTACACGACCGAGAATGCGCACAATACGGAGTATTATGATTACCTAAAAAGTAAAGTAGCAATGTCATCCCGAGCGTAGCCTGCCCCGCTAGGGCGGTGGTTGAGGGATATTATCCTTGAATAAAAAATGATATGAAAGTACTGATAACAGGAGGCGCCGGATTTATCGGATCGGCCACAGCCAAAGCATTGATGGATCGCGCGGACGAGGTGGTTCTGATTGATAATTTCAACGATTACTATGACCCCAAGCTCAAACATGATCGACTGGAAATATTCCTGAAAGATTACGCCGGAAAGTTCACCCTGCAAACGGGCGATATCCGCGATACAGAGTTTCTCGAAACCGTGTTCGCTACCGAAAAAATCGACAAGGTGGTACACCTGGCAGCGATGGCGGGCGTACGCAGCTCGCTTCTGGACCCGCGCCTCTATGAAGAGGTCAATGTCCGCGGGACACTCAATATGCTCGATGCCTCAGTGAAACACAAGATACAAAATTTCGTCTATGCTTCGTCTTCATCGGTCTATGGCAATAACACCAAGCTTCCGTTTTCCGAAAGCGATTCCGTTGACACGCCCATCTCGCCCTATGCCGCGACCAAAAAATGCAATGAGCTTTTCGCACATGTCTACAGCCATGTATACGGGCTACACACCACCGGTCTACGCTTCTTCACTGTCTATGGCCCATGGGGACGACCGGATATGGCACTCTTTGGCTTCACGGAAAAAATCATTGCGAACGCTCCGATCGAAGTCTACAACTTCGGCAATATGACCCGCAACTTCACCTATATCGACGACATCGTCTCGGGCATACTCACTACCCTCGATGCTGATCTCCCGTATGATATCGTGAACATCGGCGGCGACCGCGAAGAAAAGCTCACCCGATTCATCGAAGTCATCGAAGAAAACATCGGCACCAAAGCGCAGCAGAAACTGATGCCGATACAACCCGGCGACGTGCCTTCCACCGTGGCCGATATCGCCAAACTGCGCGCGATGGGCTGGGCACCGACCACCAATATAGAGGAAGGTATCAAACGTTTCGTGGACTGGTACAAGGGGTATTACGGGGTGTAGATTTTCTTTTCAAAATAGGGATAAAATACCTTGATTAAGCCTTGACGATAATGCACATCTCTGCTATTCTCAAATGTAGCTTTAAGAAATCTCTATTATCCTATGCAAAACATCTCAAAGAGGCTCATTGTAGCCATTGTAGTACTCATTATCGCCATCGTGGCCGGTGGGTGGTTTTGGTATGCTTTAGCACAGAAAGAGCGTGCTCAGGCGGAGCAAGAACAAGTAGAAATCTCCGCTAAGAGGGATTTCGATACGCGTAATAAAACACTTGCTCGCAGCCATATTACCGGCGTAAGTGATTTAGAAGGTGATTATAAAAAAGTGACAGTAAGCGACGGTGATGTTGCATTCTCTTTTGAAGTCCCCGATAAGTGGCTCACGGAAACAAGAAACTCCGGAGAAGTACAGATGAACACGGAAGAGCTGAGGGATTTCTTTGCAACGAATTATGATGGGGATATTAAAGCAAAAGAAGTCTGTAATGACGTCTCTGTTATTGATTATGCAAAAGATCCTGCTGGCGTGAAGCGAACAGATACAATGTGTGGACAGCCATCGGGAGATTACTGGGATTTTACGTGGGATATGTTGAAAGATATGTCCTATGAAACAATGAAAAGTCTTTTTACGGCTAGCAAGAGAGGCGATCTCCTTCCTAGCTATCCAAATACATCAGTATCTTCTGATGCGTATATATGGTATACAGATTTAAATGGTTATCAAACCGATTTCTATATTCTTTCTTCAAAGGATGCTGAAAAATCTTGGAATCTATATGCAAAAGGAAAAATGGTGAAAGATGCTACGATTGATGGAAAAAAAGCTAAAATAATTACCGATAAAAATCGAGAAATGGGTTTTGGTTCAAGACAAATTCTCGTTCCGCTCACTGATTCAAAAGTACTCTTTATCAACAAACAGTACTATCCTGAGGGTGAAATTCAAAGTGATTTCGATCATCTTCTCAATAGTCTAAAATTCGAGTAAACAACTTTCTCTGCCAATAAGAGTCAGTTGTAAAGAAAGCTGGTTCTTAAGGCAGAGAAATGTGCCGGATTTCCGAAAAGGATTTTGTTCCTTAACAATTTATAGAGAGGTGTGAAATGAAGATTCATTTCAAAGTAGTAGTGTTTACTTTTTTGTTGTCATTCTTTACTAATGTATTGGCGACGGAGTGCGTTGATTATTGCAAGGCAAACGGATGGAGCGATTTTGGCGGATTGGTCTATGCTTACAGATGGTGGGATGCCGCTCCAAGTAAGGGTTATAATACAGGACATGTTCCAGAAGTTGGTTCTGTGTTAGTTTTTAAAAATACCACACTTCCTGTAGGGCATGTTGCTATTGTTGCAAGTAAAGTGAGTAGCAGTGAGATAACTATTGATCACGCAAACTGGTCTAAACCACCTGATGGAAAAATTCGTCTTGGACAAAAAGTTGTGGATGTTTCTGGAGGTGACTGGACAAGAGTTAAGGTTAATGATAGCGATATGATTTATGAGACTTTCGGTTTCATCTACCCAAAAAACTCCCCTCATAACACCGTGGCATCCGAACCGACAGTCTCTCATGCCGATGGCCCGAGTGGTACTGTAGCTTGGGATAGCGATGGATTGTGTCAGAATGCGACAAATGTATGGGTTACGGCCAAGTCTTCACCGCTTATGCTTCCGGCTTCCGATAAAACGCAAGCCTGTGAAACGGTAAGTAATGGATGGAAACATCCTGAATCTTTGCCGGAGAATAAACGATCCAGTCTTGAAAGATCGCTGCAAGGTATCCTTAGAGTTGCGCCCTTTTTACCTCTGCCGGTACGGGCATTGCTTTTGATCACTCAAAGCTTCTCAGCTCTGACAAATACAGCTAAAGCCAACGGTGTTTCCGAGGCGCAGTATGTTGCTGGTATCACGCAAAGGTCGAAAGCTTTTGTGTATGCGGATGGACTTTTGCGATTACCGGGAAGTTCCACCGAGGCATTTCCAACCGTCTACGGCTTTGACAGCCAACTCCCTGAAGGTGTACCTGTTTTCTCAAGTCATCCGGTCAGTCTGAATACTTCGTCTTTGAAGAAAGGCACGAAGTACCCTAATATGGTTGTTAATGATTTGTGGATGCGGAAGCTGACTTCAGGTGAGGGTTCTCATGATCATGACTTTACCTTTGCTGATCTGCAAAACGCCGAGTGGCGCATGCAGGCCAAGAATACCGGCAAGGGGACGAAGGACAAGAATAAAACAGTCGTTACTCAAGCGTATCTGTGGAGGATTAAAGACGATGGAG
>CAZUWR010000022.1:0-11266 GCA_964624415.1 uncultured Bdellovibrionales bacterium | reverse complement strand
GTGGACCCTATCGGATTCGAACCGATGACCTCCGCATTGCAAATGCGGCGCTCTACCAACTAAGCTAAGGGCCCAGGTATGTGTATTTTCAAAAAACGCCTCCCTGCAGCAGATTTTAAATAGATTTCTCTTTTCCTTGCTTCTTCAAAAGAAGCATACTCTTCTTTATAGACGAGCGTAAGATGCGTCATTCGACTGGTGGTTTTTGTGTGTCCGCCTCGATGCTCTTTTAATCTTCTTTCTATATCTTTAGTCATACCCTTATAAAGCCGCCCATGTTCATCTTGTAATACATAAACAAAATATGACATAGCATTGCAAATGCGGCGCTCCCCGCCCGTACCGAACGGTACGTTCGGGCGGGTACCAACTAAGCTAAGGGCCCAGGTATAGACTTTTAAAAAACGCTGGCCCTCTGAACGATCTTCTCAGGGCCTGTTTCCTACTTTTTACAGTCTAAAGGAAAATCAGATTCTTGTCCACCCCCTCTCCTACATTCTGGATTCCCGCCTTCGCGGGAATGACAGCTTCAGACATTTTCGCTTGATTTATAGCGTCGTTTTGATATACTGTAAGCATACATAATTACCCTTTTTATAGCCAAAAAATACCTATGAAACCCCTGTACCGTCACCTTATTTTCGTCTTGTTCGTTTGTTCCTTTTTCACAACGGCCAGCCTACTTGTGTTCTACACCCTCGGTTATCGCTACAGTATGCAGCGGGGTATCTTCATCTATACCGGTTCGGTCACCATCCAGTCCAATCCCGCCACGGTCGATATCGTGGTCGACAAGGAAGCTACCAAGGCCAATATCAATCAGCTCAACGGATCCTATCACGTAGCAGGACTAAACCCTGGCGAGCACTTTATCGAGGTACGCGCCGATGGCTACACAACCTGGTCCAAGAAATTCATTGTCAATAGCGGCATATCCACCGAGTTTTGGAACGTGATGCTCACAAGAAACGAGTACCCCGAAACAGCCTATGATACGCAGCCTATCGACAAGGTGTTCCCATCACCAAAAAGCACGCTCTTAGCCTATGTTTCGACGCCCGATACCGGCGGTTTTTCGGTCAATACGCTCGATACCGAGGCCAATGAAACCGTATCTATCTTCACCGCCACCGACTATGCCTTCAATCGGGATGACAAGGAAAATATCGAATGGTCCATCGATGCCGATTATGTCAGTGTCCCGGCTGTGCGCGATAACGCCAAGAACTACTTCATCGTTAACAACACTACCAAAGAAGCGCTCAATCTCAATGAAATCACAGGACTTGAAGACCTGCGCGGCGTCCGATGGGATTCCTCGCGCAACACCTTTTTAATCGCGCTCTCCGGGACAACCCTCTACGAAGTCGATATCAACAGCCCTCAGGATAAGCAGGTTCTCGCGCAAAATGTCGAAAGTTACGATATTTCCGGAAACGACCTGTATATTTTCGAGCCATCCCCGAGTCACAATGTCTACAAAACATCGGTCAATGATTTGGAATCGCATATCCAAATCGCCACACTCCCCTTCACGGATACCAGCGATGAGCGCTATTCGGTCATCGCCTATGATCAGAACCGTATCGTTCTCATCAACTACTTCAACGGAAAAATGTTCGTCTACAACAAAAACGATGCGGCTATCGACACCTTCACCATCAATGCTGATGTCAAAGGCGCTCAGTTTTCCGATGATGGCAAAAAACTGCTCTACTGGACCGACCGGGAAATGTCCGTGTATTTCAACCGGGACTGGGAAACGCAACCGCTCAGGCAAGCAAGAACTTCGCTCACTATAGGACGATTCTCACAAAATATCGACAATGTGCACTGGGCCAAGGACTATGAGCATGTCACCTTTTCGGTTGGCAACATCATCAAGATTATTGAGCTCGATACTCGCGGAGAGAAAAGCATCATGAATATTATCACGCTGCAGCAGCAGCCCAATCAGATCCTGAGCAACTTCGACAAGAGCATGCTCTTCTATACCACGACGCAAGGCTCGCTGCAACAGCATGCCTTACATTCTATCGACTTCCCCGAAAAGGTCTCGGGATTCTTCGGGACAACGAAGTAAATCCTTACACTTATTTTTGCTTTAATTAGAAAAGATCGTCACATATCTTTAAATAAAAAAATAATATGATTAAGAAGCGTAGTTTTTTTATCGTCATAATTTTAGCAATTCTTGCTGCTACAGCTTTTTTGATCATAACCAAACTAAATAACATTACACTGCCTTATTCAGATCAATATAAAAACTCGTCTGCAGTAATACCGACAGATGGACGTCAAGGTTCAGAGGTTGTCTCTAGCTCTATACCAGAACTAAATTGTCAAAATGGTTGGCAAGAATACCATCAAGATACTCTTGGCATTGCCTTCTGCTATCCACTTGAATGGGGAGAGCCCGGCACCACACCGCTAAAAAATATAACTGATATAGCAACCATACAGGAAGCATTTACAGAACAAAACACTTATTATGACAATTCGATCAGTATCACCTTTGAAAAAAATGTTGGCTTGCATATGCAATTTTTTAACAATCGATATAGTGGTAAAAGTCAAAGAGACATCAATGAACCTAATATTTATTATGAATCAGGCGTCACTGATGCTATAACCTCACTAAGGAATGACGGTGATATTTGCGATTACTCTATCGGATACACTTATAAGTACACACCCGAAATGTATCCTAATACTTTAAAAATGATCTACTCTAATTGTAAAAATGAAATAAAGGAGGTCTTAACAAATGAAACAAATAACTTTACATACAGCACCGGTAACACTCTCTATAATTATGATTTGCGATTCCTCTCTTTTAAAAAAATTGCTAATGGGTACTTTGATAACGTCTTAATAAGTCAAAAAGTTGATCAAGCTATTGGAATCAATGAAAATCTAGAGACTCTTGACGCATTTTTTGATAGCAACAAAACCACCACTGTCGATAAAGGGCTCCCTACAAAGAATCGAGAGCAAGTTGATCGAGAGCGAAATGAATTTGAACAGTTCACTAAAAACATAATCGCATTCAAGCCAGTATCTAAAAAACAAAGCGAATTTGTAAAAATTCCAGGTGAGGACGAAAATATCACAACTATTAAACAATACTACTGGTTCATAGATTCTGGGAAACTTAATGAGGCTTACGCTATGTATTTTGATAAAAAAAATACAAACTTTGATGCATACAAAACACGCTATCAAAATGTATATTTTGCGAAACCATTTGATTTTAAATCTATCGGTAAAAATCGTTATGATTTTCACGTGCAATATCAAGATCATAATTCATCCAAGATGGAATTTCACGTCATTATGGATGTCGGTAATAACATTGTAAAAACAGTATTCCTTGAGGAATACACGACTGACATTTCAAGGTTTGGAAAAATAACAGCATACGCAGCTAGGAGAGGCGATAAAAATTATGTTTTCTTAAACAAAAATGGTAAAGAAGTAATCATAGATCAAGGTGATGCTCACTATGATAGCAACTACCAAAACATATCGAATGTGAAGCACTTTTCTCAGCCACAGTTTTCACCTACTGGAAGATACCTTACTTATTCGATGTCTGGATGGGAATGGTCCGTAGGATATATCTACGATACTAAGAAAAATGAAAAACTTGGGGGTACATTAGCTAACGACTTATCAGAGGCGGGCATATTTGAATTTACCCCAGACGAAAAATATCTCTACATGTGTTCAAGTTCGGGTATGTCTAGTGGGCCAGGAGGAAAAATTTACTCTGTTCCTGAATTTAAAATTGAATACGATTTGCTCGAAAACTCTCAAACTAAAGGCTTTATGAGCGTTAACTGTTCTTATGATAAAGACAATAGTTCAATTCTCTTTCAATTGAGCGACTACTCAAACGAAGATACTGTTCAAAACAGTAGATCACTGCTCTTGAAATATAATCTTGATACTAAAAAATAAGATAACCAGTAGTTGTATTTGTAACCTCAAAAAGGTACAGCATCCCTGATTCTTAAAACAAAAAACCTCCCATTTGAAGGGAGGTTTTTTGAAAGGTATGGCGACAAAGATGAAACGAGACTAACGCTTGCTCCACTGTGGAGATCGGCGGGCTTTCTTGAGTCCCGGCTTCTTGCGCTCCACTTCGCGTGAATCGCGAACCAAGAGTCCGTTGGCCTTGAGCAAAGCACGGTTGCCGATGTCGAGCTTGATGAGTGCGCGAGCGATGGCCAAACGAGCGGCATCAGCCTGCCCGTGCACACCGCCTCCTCGAACGAGCAAAGTGATACGATATCCTGTTGCTCCCAACACACGAAACGGAGCCATAAAGATATTCTGCAGCTGGTCAGTCGGGAAATATTCCTTTCCTTCTCGATCATTCACCGTCACGCCAGGCTCGGAAGCCTTCTCATCCACATACAAGCGCACCTGCGCCGTCGCGGTCTTTCGTCGTCCCACAGCATAGAAGTATACCTCATCGGTAGCAGCTTTCTTTGCTTTCGGGGCAGTCTTTACTTGAGCTTGTTTCGTCGTTGCCATACTTGAAAAAATTACCTTTTGAAAATTAAACCGTTGTTCCTTCCGTTACATGAATCAGATGGGGCTGCTCGGCTGTCTTGTAGAGCAGCAAGCGATTGGTCATACGATCCCGCAGCTTGTTCTTCGGAAGCATACCGTACACGGCGCTGTACAAAATCTTTCGTGAATCCTTTTTCATCTGATCGCGAAAAGAAATCGAAGTGATACCGCCCGGATATCCGCTGAAACGATGGTACATCTTGCCATCTTGCTTGTTACCGGTCACGATCATCTCATCCGTATTGATAACCACCACGAAATCACCTCCGTCGATGTGCGGCGCGAAGTCGACTTTTCCTCTTCCGCTCACCACGCGTGTAATTTCAGTCGCCAAACGACCGAGTACTTTGCCTCGTGCGTCAAACAGGTGATATCTTCGATTGATTGATTTCTTTGTTGTCATAACTAGATTCTTAAACGCACGTTTTATACAAATTCAATAATAGCCATCCGAGCACCATCGGTCTTGCGGGGCTCAAGCTTCACAACACGGACATAGCCACTCTCTCTTCCGGCAAATCGCTCTGCAAAATCGCCGAGGATTTTCTTGGCAGCCATCGTAGGAAGATCCTGATTGAGTCTTCGCAAAAGAGCTACCTGGCGGTCCTCATCGCTGCGAGCCTCCTTGGCCTTGTTGACAACCTGATCGATGAAATTCTTCATTTCTTTCGCCTTGGCCTCGGTCGTAGTGATGCGCTCATGCATAACCAAACTTCCCAAAAGCGTCTTGATGAGAGCCTTTCGTTGATTCCGTTCTCTGCCGAGCGTTCGTCCTGCTACTCTGTGTTTCATATGCGTATACAATATCAGCTACCAAGATGTATGTCCTCTCGATCGCTTTTCTTTGGTAGTTTACTTAAGACTTAATCCCTTTGACTCGAGGGCTTTCTTGATATCCTTGATGGCTTTGGCGGTAATGCCATCGATTTCAGCGAGACTCTCTTCCGTTTGCTTGGCGACATCATTGATGGTTTTGATACCATTGTCAGCCAAGATCTTGGCTGCCTTAGCGGACACTCCGTCCATATCGGCTACCAAAACAATAGAAGCCGCTTCCTTGTCGATCTCGCGAACCTCCTCAGGAGTCTCTATTTCAGCCACATCCAATCCGGACAAAGCAGAATACTGCTCAACTAAGATAGCGGCTGCTTTGAAGAAGGCGTCCTGCGGAGAAATACTTCCATCGGTCACGATTTCAAGCGTCACTTTATCGAAGTCCGTACGCTTTCCCACGCGCATATTCTCCACATCGTAATTGACGCGGCGGATAGGGGTGTAGATAGCGTCGATAGCGATCACGCCAATTTCCTTGACCTCGCGCTCCTGCTGTTCGACAGGAATATATCCGAGACCCTTGTCTACTTCGATTTCCATCGTCAGTTCAGTCTTCTTATCGGTGATAGTTGCGATAAGCTGCTCAGGATTGACCACTTCAATGTCCGAAGTTCCCTTGAAGGATTTGGCAGTCACAGCACCCTCGCCTTTGACATGCAGGGTCAATTTGATAGCCTCATCACCTTGCATACGAAAACGCAGCTTCTTGAGGTTGAGGATAATCTGCACCACATCTTCCATGATACCAGGAAGTGTCGAGAACTCATGCGTCACACCTTCGATTTTGACCGATCGGATAGCCGAGCCTTCCAGTGAAGAAAGCAAAACTCGCCTCAAGGCGTTGCCGAGCGTAGGGCCATATCCGGGATAGCACCCGTTTATTTCAAACGTGCCATGGCTTTCGCTGATGGCAGTGTATTTTGGCTTGTGAGGAAGTGATATTCTCTGCATAACCTTTTTACTCAGTTAATAATAGTTATCCTTTGACGTTTCTTAAAAAGTTCGAAAACAATGTAAATGAACTCGAAATGGAGCTTATTTCGAGTAGTACTCAACAACGATCTGCGGATCGACATTGATGCCGATGCTATCGCGCGCAGGCAAGGCGATAACTTTTCCTTCGAGCTTTGCGGCGTCCAAATCAAGCCAGGTCGGTACGTCTTTCTTGTTTTTCAGTGTTTCCAATTGATTTTTGATGTAAGTCTTGTCTTTCTTGAGGTCGCGGACAGCAATCACATCGCCTACCTTCACTTTCGCGGAAGGAACATTGAGCATAATACCGTTGACCGAGAACATCTTGTGACTCACCAGCTGACGGGCCAATGCACGGGAAGGAGCGAATCCTAATCGGTACACGACATTGTCAAGGCGCATCTCGAGTCGGGTCAGGAGCAAATCACCTGTGATACCGCTTTTGTGCTGAATCTCCTCGAAGTGCTTGCGGAACTGTCGCTCCATCACACCGTAAATACGCTTGATCTTCTGCTTCATAGCCAACTGTTTGCCATACTCGCTCAAAGAACGAGAGATGCTCTTACCGTGAGCTCCCGGAGCATAGGGCTTGCGCACCATAGCACACTTCGGACCAACACAGCGATCACCCTTTAAAAAGAGTTTCTCCCCTGCTCGCCTGCACAATTTACATTTATCCTGAATTCTTGCCATAGGTATTGAAAAACGAAATAATCACGCTGTTTAAAAACTTTCTTTAGACTCGACGCGGTTTGCGCGGACGGCAGCCATTGTGTGCGACCGGTGTGATATCTTTGATGGTCAGAATATTGAAACCGTTGTTAGCCAAGGCTCGGATAGCCGCTTCGCGACCGCTTCCCACACCCTTTACAAACACTTCCAGTTCCTGCAGACCATACTTCTTCACTTTTTCGGAAACTTCCGCCACCACCTGTGTGGAAGCATACGGGGTCGACTTCTTCGCTCCCTTGAAACCGAGGTGTCCGGAGCTTGACCATGCCAGAACAGCGCCATTGATATCGCACAGCGATACGATGGTGTTGTTGTAGGTGCACTGGATACTGGCGCGTCCTTTCAGAATCTGATTCTTAATCTTCTTCTTTTTCTTTGCAGGAGCGTTATCTTCAGATTTTGGAGCAGCTGCAGCATCAATCACTTCATCGGAGGCCACGGTATCATTTTTGAGCTCTTGAGTAGTCATACACTAGGATAGGTTATCAATCGTAAATAAAATAGGGCTAAGTCTTAGGTCTTTTCAGCTGAACGTCGTCCGCTACCCATCGTCTTTCGCACGTTTCCACGTACCGTACGGGTATTGGTCTTGGTTCGCTGTCCGCGTACCGGAAGACCTTTTTGGTGTCGTGATCCGCGATAGCAACCGATTTCTTTGAGTCGCTTGATATTCATCTTGACAGCATGCCTCAATTCTCCTTCCACGCGGACACTCTTTTCGATTTCCTCGCGCAATTTATTGGCATCTTCATTGCTCAGATCCTTAGTGCGAGTGTTTGGGTCGATACCTGTATCGCTCAGGACTTTCTGACTGACGGAAAGACCGACACCGAAAATATAGGTGAGGGCGATTTCGATTCTTTTGTTATCCGGAATGTTGACTCCTGCTATTCTGACCATACGCGAGGTTCTCAATGTTCATAAATTAAAGACGGGACTGGCGACGCGCCGGCGCTAGCCTTGGCGTTGTTTGTGCTTCGGATTGGTCGGGCAGATGACATACATATTACCCCGGCGCTTCACCACCTTGCACTTCGCACATATTTTTTTGACAGACGCTCGTACCTTCATAAACTTCAAATATTATCATTTTACCGGCGGAAACGGACTATTTCATCCGCTGCACGATCCGACCTTTGGTCAAATCATAGGGACTCATCTCAAGCACTACCCGATCACCCGGCAAAAGACGGATGTAATTGACACGCATTCTCCCCGAGATATGCGCCAAGACATCATGTCCATTATCCAGTTTTACACGAAATGTCGTACTTGGCAAGGTTTCGATCACCTCTCCCTCCATCCGAATAACTTCTTTCTCATTCCCTTTTGCCATAGTATATCGATAGTTTCGCTTTCTGCATAGGGTAAAAACCCGTAAAATGCAAAAAACAGAGGAAACACACCCAGGAACTCTTGAGTGGAGACCACCCAAGAAAATACCTCTATTTAAAGCTCTTTATGCAATTTTTTATTAGTGTACTTTGTATTGTAGCAAAGATTCAACTTTTGTCAAATGTTTTACGGTTACGCGTATCTTGGACACCTATTTCCCAAACCGGCGACCGCGATTGCGGTAGTCTTCGATAGCCTCTTCAAAGGCGGTTTCGTCGAAGTCTGGGTAGTATTTTTCCGAGAAATACAGCTGGGAATTCGCGATATCCCACATCATAAATCCGGCGCTCAGGTGCGGCTCGCCACCGGTGCGGATAAGCAGATCCACGGGCGGGAGGTCTTTTGTCATCAGGTGCTGCTTGAGGGTATCCGGGGTAATAGCGGATGGATTAGTACCATACTGCTCGGCCATCTTTCGGACGGTCAGAAGCATTTCATCATCCCCGCTGTACGCGAGGAAAAAATTCAAGAAACACTGGTCATACTCCTTGGTGGTCTCGATGCAGCGGTAGATGATTTTCTTGAGCGGCGATGGAAATTGCTCTTCCCAGTGTCCGATAAAATTGATATGCGCTTGATTGGTATGTGTATCAGGATCATCGCAGAGCTTTGAGAAATAGTTGGTATAGATTTTGAGCAAGGCTTGCGTTTCCTGAAGAGGCCGTTTCTGGAGATTCTCTATCGATGAACCCCAGAAAGAAACGTGCTTGATACCCATCGAGTGTGCCTTACGGACAAGCTTTTCAGTATTCTGAGCGCCCGCTTCGTGACCCTCCCAGGGTTTTTGACCGCGCTCCGTCGCCCATCGGCGATTGCCGTCGGGAATAATAACCACATGCACGGGAAGTGGTTTTTGCTCGCTTAACTGTTCCGACATGGCAATCTTTTAAGGCTTACATAGTATACAGAGTACCGCGCTTTGCGCTACTGGTCAAGACATACTTGAACCGTTACTTAGTATTCGCGCTGCATCATAAAGTCCGCGACACCGATCAAGAATGATCGGGCCTCGGCATCGATACCTTTCAATTCTAACACAGCCTGACGCCCCTCCGAAATACACTGTTTCGCCTTGGTCTGAGCGTATGTCAAAGCACCTGACTGGCGTACCAATGCACGGAATCGATCGGCATCTTCGGGCGTCAATGCTATTCCCTTATTGAGTATTATCGAAAATTCTTTCTTTTCTTCGGGATTAAGGGTCTGCATCGCAGAGGCGACCAGCATCGTCCATTTCCCTTCGACAATATCCGAATCCACCGGCTTGCCGAGCTTTTCTTCCGAACCGAAAATGCCCAAAATGTCGTCCTGTATTTGAAACGCAATACCGAGCGGAATGGCATAGCGACTCAGCCCCTCGAGCAAAGAGGTGTCGCCACCAGCTAAAATAACTCCCAGATGCAATGGTCCCTCGACCGTATACCGAGCGGTCTTGTATTCATACATCCGTAAAATCTCTCCTTCCGTAGCCTGCTTGGCGTATTCGATATACACGTCTTTGGTCTGTCCGATAACAGTGAGCGCTACGATGGACTGCAGCTTCGACAAGGCCTTGAGTATGAGCGCTGGATCGAAAGGCGATTCAAAAAGCACTTGGTTGCCGAGCGCATGCACCATATCGCCCATAATGAGCGCGATGGAGTTGCCGAAGTGATCGCCTTCGATATGCGGGAAAAGTTTTTTTCCTAGTTTGCCATAGCGCACGTGCACTGTTTCCACGCCGTGCCGCAGGGCATCGCGATCGATGATATCATCGTGAATAAGGAGAAAGATATGAATGAGCTCGACACTCAGTGCCGCTTTGATCATTTTCTCCTTGTCTTGGCCGCCGGCCGCCACATAGCCGTAGTACATAAGTGTCGAACGCAGCCGCTTGCCGCCCGAAAGCGCGAAGGTCTTAATATATTCCAAAGCATCCGCCACAAAAACATCTTTCTCTCGCACCTCCGCGATCACTTTGTCGAAATATATGGCCAATTCGATATCAAATTGCTGTTTGTATTCCTTCAGTACCGCTTGAATATCCATAGTTGTCGTATTGCCTATCCATTTATGCCCCTCATTGTAACATCGAAACGATTGAGGAGCAAAAACCCCCACTCAAAAGTGGAGGTTTTTTCGTGTGACCTTAAGGGGAATCGAACCCCTGTTTCCAGGATGAGAACCTGATGTCCTAGCCGCTAGACGATAAGGCCATGTGTTTTTTGTTTTTTGCAGGAGTGGTAGGAATCGAACCTACGCAAACGGTTTTGGAGACCGTTGTACTACCATTATACGACACTCCCTATTGAAGCATACTTGTATTTGGCAAATTTCGTCGTTATGGAGCCTCTGTATTCCCGTCACCGTAATGCCATTACGCCTCCGGAAATACCTTCTCCATGCCTAGAACTTCACTCAAATACAAGAATGCTTCCTCTGCAAATAGTCTATTTGCTCTCGGTGTGCTTGGTATTCGTACGGCACCACTTGCAGAATTTGCTCAATTCCAATTTCTCTTTGACTTTCTTCTTGTTGCGGCTCGTATGATGCGTGATGTTTTTGCACTCGACACATTTCATCTTAGCCATCGTATCCTTGATCTGTCCCATACATTTCTCCCTTTAAAAAATAAATTCTTTTGCACTGAGCCATTGATCCCGATGGGTATCGGGATGACCTCGTCTTCCTTTACCCTGAGCCATTGACCGGATTCGGACCGGTGACCTCGTCCTTACCAAGGACGTGCTCTACCAACTGAGCTACAACGGCC
>CAZUWR010000021.1:0-11442 GCA_964624415.1 uncultured Bdellovibrionales bacterium | reverse complement strand
AAAAAAATGCCCTTAAGGCATTTTTTCTTTCTTGAGTTGGTGACGGATGTGGGATTTGGCGGCGGAAGTCTTGACGGACTCGAGCCATTTGCGATTGGGTTTCCTGGTTTCTTTGGAGGTGAGGATTTCGACGACCTGTCCGTTTTGGATGGTGTAGTCCAGAGGGACCATTTTTCGGTCGACTTTGGCGCCGGTGATATGGCTGCCCACCTCGCTGTGGATGGCATAGGCGAAGTCGACCACCGTTGCGTCTTCGGGCAAGTGGATGATGTCGCCTTTCGGGGTGAAGGCGAAGATGTGGTTTTTGAAGAAATCGATCTTGAGGCTCTTGAGGAATTCGTCGTCGTCGCGGCCGATTTCTTTCTGCCATTCCTGGAGCTGCTTGACCCACTCGAGTTCTTTATTAGGAATCGGAGTGTTTTTGCGGAAGATGAAATTGCGCCAGGTCTTGCTTTCCTTTTCGGTGTATATCCAGTGGGCGGCGATACCGAATTCCGCTTCGTCGTGCATTTTCTGCGTGCGGATCTGGATTTCGAGGATGCGGTGCTCGGGACCGAAGACGGTGGTATGGAGTGACTGGTAGCCGTTTGGCTTGGGGAGAGAGATGTAGTCTTTGATACGGCCGACCATCGGGCGGTACTTTTTGTGTACCAGTCCGAGCGCTTCGTAGCAGTTAGTGATGGTGGGCACGATGATGCGGATAGCAACCAGATCGTAGATGCGCGTGATATCCATATCGTGCTGCTGGAGTTTTTTGAACAGGCGATAGAGGTGCTTGCTGCGGCCGCTGATTTCTACGAACGGGATGCTTTCTTTCTTGAGATCTTTTTCGTAGGCATCGACAGCGCGCTTGATGTACTCGTCGCTTTCGTGGATATATTTTTTGACGATCTTTTTGGTGATGGCGTAATTTTCCGGATCGAGGTGCTTGAAGCACAGGTCTTCGAGTTCGCCTTTGATTTCGCCGATGCCAAGGCGATTGGCGATAGGCGCGTAGATCTCCATTGTCTCGCGGGCGATACGTTCGCGCTTTTCGGGAGCGAGGTGATCAAGGGTGCGCATATTATGCAAGCGGTCGGCCAGCTTGATGATGACGACGCGGATATCAGCCGCCATTGCAAGGAACATCTTCCGCAGGTTTTCAAGGAAGTATTCTTCGCGGGAGCCACGCAGTTTTATCTTGCCAAGCTTAGTGACACCGTCCACCAGTTCCGCCACTTCGACGCCGAATTTTTCTTTGACCTGATTGAGGGTGAAATCGGTGTCCTCGGGGACATCGTGCAACAGACCGGCCGCGATAGTACGCGATTCCATACCGATTTCCGCGAGAATCCTAGCGGTTTCGAGGGTGTGTTCGATATAGTCGGCGCCGGATTTTCGTTTTTGCCCCTTATGCGCTTCGCTTGCCACCGTAAAAGCATCCGTGATGAATTTTTTTCCTTCACTGGAAAGCGGGAACTTCGATGCTTTGAAAACATCTTCGAGGGTCATAAGGGTGTAAAGTAAAGAGTCAGTATCTTTAGTATAGTCCAAAACAGGGGAAAAGCAAGGTGTTTTTTTATTTTACTTTCATGCGCGATACTGCTATGCTAAAGGTGTTTAAGAAGAACTTTATCGCTTATTGTCACGACCCTTATGAGGCAGATGATTCTTATCCTCAGTACTATATTGCTTGTATTGTTTATGCTGGCCGGGGCGTATATCTATCGATCGCATAGGATTGCGCCAATGAGTGATGCTGCGCCTAAAGAGACGAAGGTGCATGTTGCGGCGAGTTTTTATCCTTTGGGTGAATTTTCGCGTCAGGTGGGCGGTGATTTGGTGAGCGTTTCGGTGATTGTGCCGGCTGGCGTCGAGCCGCATGATTATGAGCCGACACCGCAGGATATCGCAACTATCTACGCATCGGATGTGTTTGTGATCAACGGCGCAGGGATGGATGCATGGGCGGAAAAAATCCGTCCTGATTTGGAAAACAAAGGCGTGAAGGTGCTAGTGATGAGCAAGGCGCTTGGGTTTGATGGCGGTTCGGATGATACTACGTCACAAGTGATCGATCCGCATTTTTGGCTTGACCCGGTCTTGGCAGAAAAAGAAGTGAATGCCATCAAAGATGTTTTGAGCAGCGTTGATATGAACCATCAGGGCGTGTATACTGATAATACAAGAGCATACACTCAATCACTGCAGGCGCTTGATCGATCCTATCGCGATGGTTTGTCCGTGTGCTCGAATAAGACTATCATCACCTCGCATGCCGCTTTCGGGTATGTGTCGAAAGAATACGGATTCGAGACGCTTTCCATCACGGGATTTTCTCCCGAGAGCGAGCCGTCGACACGGCAATTGGCGGATTTGGCGGCGCTGGCTCGACAGAAACAGATTAAATACATCTTTTTCGAGACATTGGTCAGTCCGCGATTGGCAGATACCTTGGCGAGTGAGATTGGTGCGCAGACACTGGTATTCAATCCCTTGGAAGGACTGACACCGGAAGAGTCGGTTCAGGGTAAAAACTATATCTCAGTGATGCGCGAGAATTTGCATAATTTACAGATAGCGATGGATTGTCATGGCCAATAAATGCGTCGAATTTTCGAATATCAATTTTTCGTATCCGCACAATCAGGTGTTGGAAGATATTTCTTTTTCGGTGGAAGAAGGGGACTATGTGGGATTGGTCGGTGGCAATGGAAGCGGCAAGACCACTATTTTACGCATCATGCTCGGACTGCTTGCAGCCGATTCGGGAACAGCGCAACTCTTCGGCAAAGATATCGCCCAGTTCCGCGAGTGGCAACTGATCGGCTATGTGCCACAGCACGTCGCACGCGGAGAAGCGTCGTTTCCCACGACGGTGCGCGAGGTGATTGAGGGCGGCTTGGTTCCGCGCAAGAAGTATTTCTTTCGTAAGGAAGCGGCCGATGATAAGCTAGTTGCTTGGGCGATGAATGTCGCGGAAATTTCTGATTTGGGAAATCGGATGATCGGGACGCTGTCGGGAGGAGAGCGGCAATTGGTGTTTATCGCGCGCGCCCTGGTGTCGCGTCCGAAACTGCTGGTACTCGATGAGCCCACGACCGGTGTGGATGCGCAGGCACAGGATCGTTTCTATCGATTGCTTTCCGCGCTCAATCAGAAACACGAGATGACTATCGTGTTGGTCTCGCATGATTTGGAGGTGGTGGCGCGCGAGGTGAAGACGGTGATTTGTGTCAATAGGAGACTAGTGTGTCATGTGGATAGCCGGGCATTCATCGATGGCGATTACCTCAAACAGCTCTATGGCGAGGATATGAAGTATATCCATCACGAGCATAATCATTAAATCACCGTGATACCAAACTATGTTCCTCGAAATGTTCCAATTCGATTTTATTCTCCGCGCTTTCGAAGCAGGGATACTGCTCTCGATCATCGCGCCGCTTATCGGAGTGTTTTTGGTGGTGCGTCGGTACTCACTGCTTGCGGATGCGCTTTCGCATGTGTCGCTGATGGGTGTGGCAATCGGGTTTTTACTCAAGCTTAATCCGGTGCTCACGGCGCTTTTCGTGTCTGCGGGAGCAGCCTTTGGTATCGAGCGGCTGCGTCAGAAGCGTAAGATGTTTGGTGAGTCGGTATTGGCGGTTTTTCTTTCGGGAAGCCTTGCTATCGCAGTGGTGCTTATCGGTATTGCCAAGGGTTTCAATGTCAATCTGCTCAATTTTCTTTTCGGGAGTTTGTCGACTGTGAGCGAAAATGATGTGTGGCTTATTAGTTTGCTTGGTGTGGTGGTGGTTACGTTCTGCACATTTTTTTATCGCCAGCTGTTTCTCATTTCTTTGGATGAGGACTTAGCCAAGGTGAGTGGCGTCCCCGTCGATGCGCTCAATCTTGTCCTCGTGATGTTGGCGGCCTGCACCGTGGCGCTTTCGATGCAGATGGTGGGAGTGCTTTTGGTGGGGGCGCTGATGGTGATGCCGGTACTTTCGGCGATGCAAGTAGCAAGAAGCTTCCTGCAGACTTTCGGCTTTGCGCTGTTTTTCTCCATACTCTCGGTCATCACTGGTCTCTTGCTTTCATATATGCTCGATATCGCGTCCGGCGGTGCGATTGTCCTGGTGGCGCTGTGCTTCTTTCTTCTTAGTCTTCTCTTTCCCAAACGTGGGTAAGTAAAAACCGCCCCCAGTTTCTCGCAGTTGCAATGACTGATGGGCGGCAGGCGAGAGATGAATAACTTATCATCCGATTACGATTACGGGTTCATCCGGTTTGAATTTAGAATACCCCCGAATATATTCACCGCTCCTTCAAGATCTCTCTTCTGGAATATTTTTGAAAGTTTTTTATCAGATGATTTTTGTGCTTCTCTGAGGTCTTGTTCTGTGACAAATAACCCATTATCCGCTGCAAGCTTACTAAAAAGTACGGTGTTATGTATGGCGATGTCACACTCTTTAATTTCGGATTCTGCATAGTCCCATCCCAGTATGACTATGACAGTGTCTGTATTACCAACGATTAACCTTACACTTTTCAATATACACTCTTTGAGTGAATTGAGGACTTCTTCTGTAGGATTTCCTCTTGCAGTCCACCTCATTTGGAATGTACTAAAGGCTACACGAGGTGGTTTGGTGTTATTTGTCAGTTTATTTGAAAAGCACGTATGCAGTACGGTAAGTATTTTTGTCTTCGATTCTCTAGACATGGTATGTCTCCTGGCTATGGTTTTGAGGGCATGTTGTTAAACAACAGTTCAATAATTCACGAGGTATGATATACCCACATCTGAGCTATCGATACTTGTATTATGGTACATTTTTTTTATTTTGTCAATTTCAAGTAACATTTCAGTCGCGCGAAAGTTTCTGTGTGTGATATACTGACAGTATTGTTATTAAACGTGAAAGAAGTATGCGTTGTCCGTTTTGCCGTCATCTGGAAACCCGCGTGGTAGACAGCCGTGAAACCAAAGATGGGGAAGTGACCCGTCGTCGTCGGGAGTGCGAATCCTGCACGGCCCGCTTCAGCACCTATGAGGAAGTGGAGATGTTCCGCTTGTCCGTCATTAAGCGCGACGGGCGCAAGGAAGAATATAATCGTGAGAAATTGCGGAGCGGACTCTCCCGCGCGTTCGAGAAGCGGCCGATGAGCGAGGAGAAATTAGCCAAGGTGCTTGGGGCTATCGAGAGCGAATTGTCGATGAAAAAGATCGATGAGATTGCCAGCAAGGAAATTGGCAAGCTTGTTATGGAGAAATTGCGCGCTATCGACGATGTAGCCTATATCCGTTTTGTGAGTGTGTACAAATCATTCGGAAGTATTAAGTCATTCGAAAAAGAGTTTGAGAAACTGAAGTAAAAACGTTTTGTTTCGGCACATTTCGTCGTTCCAAGTTCCGATCCTCGACATCGTACCATATGTACGATTTACTCCGGTTCTCACTTGCGCCTAGAACTGTACTCGAAACAACACGTTTTCGCGTACAGAAAGACTACATTTTTTGATAAATATATGCGGATATATGTACGGGTGACGCCTCGAGCTTCCCGCGACGCCGTCGAGCAAATCAGCGAAGGTGAATATCGGGTGCGATTGACCGCTTCTCCGGTCAAGGGCGCAGCAAATGAAAGGCTGATAGAAGTGCTCTCGAAACACTTCCGTGTTGCCAAAAGTTTGATCGGTATCGTCGGCGGAAAAACCGCGCGGACGAAAATAGTTGATATTACGAAGTAGTATAGTGGCGGCTTATGCTATGGCATCTGATTTTCGGAGGGTATGCTCTTGGTATCGGTGTGGGACTGTTTATGGACGCGCCGTTTTTGATGCCTGTATGCGTATTATTGGGCGCCAGTATGTTGGCGGTATGGTATCGCTCCCGGACGCTTCGAGGGATGGCGATAGCATTGATACTTGTGGGCACCGGGTATGCGCATGCGCAGGCAGTACGGACCAAGTGGGCAGCGCCACTGCCAGAATACAGCGTGTCAGGAACGGTAACGGTCGTTCGTCCACCAGAAGAAAAAGAGCGCTCGCAAGAAGCGACGCTTCGATTCACGCAGTGCACCGAGAATACTTGTCCGGATACGTTGGTATCGGGATATTTTTCGGTTTACGAATCGCTTCATTATGGTGATGTACTCACGATCGAATGCCCTTTGAAAATCCCGAGTAATGTCGGGCTGGATTTCGACTACCGGATGTATCTGGCGATGAAGGGCGTCGGATACACCTGCTATCCGAAAGCCTGGCATAAGGAACGTTCGGATGAAGGCAATGGTTTCGTGCGCACGATACTGCGAATGCGAAGCGTGTTGGAAGAGAAGCTCGATGCGGTGGTGGCCTATCCGGAGTCGGGCTTAGGTAAGGGGCTGCTCTTTGGCGGGAACGGCTATTTGACCAAGGAGACCCAAAACGCTTTTTCACGGACGGGGATGACACATATTGTGGCGGTGTCGGGGGCGAATGTGGTGATCGTGGCAGAGTGTTTGTTTTTGCTGGCGATACTGTGCGGACTGTGGCGAAGGCAGGCATTGTGGTTTGCAGGTATCGGTATCGCGGTCTTTGTGGTGATGACGGGCGCGGGTGCTTCGGCGGTGCGTGCAGGATTGATGGGAGGATTGGTACTTCTGGCGAGCTATACTGGCCGCGTCTCGAACGGTTTGCGATTGTGGTCGGCCGCTTTGGCGATGATGTTGTGGTGGAATCCGCTTCTGCTCCGCTATGATTTGGGTTTCCAGCTTTCGTTTTTGGCGACGCTCGGGATACTTGTGTGTCTGCCACTGTTTGAGCAAAGCGCTTCCTCAAAACACTCGCTTGTCCCAGCCCCGCTTCAGGAAATTTTATGGATGACGATTTCTGCGGAAGCTTTCGTTTTGCCGATTATCCTGTATAATTTTCAAGCTTTCCCCACCCTTTCTTTGCTGGCGAATCTTTTTGTTTTGCCAGTGATTCCTATTGCGATGCTTTTCGGTTTTCTTGCCTCTCTTTTCGGTTTTATCTTTGCACCTTTGGCACAGTTTTTCGGGTTGATAGTATTTTTGGTTTTACGATATATGATGGGAGTGATTGAAGTATTGGGCGGACAATCGTTCGCATCCGTGAGCACGCCTTCATTTGGCGTACAAGCGGCTTGCATATGGTATGTGCTGCTTTTCGGTGGTATATTTTTCTTGAGAATGAAGTTACTGCAAAGAAGAGAAGAGAGGTAGAGTATGAGTACCACCCCTTTCGGGAGTACGGATATTTTCTTGCTAGAAAATTCCTCGTGCTCACCTCGACAGTCTCGCAAGCCTCCCGAAAGGGGTGGTACTCATACTCTACGCGCGAATCGTACGTTGGCGAATATTTTATACACGTATGTTTAAAAAATCATTCCGATACATCGCAGGCATTTGTCTGATACTCTTCGCGTTCGTACTGGGCGCGATGCTGTGGCTGTGGTGGCGAGATTTTTCCGATACCAAGGTACTGTTTCTCGATGTCGGCCAGGGCGATGCTATCCTCATCAGCCAGGGGAGCAATCAGATGCTTATCGATGGCGGGCGGAGCGGGAAAGTGCTTTTGGAACAATTAGGAAAGCATATGCCGTTTTGGGATCATAGTATCGAAGCGGTGGTGGCGACTCATCCGGATGAAGATCACATCGGCGGACTAGTGGATCTGGTCGATACGTATCGTGTCGGCGTGTTTCTTGATACGCAGGAAAAAAGCGACACGGCCGTGTACAAGGCTTTGCAAGAAGCGAAATCCGCACGAGGGGTGAAGGATGTCGAGACCTTCGCCGGACTTGCGGTGAAGTTGCCGGACGGCGGGCATATCGAGACGCTCCATCCGTTCGTATCATTTGAAAAAATCCAATCCAGAGATACCAATGCTACCAGCATCGTGATGAGGCTTACGACCGCGTCCGGCGAAACTTTTTTGTTGACGGGGGATTTGCCGAGCGAGCGGGAAGCGCTTCTTGATCCTGGTAAAATAAATGTCTTGAAAGCCGGTCATCACGGCTCGAAAAACTCTTCCTCGAATGCGTTTCTCGACACCGTTTCCCCGCGCGACGCCGTCTTGTCTGTCGGTGCACAGAATCGCTACGGACACCCAACGCCTGAAGCGCTCGATCGTCTCCGCGCGCATCACACCACTATCTTTCGCACCGATACACAGGGAACCATCAGCTATCAATGCCCCATCGGACAGGGGAGCGCCTGCGTGGTCAGTACCGGTAAAGATTGATATACTGGGAATACTCGGAAATGATTGTGAATAGGTATACAATTTTTTTCAAAAACAAGACTCAACGATCTTTTTCGTTAGCTAAAAATATCCCTCACTCAACACAATCAATGTCTATTTTTAGAACGAAAAAGTCGTCTCAGACAAATTGTTTTCTTAAAAATCATATACCTATTCACAATCTTCAAATTCTTATAATTTCTTGAAAACAACCCTATGTCCACTCTTGTCTTCGATATCGAAACCATCGGCGAAAACTTCGACGCGATGGACGATGTCACGAAAAAAATGCTCACCCGCTGGGTCAAGAACGGTTCTTTGAGCGAAGAGGCAAAAGCGCAGGAAATCGAAACCGTCAAAAACACCCTCGGATTCTCACCGCTCACCGGCGAAGTGGTGGCTATCGGAATGCTGGATTATGAAAAGAACAAATCCGCCGTCTACTTTCAAGCGCCGGGAGAAACCCTGGGCAATTTTGAGGAGAACGGCGTGATGTATAAGCAGATGACGGAAGCGGAAATGCTCGAAGCCTTTTGGCGCGTGTGCGAGAACTACGACCAATTCGTGACCTTCAACGGGCGCGGATTCGACGCACCCTTTCTTGCGACCCGCTCTGCCATTCATCAGATCAAACCCAGCAAGGATTTGATGTCCAATCGCTATCTGGGTATGCAGAAATTCGGTGCCAAGCATTTCGACCTGCAAGACCTCTTCACTTTTTACGGATCAACCCAACGCCGACCGAGTCTGCACCTCGCTTGCCGCGCTTTTGGCATTGTCAGCCCCAAGGTCGAGGGCGTGGACGGGGATGATGTGACCAGGCTGTTCGCCGAGAAAAAATTCCTCGATATCGCCCGCTACAATGTCCGCGATATTGTCGCTACTAAAGAGCTCTATGCTTACTGGGAACAGTATATGAAGTTTGAGCGGTAGGCTTGACTTTTCCCGCTCGTATGCTAGTATGAGCCATTACTGCGATGGTGCGGTAATGAACGGGTGCGGAGTGTGGCACTTTACCAATTGAAATGATAGTAAGGGGAAGAACATGAGAATGTTTAGAAGGGTAAACGAAATTATTTGGATTTATGCGGCAATTAGCAGTGTCTTTTTTGCGGGCTATTGGTATACCTGGTCGCACGATGGATTGCTGGCTGGCGGTTATTTGGCATTTTATGTGTTTGCGTATGCAATGGTGACAGTTTGTATTGTCCTGTCACTTTTCACGGAGACTGCAGCTGCTTTTACACGAATAAAGCTACTGATTAATTTACCTGAAATACTTCGAAAGGAATACTTTGGAGAAGAAGCTTCGTTTTATGTTCCAGCAAAGATGATCATTGAGTATGGTGACAATAAGGCGCTGCAGATACTGATTGCACATATTTGCGGGGATATTCTCAAGGATCGTCAGTGGTCTTTGGAGTCGTTGATTATTCATTTATACAAAGCGAATGTTTCAGAAGAAATTATCGAGATTCTTCGTAAGCAGCTTTCCGTGGATTTTGAGACCATCATTGAACAGCGTTGTGTTGGGTTGCTGAGTAACGGAAGGACATTCCCCGAAGAAGATGAACTTATTGTAAAGGATTTCTTTGAAGCACTCAATCGAGCATTGATCTTAGGTAGTTGGCGTAATTGGAATGCTGTCGGTATTTCTTTGGCATCATATCTTAAAAATCATTTACCTCAAGACATGGATTTGAATGATTTTGTATGGAAGATTGCCTGTCGGTATGCGCCTCGCTTAGAGAAGGATGAAATGCAAAATTTTTTCGATGCGGTGGGCGTCGGTATTTCTAATGCGAAAGAAGACAAAAGTTCTATTAATAATTGCTTGACAGATGGTATTGAAACTGCAGAATAAATAGCGGGGAAATCCCCGCACAGGCCGGTGAGAGTTTTTGTGACTGCACCGGTTTTTTTATACGGAAAAAAACATTTGTGTGTCGTCTTAGCCTTAGCGGTGACACAAGGATCTCGTATTTTTGAGAAGATTTCTCGACAAGCTCGAAATGACAGAAAGTGGGTTTTTGTGCTACTCTGAGGGTAGGTTATTAAGACTTTTTCCTATGGATTTTTTTCGCACCTTCAGCCTGTCGAAGTTCCTGCCCGCCACCATCGCGGGGGATGTCTCGTTTCTGCTCATCTTCATCGCCATCTGTATCGCCCTGGGAGTCTATCTGGGGCGAACGCAGCTGGTGAGTATTGTGATGTATGGCTACATCGATGTGGCGCTCTTGACGGTGCTTCCGAGTGATGTGTTCACCTTTTCCCCGTATGGTAAGGCTATCATTTTCCTCTCCATCTTCTTTTTCCTCTTTTTTGTGGGGGATTATGTGCTCGATATCCATATCCCCAACGCCGGAGCAGACTTTTTTTGGCGGATACTGATTATGAGCTTTCTGGCGGTCGGTATGCTCACAAGTATCATCTTCACCCTCCTGCCCAAAGCGGACGTGTTGCAGTACCTCTCCAAGACCTCTATGGGATATTTCATTTCGCCGACCGCGCAGATCGTCTGGATGGTTGTGCCGCTCTTTTTTCTCCTGTTTATCAACAAGCGTCTGAGATAACTTTCAAATGTGGCGCATAGGGAAGATTATTTAAAAAATACCTCATTTAAGCCTTATTGTAAGGTTTTTTTGATACCGAAAAAACTCGTTTGGCCTGCCGTAAGCCAAATGCTTGACAAGTTTTTCAAGACTGCTATACTGAGTAAGCAAATTACAAGTTTGCGTTTTTGTTTACAAGGGATTGTGACAGAAATCATATAAGAACTTTGACAAAATAATAATCTAAATTAATCACAATTTATTGTGGTTAGTCCTAAATTATCTCGGTCGCAAGATCGGGAGTACAAAAGTCTATTCAAATCTTTGGGTAACGAGGATTTATCTTCGTTATTCATTCGGGTAAGTATGTCTTCGGATATGCTTACCTCATTATGAGAGTTTGATCCTGGCTCAGGATGAACGCTGGCGGCATGGATAAGGCATGCAAGTCGAAAGGGTTTAGGCCCTTGGCAAACGGGTTAGTAATACATAGGAATCTGCCCTGAAGTCGTGGATAATCCGGAGAAATCCGGAACAATACACGATATGCTCTACGGAGTAAAGATTTATCGCTTCAGGAGGAGCCTGTGTCCTATCAGCTAGTTGGTAAGGTAAAAGCTTACCAAGGCTATGACGGGTAGGGGGTGTGAGAGCATGGCCCCCAACATTGGAACTG
>CAZUWR010000020.1:0-13186 GCA_964624415.1 uncultured Bdellovibrionales bacterium | reverse complement strand
ATGTCCGCAGGAACCGTTTTCGTCTCGAGGCGAAAAGCAAGGTAAAGCGTCGTGAGGAAGCCCTTTATAAGACAAAGATCCGCAAAGAAATCAGCAAGCTTAAAAAGCTTGGTAAGTTCGATGACGAAGCTTTGCGCGAAATCAAGAAGAAAATCAACTAGTCCATTGTTCTCTTCTCTCCGAAGGAATACGTTCTTTCGGAGGATGAGAGAATAATCCTTATATCACACCTTATGACACTTCAGGAACAGATTCGTGCGGATTTAAAAGAAGCGATGCGTGCCGGTGAGACCGTGAGACGAGATGTTTTGCGTATGCTTGAGAGTGCTGCTAAGAATGTGGCTATCGATAAGAAAATGGAACGCGAGGTGCTCGACGATAGCGTTGTGTTGGAAGCGATTCGCCGTGCCGTGAAGCAGCGTAAGGATAGCATTGATCAATTCGAACAAGGCGGACGAGGCGATCTTGCTGAGCAGGAAAAAGAGGAGCTTGCTATTTTGGCCGCCTATCTTCCTGCATCTTTGACTGAAGATGTCATCCGAGAAAAAGCCTCGGCGGTTATCGCGGAGTATGGCGCCCACACCCCGGCCGATTTCGGGAAAATCATGGGCAAGGCGATGCAGGCAATGAACGGTCAGGCGGAGGGCGATGTGGTGAAAAAAATAGTGCAGGAGCTTTTGAACCAATAAACGTGACGACTATGCGTGTCAGTGTCGATCTCGTCAAACAGGTAGTATGTGCCCTGCCGAAATCTTTTGCGGTCAAAGTTGTGCGCGATACTTTGGCGCTTTCCGGCTTTGATTTTTCCGAAAAACAAGTGAGCGTGACGGTTGCTTTTGTATCCGAAGAGGAAATCAAGAGGCTTAATAAAACATATCGACGGAAAAACAAGGTGACGGACATACTTTCATTTCCGGAATATGCGAGCAAGAATGAAATAAGCGGAAGCGCTTCCGAAGAAATTTTTCTGGGTGACCTGATTGTGTGTTATGATTACCTGGTACGCGCGGCCAAGGAGGATGGCGTGACGCTCGAGCAGGAAATGGCATATATCATTTCGCACGGCGTACTGCATCTTTTGGGATTCCGTCATAGCAAGAAAATGTTTTTTTTGCAGGATACGGTGAGTGAGGTGTACGCTTGATAGGAAGATTTTATAAGAGCCTATTTTATGAGGAGATTTGCACGAAGTATGAAGCATGCCTTACGGGGCATTCTGCATGCAATGACTACCGAGCGTAATTTTCAAATTGAAATTCTTTCATCGTTGCTTGTTTTTATGCTGATGATTTTATTACCAGTCACTTCGCAAGAAGAAATTTTCTTGGTACTGATGATTGTTGGTATTTTGGTTATCGAGCTCATCAATACCGCTATGGAGCGGGTGGTGGATATGCTTAAGCCTCGTGTGCATCCGTATGCGCGTATCGCCAAAGACGTGATGGCTGGTGCCGTCCTTATCGCTTCTATCGGTGCCGTTTTTGTCGGAGTAGTTATCTTTTCGCCGTATGTATTTCAGTTGATAGGGAAATAATGGATATTTCGAAAGGACAATTTGATGTGGTGGTCATCGGCGGAGGACCATCCGGGATGATGGCAGCGGGACGAGCGGCAGAAATGGGCGCTCGTGTTTTATTGTTGGAAAAAAACGAGAGCTTGGGAAAAAAACTCCGTATCACGGGAGGGGGGCGATGCAATCTGACCAATGCAACTTTCGATGTCCACAAACTCAAAGAAAAATTCGGGGATAAAGGAAAATTCCTCTTGCCGGCATTAGCTCGATTCGGCGTGCAAGAGACGCTCGATTTTTTTCATCAGCATCGGTTGCCAACCAAGACGGAAGGGGAGAATCGCGTGTTTCCGGAAAGCGATAAAGCGGAGGATGTGTGGGGTGTATTGATTCGATATATGCTCGAGCATAAGGTTACTGTGGAATACCAAGCGGTCATTGATGGCTTTGAGATGGAAGAAGGGAAGATTGCAGGCGTGATGGCAAATGGTACGGTGATACGTGCGCAAAGGTATATTCTCGCAACTGGCGGGAAATCGCGACCGGATACAGGTTCGACCGGCGACGGGCTTGTCTGGCTTGCTCGGATCGGACATCATATCATAGAGCCTGATGCATCGCTGGTTCCGGTGACGATTCAGGACCCGTGGGTGAAGCAATTGCAAGGGACAAGTCTTGCGCAGGCGAAATTGAGCATCGTGCATAGGGGTGAAAAACGAAAGGGTGTGGAAGGGAAAATGCTGTTCACACACTTTGGTGTGAGCGGGCCTTTGGTGCTTAATATGAGCCGATCCGTAAGGGAATGTTTCGGTAAAGGGAAGACGGAGCTTTCCTTGGATGTGTTTCCGGGTGTGGATAGCTCCGTATTAGATGCACGTTTACTGGATATTTTTGGGAGGTATCAGAATAAAAAGATTAAAAATGCTCTGGGTGAATTCGTTATGCCCGCGTTGGCTGATGCGATATTAGTCTTATCGGAAATCGATCCGGAAAAGTTTGTGCGGGATATCACCCGGAAAGAACGATTGCTTCTGATTGCAGTAGCCAAGGATATGCGGATGACGGTATCGGGTTTTTTGGGTCTGCACAAGGCTATCGTTTCCAGCGGCGGGGTGGATGTGAAAGAAATCGACTTCAAGACAATGCAGTCGCGGTTGTATCCCAACCTCTGCGTGATCGGGGATGCATTGGATATCAATAGACCTTCTGGTGGATACAGTCTGCAGATTTGCTGGACGACCGGGTATGTCGCCGGTGAAAAATCTGCTGCAGCATCTCGTAATGGAGGGTAGCGCATGGTATACTAAGGGCAGTATGAAATCATCTATTACCCTTTCGCGAAAAGCCGCACCCTCTCTTCGAAGAAAAATGTTTCAGAAGTCGAACCAATCGTATTGGTCGAGTACTCTTCTGAAGGCATGTTTGGTTACTCTTGCCCTTGGAACAGTGGTGGCAGTCATTATTAGTGTGAAACTGTTCGATTACGAAACGATGGTTATGACAATGACGCAGACAGCCGAGGCTCCTTCGCCGCTGGAGCTTGAGATACGCGAAATGGTGAAGGGGTATCCGATTGAGGTAATGGCGCAAGATATCGCTAAGCAAGACCCGACCGTCGCAGCCTTTTTGGTGAGTATCGCCAAGAAAGAGAGCGATTGGGGGAATCGTGTCCCGGTGTTGAACGGGCGCGATTGCTACAATTACTGGGGATACCGTGGCCAGAGCGAGGAGATGGGGACTGGCGGGCATACATGCTTCAAAAATCCTTCGCAAGCAGTGAGACGTGTTTCGAAACGCATCAAAACACTCGTGAAAGAGCAAAAGCTTGATACGCCATCGGAAATGATCGTATGGAAATGCGGTTCGGATTGTACAGGGCACAGCGACGAGAGCGTGCATAAGTGGATTGCCGATGTTTCCTTTTACTTCAAGCAGTTCAAGTGATATAGGACTCAGTAACTGTCTGAAATCTTTTTGTTTTTTGCTTTTGCATAGTGTTTTTTCGAACTGCCGGGTCAAAGACGAAAGGCGAGAAAAAATACTGTCAAAAGCCAAAAAAACAAGAGGGGAAAGATTTCAGACAGTTACTTGCGCGTTTGAGTAAATGCACCAAATGCGTAAGTCCTATGAGATCAAAAAAATTCCCCCAAGAAAGAGGAATTTTTTTGTATGTGCTTCGCAGATATTTATCGCTGTGCTTTCGCTAGTTCATCGTCGATGACTTTCTTGAAAGCCTCGTAGCTTTGCGGCCCGTCGAGCTTTTTGCCATTCAGAAAAAATGAGGGTGTACCGGGGATATTGGCATCATTTCCTAATTTTTGATCCGCTTTGACGGCATTATTGACTGCATCATCTGCGATATCGGTATTAAATTGATCCATATTCAGGCCGATGGTTTGTGCGTAGCTCTGGAAACTATCGGTCGGGTTCTCGCTTTGAGCCCAGTCGGTTTGGTGCTGGAAGAGCTGATCATGCATTTCCCAGAACTTGCCTTGTCTATGAGCTGCTTCGGCTGCTTTGGCTGAAATCAATGCGTTTTTGTGAATGGTTTCGAGGGGGAAATAGCGGTAGACCATTTTGAGCTTATCAGGGAAATCTTGGGTCAATCGCGCGAGGAATGTTTCATAAGCGGCGCAAGCAGGACACTGAAAATCGGAATAGACCAAGAGGGTGACGGGTGCATCGGCATTACCGCGAACCTTGGTATCGTTTTCCGTACTCTGCACCGGTATGGTCTTCGCTTGATCGCTTTCCGAGGCGAGACGTTCAAGGCCGAAAACGAGCAGTCCGAAGAGCGCGATACCCGCAATGACCATGGCATATGTTTTGAATCGAGAGTTTGTTTCTTCCATAAATGAGAATATCAATAGTAAAGACCTTCTTTATTGTACGGGTTTCGGGGGTTTCTGACAATGTCTTGTTTGTGCTATGCTGGATGGTATGGATCAGAAACTTTTGCATCGGTTGAAGGCATGGCGGGTGACTGCGGCTCAAAAAGAGGGCGTAGAGTTGTTTCGCGTGCTGCCAAATGTGACGCTGGAGGAAATCGCGCGCGTTCTCCCTCGGACGGCTGATGAATTTTTGAAAATCAAGGGCATCAAGGAAGGGCGGTGGAGAAAATACGGGGCGGCGCTGATGGTTATGATGGCTGATGCGCTTCCTGTTTCTGAATGTGAGGTCGAATCTGATGTGGCGATAGCTTTTTCGGAAAATGGTGCAATAGACGAAGATGTATCCCCTGCTATTCCCGGACAGCGGACACTGTATACGGTAAGTGCTTTTTTGGAAGCGCTTAATATATTGTTCGCAGAAATGACCGTACGCGTGAAAGGGGAAATATCCAGTGTTGATTCGCGCGGCTCGGCGACGTATTTTACACTGAAGGATTCGGAGGACGGGAGTATCCTGAGTTGTCTCATTTTCCGGTATCAGTACGATGTATCGGGCGTGCGGCTTGAGGTCGGTCAGGAGGTGATTGTCGAGGGTGTGCCTGGTATTTGGAAACCGACGGGACGATTGAGTCTGAAAGCACAGTCGATAGAGGTGAGCGGTGAGGGAGCCTTGCAAAAAGCTTACAATGATCTGAAAAATAAGCTTGAACAAGAAGGATTGTTTGCACCGGAACGCAAACGGCGTCTACCGGTATTTCCGGAACGTATCGCCTTGATAACATCCAATCAAGGAGCGGCCATCGGTGACTTTATGATGAATCTTGGCAAGTATGGTTTCAAAATTTCATTGCGGAGCGTAAGTGTTGAAGGGAAAAAAGCCGTGTTTGAAATATTGGAAGCGGTGAAGTTTTTCAATCGTACACCTGAGGCGTATGATGTGCTGGTGATTATCCGCGGAGGCGGAAGCTTGGAAAGTTTGCAAGCCTTTAATAATGAGGCTTTGGTGCGCGCTGTGGCGCAGTCGAGCATACCGACGCTCTGCGGTATCGGGCATGAGAAAGATGTTTCGCTGGTTGCTTTAGCGGGAGATATGATGGTTTCGACGCCCACGGCGACCGCACGCGCTCTGCGTGAGCATTTTGAAAAGGCGGAGAGCTTGCTGATACGGTATGAGCAAAGACTTTTCGATAGCTGGGGGGCTTTGTTTCAGAGGGCACAGCGGACATGCGAGGAATCCGCACGATTTTTGATGACGCAATTGCAACAGGTAATCGATCGATGCAGGCAAACAGAGCAGGCGCTGATGCGATGCATCGAGAAGCTCCGTTTTTCGTTTCAGCGCACCGATATAATTCTTTCCCAGTCGGAGAAAAAACTGATCGAGAGCTACGCTTCTCGTTTGGTATCCGTGCGTGAATGGATACAGTATCAGGAGCTTAAGCTGAGCGCGAATGATCCCAAGCGATTGCTGCGTCTCGGATACAGTCTGGCGATGAAGGATGGTCGGATCGTACGAAGCGTAGCAGATGTTTCGCCTGGTGATGTGCTGAGCATACAGGTTTCTGATGGTACTTTCGACGCTGTAGCGAATGTCATACATCCCACTAAAAGTGCAGTATAAAATGTATTTTGCGACCGAGAGGTTTTAGGGTATACTATAGACATACTTTTTTACGACGTTTTTTCTTAACGGTATTTTCATATGTCTCAACGAGGACATTATATTGTCGGTTTGGATATCGGTTCCGCAAGCATTAAGACGATTATCGCTCAGGAAGTCCCTGAGGAGTCTTTGCTGCGCGTGGTCGGAGTGGGGAGTGCTCCTTCGGCGGGTATCCGGCGCGGTGCGATTGTCGATATCGAAGACGCAGTGCAATCTATCAACACATCTATCGGTCAAGCGGAAAGTATGGCCGGCATCGCTGTCGAACAGGTGATAATCAATGTATCCGGTACGGAAGTTTTTTCGCAGACAGCTAAAGGTGTCGTGGCGGTCGGTAAGGCTGATGGCGAGGTATTGGAGGATGATATCGCTCGCGTGCTGCATGCCGCGCAGTCCGTTGCTATCCCTCTGAACAAGGAAATTCTGCATATCTTACCGCGAAGCTATCGATTGGATGATCAAAAAGACATCCGAGATCCTTTGAGCATGCATGGCGTGCGGCTCGAAGTGGACGCCTTGCTTATCGGTGGTTCGTCATCGCATATCAAAAATATTTCCCGATGTCTTGAGCAGATGAATATCACCTTGAACGGGCTTATCGTCGATCCGATAGCCGCCGCTGCCGCTGTGTTGAGTCGCAAGCAAAAAGATCTCGGCGTGGCCGTGGTCAATATCGGCAGCACCACAACCTCTTTGTCTGTGTTTGAGGAAGGGGATGTTTTGCATGCGGTCGTTTTGCCGATAGGCGCATCGCATATCACCAACGATATCGCTATCGGACTGCGCACTTCAGTCGAGGTGGCTGAGCAAGTGAAGCTTCTCTTCGGGACGGCTATCGTAGGAGATGTCGATCCGGAAGAAGATATCGATTTGGCACAGATTGATTCCCAAGAAGAAGGTCTTGTCTCACGGCATCATGTGGCGGAAATCATTGAGGCGCGCGTCGAGGAGATTTTGCAATTCGTAAACAATGAACTCAAAACCATCGGACGAGCCGGTCTTTTGCCTGCCGGTGTCATACTGACCGGCGGAGGCTCCAAATTGGTCGGCATGGTGGAAATGACCAAGGATATTTTTCGCTTGCCGGCGCAGGTTGGATACCCTCAACCGCTCGGAGGCATTTTGGATCGGGTGGATGATCCCGAGTTCGCGACTGCAGTCGGTTTGGTGGCGTGGGCGCACGAGAATGTCATGGGCGCTTCGGGCGGATTCGCCTGGGGAGGCACGCTTTCCAAAGGACTACTCGGTGGGGCTTCGGGCGTTGCCAAAAAAGCCAAGGCATTATTTGAAAAATTCCTTCCATAAGGACTTGGTAAAGACTCTGCAAAGCCATTCTTTCGTTTATCCGAATAATGGGGTACAATGAAGAAGCGCAAGCCATCTCTTGAAGCATCTTTTTCTTGACATCTCCGAAAATACTGTGCTAGATTGAGGTATCTGGTTATGCGTGTTACGCACGTTCCGCAAGACAAAAATCAATATCAAAAGTAATGCTGAAAACTGATGCGGAATAACTAAAGGAAAGAAAATATATGGCTGAAATCAAACCGGAAATTGAAACTTTTGCAAAGATTAAGGTCGTCGGCGTGGGCGGTTCCGGAGGAAATGCCATTTCGCGTATGATCGACTCCAAGATAAAGGGAGTCGAATTTGTGGTGGTCAATACTGATGCGCAAGCACTGCATCACTCCAAAGCCCAAGACAAGATCCATATCGGAAAAAATCTGACCAAGGGTCTGGGCGCCGGAATGAATCCCGAGATCGGACGACAAGCAGCCGAAGAAAATCGCGATGAAATCCAAGAAGTGCTCAAGGGCGCGGATATGGTATTTGTCGTGGCGGGATTTGGCGGCGGTACCGGTTCGGGTGCTGCACCTATCGTCGCCGAGACGGCCAAGGAATTGGGCGCTCTGACCGTGAGTGTCGTGACCAGACCGTTCGCTTTCGAAGGAGCGCAACGCAAGGCTATCGCCGATGAGGCTTTGGCGAATATGCGAGACCGCGTGGATACGCTTATCACCATCCCCAACGATCGCCTACTTTCTATTATCGATAAGAAAACAACCCTTATCAACGCCTTCCGTATTGTCGATGATATCCTCCGCCAGGGCGTGCAGGGTATTTCCGATCTGATCACGCGTCCTGGTATCGTCAATGTCGACTTTGCCGATGTGCGCGCCATTATGGAAGATAGCGGATCCGCTCTTATGGGTATCGGTATCGCTTCCGGCGAGGACCGCGCTGCCGAAGCTGCCAAAGCTGCCATTAATAGTCCTTTGCTCGATTTGTCTATCGATGGTGCTAAGGGAGTGCTCTTCAATATCTCCGGTTCTTCGGATCTGACGATGCTCGAAATAAACGAAGCGGCCAATATTATCACCGAAAACATCGATCCGAATGCCAAGGTCATCTTCGGTGCCGTGGCCGACGATCAGGTGCGCAAGGGCGAGATCCAGATTACTGTGGTGGCGACCGGTTTCGATGCCAGCAAGAATAACAAGGAAATTTTGTTTGGCAACAAGCCTCATAGCGTGCGTCCATTGCCTGCGACCGAGCAGTCGATTCCGCATACACACACCTCTTCGTATCAGCAGCATCCAACGCCGCAAGCGCCTTCGCCGTATACTGCCCCACAGCCTCAGCCACCTTTGCAGTATTCCGCACCCCAGCCCCAACCTCCAATGAATCCGACCTATACCGCGCCTCCGATACCGGAGCCTCATCGTGCGCCCGTTACCCCGCCGCAGGCCACCACGCCTCATGTGGCAGCGCCGATGACGCAGGAGGAAATCGAGCGCGAGCAGGAATTGACCTTTACCCGTCGCGAGATGGAACCGCGTATGATCATCGAAGAGAAGATTCAGCCAAGAGGACTTTCGATGCGAGGCGAGAGCAGTATGCTTTCCGACAGCGATGACGACGATCTTGAGATCCCCGCCTTCATCCGCCGCAAGATGAAAAAATAGACTACAAAAAACCATCATTTCCCGCTTGTAGCGGGATTTGTTATTTTGAGAGTACGCCAAGTGTGATTTATGCCACTATGATAAAAATATTGCGAAATTTTTGGAGAGATGCTCTTTTAACGGCGATAGCTATCTTTGCATTGGTTTTTTTGTTTCAACCCGTAGTCTTTCTTGATGAAATTTTTTTTGAGATTATTCCGGTGGCAATAATAATGATGCTGATTGTGCTATGGGTTACAAACTTTATCACGTATGGAAGAAATAGTTCAAATAAAAAACCCAATGATCAGGAGCCGTTGTTTCAAGATGATAGGGAATTGGATTTGAATCATACGGATTTATCCGAGGAGGCTATACGAAAAGAAGACAGGTTGGGTTTTTTTGATGATGCTAAAGAATTCGCCCAAAATGTATTGAATAATGGATCGAGAAATCCGATAGTTTTCGGGTTGGATGCTCCATGGGGAAGCGGGAAGTCAAGTTATCTAGCATTGTGCCACACTCTCGTATGGAAAGATGCTGATGTCATAGAGTTTGAGTTTAAGCCAGTGCTCTATATCGGAAGGAATCATGATATGTTTACGCTTTTTGCACAGGAATTTCTCAGGACATTGAAAGAAAACAAAATCTACACTAAATCACTTGAATCAAACTTCAAGAAATTTATGCGCAGCATAAAAACGGTGAAACTTCCGGGGATTGAGTTTGGCATGATGTTTGGGAGTGATGAATCAAGCGAGACTATTTTGGAAAACATCAAAAAAGACATTGGCGAGATAAATAAAAAAATAATCATCATTATCGACGACCTTGATAGACTTTATCTGGAAGATGTTAAATCGATTCTAAGTGTCGTTCGGAATATTCTTTATATTCCGAATATCACTTTTATTTTGTGTTACGATACGGAAAATATCAATACGTTTGAAGCGCAGCAAAAGACCGTACATACTTACTTAATGGAAGCTTCAAAGGATGGCACTTATTCTTCCAAAGCGGATCATGAGTTGAATAATCAGAAAATCAATGCTTATTTTGAAAAAATAGTGCAGGTCAAAAAGACGATTTTCATACGAAGGGAGAATTTGTTGCAGTTTTTCAATGATGAACTTGAAAAACTAAGAGAGAAACAAAATTATAATCTCAATTTTCCTGATATCAAAGAATCCTTTGAACATTTCTTTAATGAAAAAAAGTACCCGCTCTATGAGAGTTTTTTGGGTGATATTCGAAAGGTAAAAAGGATTATCAACGTCATAGCTGAGCGAAAATTGTTACAGTATAACCCAAAATTCGTAGATTTAAATTATACGGAGCTTATCAAGCTTTTGCTTATATATATAAATTATCCGCGTATCTTCAGGGATATCTATGCGCAAGAAGTGAATGGCGGCGGCGGATTTTTTTCGGTTATTCGTTCAGGAGATGCAAAAAAGCCGTATAAAAATTCAGATGATTTCAAAAAATACTGTAAAAAATTAAATGACGAAGAGAAATTCCTGCTCAATGAAATATTTGATGTAGAGAGTAAAGAACGATGGAATTATATCGAAAGCAACATGCGTAGCATCCTGTTTGAGAAATCAAGTCCGATTTTTAATGGGCATGGACATGATATCATTTCCTCTTCGAAGAATCTAAAAAATTATCTACTTTGTATTGTTGAGAATGCTAAAATTTTAAAGGTTGAACAGTATGCTTTTCAGGTAGAACAGGTAAAAAAATTGAAAGATATGAGCGTTGAGGATATATTTGGAAGTGTCTATGAATATAATGTCAGCAATGGCGAGCGACCGCGAGAAGTCTTTTTTAGAACGACTGTCCAGCTTATGGATAAAGATAATAGAAAAAAGGGCGATGAAGAAATAATAACCTATGAGGTTGCGGAAAAAATTATCGAGTATATAGTTAAAAATATCAGCAGCTATTCACAAGTGAATGATTTTTCAGGAGTGTATGATGGTCTGCGTGATAGTCTGATATACGACATACTGTTTTTACTGGATGAGCGAGGATGGCGAGATAAGGATGGAGGTTTTTATGGTAATTATGATGCAAATGTTTTGCAAATAGCGCCGAAGATATTTGATCCAAGTGGCATTATCGATCAACTTTCTGATGCGTCACGAGGTATACTTGGTCTTATGGATGCTTTGAGATTGCTTCAATCATGCACTGAAGGAAAAGGATCACTTTGGAAAGTACAAAGAGCCGTTGCGATGTATGAAAAAAATAATACATATAACGTAAAAAAACATTTCTTGCAAAAATTATTCAAAATCTTTTTAGCAATGTATGGAAAGCAGAATATGTTTAAAGTAATTGAAAATCTTAGCGACAAAGAGTTGCTAGGTGATTTTTCAGGTTTCATAAAAACAGCTTTTAAAAATAAAAAGATGGAAGTGGATGAGGAGATTCAACGAATAAAAAATTCCGTCTCTGCTCGTTTGATATATCAATTCGCAGGAGATCAACAATCTTACGATGCAGAAGGAACTGCTGATGGAGGAGAGGTGGCTAAAAAAATGAGAGAGTATCTTTTTGAGATTTGTTTTAATATTGATACTGATAGAGAAAATGCGCGCTATTTTATACAGTATCTCTTATCGACATTCGAGTGGACACACGAAATTTCCGGAACGGAGTATAAGCCATTGCTTGAGAGATATACAAGGTTTCTAGGCGAAGAGAAATTACGCACCTATTGGAAGAAAAATGCTACTACGATAAAGAAGTATTTGTATAGCTTGGATGGTAGCACTCGCGTGCACACATATAACTATATAGCGATATATAAGGATGATCTCAAGCCATTGTTTGAAGAGTTGAACAAGTTGCTATAAGAGAAAGCACCTGAATAACAAAAAAACACCCTAAGGCATTTTTTCTTTTTTGAGTTGGTGGCGGATGTGGGATTTGGCGGCGGAAGTCTTGACGGACTCGAGCCATTTGCGATTGAGTTTCTTGGTCTCTTCATTCTTCCATAAGAGCTCGTTTTTTATTGTCTGCGTTAGTAGGGAAATCAGACTAGACAAAATAGAAAAGGCATGATACTATCTAAGGTCTACTTTTGTAGGCCCGTTATCTTAATTGAGAAACGGTTGTGTAACTTAAAAACTGAAAAGAGGTTGAATCCGGTCCAATAAAGTTGGATATGGATGAACTTGTACAAAATAATTGGTTGTGTTTTTTTGTTTTCTCTATTAGGAGTACGTTATGTTAAAATATGCTATTTTCGAACGCGCATTGACTGGAACTGACGGCATTCAAACGGTTTCATTTACAACTCTGCAAAACCCTACGAATCCAAAAGAGCCGGTAAAGGTTATGGCTGAGAATGATGAGGAGGCAGTAACTCAAGCGCTGAAACTGCTTACTGTTTTTGGAGTACAATTGTATGATAAAGTCGGAGATCCGAATCTTATCATGTGCTATTTTCCAAACTACTATGTAGGAAGACTCAATATTGAGTTTGCTGATAAATATGATGATTCGACACTAGTGTATTCTATTACACAGTTTATTCCTATTCGTACAAATGGAATATAAGATGAAGATAATAAGTTTTTTTGAAGATACTATTGAAGTAATAATAAGACAATGAGTATAAACTATAGAAAAGGGGGTTTCCAGTGGATCCAGTATACAGAATTATAGGGTGGTCTCGTAAAAAAGACATGGGTATGAGCAGTTGCATTTTTTCTATTGAATTAGATACGCGCTTCGCTCAAAAAGCAAGAAATCTTCATTTTGAAGGACAGGGTATTTTTGAAAGACATATCCGTGACATCATCGGGTATAAATATGCTCAGGCTATATTTCTTGATGAAACTGCCTTTCTCAGATCAATGTCTGTTGAAGGTAACTGCGCTTGTCTTGGTGTAAGCGGAAATGTCTTGGAGTCAGATTGGACCGATGGAGATGTCATCATATACAATGGTCACAATATTGACAATGAAAAGCAAGCATTCAATCTACTCGCCATTTTTACGCAGTGGGTTGAGGTTGTCGAGGCATTGACTTATAATTTGAATTAATTAAAGAGGGGAATAAAACTATGGAATAAAAAGACGCTTCGAACGTGAGGCGTTTTTTCATATTAAAAAAATGCCCTTAAGGCATTTTTTCTTTCTTGAGTTGGTGACGGATGTGGGAT
>CAZUWR010000019.1:0-15659 GCA_964624415.1 uncultured Bdellovibrionales bacterium | reverse complement strand
CCGCCGTAATGATCGGCACACCGGTCGATGCGGAAGTATTGATACCCGTGCCGCCATTTGCAACACCCAGCATTCCCACTGAAACACTCGACAGATCTGTACCCAAATCGGTAAACGTGGCTCCGTCATTTGAAAACTGCCATTTTCCCGTCACGCCATTGAATCGCAGCGACGGTTTAACAGCAGCATTGGAAACCGAAAGATCGAAATTACCTGATGTCACACTAGCACCGGAACCGATAGTAAACGCTGTTGCTGTTGTACCGGTATCGGTATTCTGTGTATGCAATCGAGCATCATTCCCTAAGATAAGCTGCTTTGCCCCTGTCCCGACCGGCAACATCGAGAGCAACATCTTACCGCCGGCGCCGAGAGTCGGGATATTTCCAGCCTTCTTACCGATAATTTTTCCGAGCAAGGAATTCGCGCTTGTCGCCGTGTCGGCAACAGTAGCCTGATCGGAGTGAAAAGCATTCAGTGCCGCAAAAGCCGAATTGAGTTTTTTACGAGGCACCATTTCAGAATCGGTGCCGATGCGTACCGCGAGAAAATAGTCTGTTCCGGTCAACTGAGTTGGCAAAGGTATCACTGATCCCAAGGTAGCCACCATTATGCCATTTTTCACAGTAACCTTTTGCGTTTCGGTCCATACGCGGGAGGCGGCATCGGTATCCGACGGATAAGCGTCCGCAACAGTACGATCCTGAGAATACATTGCGAAGCGAACATCGTATTCGCCATCCGTCACAATGGCACCGTCGGGCGACACAACAGAGGCTGTTAAATTCATCTGCAAAGGCACCTGAGCATGAGTCAAAAATGTCGAAATGAAAAACGCAAAAACACCAAACACAACGATGCTCAGGAAACGCGTCATCCGACTGAAATTATTTTTGATTTTCGTTTTAGACATTCGCCCCGATTATTTACCTTATGCAAGCCATAAAACCGATATCTTTTCATACACTCTCTTTCTCGATTTTTTGGATCGAGATAGACTCTGTGCACATTATTAATTATACCATATAAAAATAAAGACCCAAACGGTAAGTCAAGGCTTTTTCTTTCACTCAAAAACATATTGTTTCACATTTCTTCACACCTGATTTTTTCCGCCAACATAGTATCCATCAAAACGATTTTTTCATACTCAAAACATTCTCATCTCCTGACACAAAAACATGTTTAAAAAACAGTGTTTATGTTTCCATAATCTGCCCAGACATCTTCTACCTAACTCTGATTTTTTGCAGCCTTACCTTCCTAAGTTATACAGATCCCAAACTTCCGTCGCCGACAAGGCGCGATTATAAATACGTACTTCATCGATAGAACCGCTAAAATAATCGACACCAGCACCAACAGTAGGAATTCTTCCTATTGTCAATTCATCGTTATCCGTGTTCAGAGTTGTCGCGCTAGATCCACAAAAAGATGTTTGTAAAACGCCGTCCAAATATATCGATGTTTGGTCGGAATTCGTTTGTCCCGCCGGGTATGTAAGGGTCAGGTGATGCCACTGCGTATCAGGTGTAAACGCGACGTGTTTGCCAGCGTTTGCCAATTCCACGCCGATGGAATATCCGGAACATCCTGCATTATTACCTATCCACATTGCGAATCTTTTACCTGTTCCAAGATTACTGCCATGACCCATGATTTCATATCCCAAACCGGAAGCAGGAGCGCCAATCATCTTGAACCACGCAGCATACGTGCGCGTTGAAGCACCTGTAGGCAGTCCTGTCGGCGTCGTTTTAGCAACATAGCGAGTCGATCCATTAAACGATAGGGCTTGTCCGATTTTTCCTATGGTCGGAACAGGTCCATTGGTGAGTGTGCCATTGTTGCCACTACCGGACCGGTCATAGGCGGTCGTGCCCGAAAGATCAGCGCCATTAAACGACCATAAGCCGACCAAGCCACCGGTAAGCTTGTCGTTTTGCGGAGCGTTTATTGTGATAGCATTTACCGGGTTGTTTGCATACAGCGTATTAATCTCTCCGAAAGTGAGCGCTCGGTTATAAATACGCACTTCATCAACGGAACCATCGAACCAGCGCGAAAGAGAGGGCGTAGTTGTCCCATAGGTTCCCACGAAAAGATGGTTGGCGGAGATATTGTCGATACTGCCTGAATATGCCAGGCTGCTGCCATACTGGACACCATTCACGAAGGCCTTGACGCTGGTTCCGTCCGCTGTCATTGCAAGGTGCGTCCAGGTATTGAGCGGGAATACGGCCTGCGGGATGATAATAGATTGCGAAACAGTCGCGACCTTGACCCCCACTTCAATATCAGATGCGTATCCTCGAAAAACAACATGATAGCTCCCTTCCTTCCGCAAAGGTTCTTTATAACCGACCACGCCAGCAGTAGGATAACTCACTGGATTGATCCACAAAGAAAAACTCATCACCGACGAGGCGGCCGGCGCACCCATATCCACATAATCATCGGTACCATCGAAAGACAATGCCTTTCTGGATTTCCCGTCTATCCAGGTTGCGCCGCCATTGAGCGTCCCGTTATTTCCCTGTCCCGAAGTATCATTTGCCGATAAACCCGTTCCCTCATTCATCGACCAGTACCCGGTAAGTCCTGAACTGATCGAAGTTTTATATGCAGAGGCGCCAAATTGATATATCTTGGTGATTTCCGCTTGAGCAAGAGCGTAATTATAAATACGGACTTCGTCGATGGAGCCCGTAAAGAAATCTTTTTGTGCTCCAGCGTTATCAAGATCATCGCAACCGATATACACCGGATTGGTCTGTCCCGTCCGAAGACTCCCGGAAAAGGCTGTCGGCGCCACATCGGAGACGCCGTCGACATAGAGATTGACAAATGACCCATCCCAAGTCCCCATCACATGATGCCATCGGCCATCGGTCACCGTGGTATTGCCCACGACATTGGCATTTGTAGTCGCATTAAAAGGGATAAATTCCAATTTATTGCTGGTATTGACACGGAATTGCCATACTCGATTCGTGATAGCATAGTCGGAACGCGCTTGATCCTTGGCGACTATCTGCTGCATCACGCCCGTGGTGGATGTTTTGATCCAGGCAGATACGGAAATATAGGTCGGATTGAGAGATGCTGAGTTTGGGATGGACACGGAATCATCAACTCCGTCGAATTGCAATGACTTGCTACCCACTTTCCCGTCTACCCACGACACTCCTCCGTTCAGTGTCCCGTGATTCCCTTGCTCCGAACCATCCCCCGCCCGAGTCATCGACCCTTCATCCATCGACCAATACCCCACCAATCCGTTTTTTGCCGGCGCCTTTATCTGCATCGATCCCTGTACCCGCATGCGATAATACCATCCGGTTCCTGCGAGAAGGATGCAGACGATAGCAATCCATTGGAGGATACGGTGCTGTTTGATAGTCATAATTTTGTTTCACACATTCTTCTCCTAGTATATCACAAAAAAGACAATCTTTCGATCGTCTTTTATCGCCGACTTATCCACACAGTTATCCACGGGTGTTTGCAATGAGTTTCGTAAAATAGGTATTCACGGTACCTGCCCAGCTTGCCACGCTTTCCGGGCTGTGTCCGGCGCAGGATGATCCGCATTTCCAAGCGAGCATCTTTGACGGTGTATCCAATTTATTTTTGTCAATCAGAACGGACAATCTCGCACCAACCGTCTGCACGGCTTCCTCGGGAGACGCGAAGCATGCATACCCACCCACCACACTTCCGTGGCCTCCTTGCCCTTTGTATCCCCAGTAATTAAAACAATCCCATCCATCCTTATGCGGCGCATGATTACCCCAATCGCTTTCTTTCTTGGCGATACCGACTAAAAACGCAGCGACTCTTCGCTCCTGTTTTGCTATCGCCGGCACCATAGCAGCCAGAGGATAACCAGCAACCAATTCCTCCATAGCACCGGAAAGCTGTGCTATATCGGCATCATAGTCCGTTGTGGGCAGTATATCGCACACGGTTCGCGAAGACTGCTGCGAAGAACGCTGTAAAGATTCTGAAAAACTTTTTTGTATATTGCACAAACCATCGGTATGCGTAGTATCGGCATGCGCTACCGGACTGTGCCATACGATAAATGATTTCGTGCTTTGCTGAAAGATAATCGCCATACAAGCAAGCGCAATCAAACCGATCAGTATCACGATTCTTTGTGAAAAAACGCTTGCGCTGCATAAATCAGCCTCGTCATCCCCCGCTGGAATCATCTCGTTCATAGTGTAAGAAAAAGAATTAGCAGCTGCCTAAAATATTTTCTTTTTAGCTTTTGATAGTGTTTTTTCGAACTGCCAGGTCAAAGACAAAAGGCAAGAAAAAATACTATCAAAAGCCAAAAAATAAGACGAAAAAGATTTTAGACAGTTAATTGAAACACAAAAAAACAGGCTCCCCCGAGTCGTTTTGTGTTTTCTTTTATTTCGTTATCTTTATTTATGGCTCAATAAAGCCATATCTATTCTATTTCAGCTCCTGGACATACATATCCACGTCGCTTATCCATTTTCGCACACTTTCGCCGCTATGTCCAGTGCAGGTACTGCCGCATTTCCACACGATCATCTTGGCGGGCGTGTTGAGCTTCTTCTCTTGCACGAGCGTTTTGATACGTTTTGCTACGGTAGTAACTGCATCTTCAGGGTTATTGAAACACGTATGTCCGCCTGTGCCCATCTTGTCGCGTATGCCCCGATATCCCCAGTAGTTATAGCAGTCCTGTCCATTCAAGACTGGCACGCGTTTACCCCAATTGCTTTCCTTTTTACCAATGGCGATTAAAAACATCGCCACATCGCGATCCTGCTTGAGGATATACGGAAGCATCGCCTCTATCGGATATCCTTTGACCATATCGGTCACCTCCGCATTGAAACGATTTCTATCGATGGCTTTGATAGCATCAAGAGGATCAATAACCGGCGTCGGGCTGGAAGTTATCGACACGCCAGATGGTGGGGCTTGGGTTGCCTCTCCGAGCACGGCCGGTGTTGATGGGACAGATGATGATTCGATGACCGAAGCGTTTATCACGATTTGATTCGTACCTTCCGCAGCAGCTGATTGTCCCAAATAGCGATAAATGAGCGTCATCGAGAACATCCCGAAAAATATCGCACCGACTATCGAAGCATTCCACACTCGCAAAGGAGAAATATGCGCCGAAAGCATATCCGGAAAATATCGGAATGTTTCACGTATGCTTGAATACCGAGCTTGTAAATCACGATATAGCACCTCGCTTTGACTGTGCACTGGCCTTGTATATCGTGTCAAAACACTATCCATGTGCCCCGAGCGTTCAAACCTACGTACGCCGGAGAGCATCGCCTGCCGCTCGCTTTGCGTTATATACCGCTGCGAATCCTGCGTGAAAAATGTCCGCGTCCGATGTCCGCGCGAAAACAAGGTGGCAGAGGATTCGGCTTTCTGATGGGTCTGCAACATTGTCTGTGCGTCACGCAAAACATACCGGGTATGTATCCGATACTTGCCGCTTTGCGAAGGCCCGTCCACGTATGATGTATTTTTCTGTCTATGAGACGATATATCGCCCATTCAATCTGTTTTACTGTTTGTATTGATACGCTCCTTCCTCGGGTAGCGTTTCTTCATCCTTCATTATACCATAGCGGTGCGGAATCGAAAAAATAACACGGCTCCAAACAAACATACGCCTATCGATATCGATTGCGAAAGTGTCATCCACCCAAAGAAAAGTTGCATCTGCGGATCCGGCTCGCGGAAAAACTCAATGAAAAAACGCAATGCGCCATATCCGATCACATACACGGCTGAAATCGCTCCCGAAAAATGACAGCGATTTTTGACAAACATCAATACGCACCACAGTATGACTCCCTCAAAAAACGCTTCGTAAAGTTGGGATGGATGTCGCAAGGCCATGCCGCCATCGGAATCTTCCGGAAAATACATTCCCCAAGCTTTCTCCGTTATGCGGCCGTAGAGTTCGCCGTTCAAAAAATTACCCAGGCGCCCGAAAAAATACCCTATCGGCACAGCGAATGCAAGAACATCCGTCACCTTCCAAAAAGAAATGTCCTGCCGCTTGGCAAACAGCCGCACACCGATACACGCCCCGATCAATCCCCCGTAGAAGCTCATACCGGCAATCCCCGTCCATGCTCCCGTCCTGGTATCGAACGGCCACACGATACTCAGCGGATGTGCTGCGTAAAAAGAAAAATTATACAACACAACATACCCGATTCGCGATCCGACAAGAATACCGAGCACGAGATCGAATACGAGGTCGACGTACTGATCGAAGCCCAGCCAATCCCTCACCATACGCCACAACACGACAGTGCTGACTGTGAGCGCAAGCATATACATCACCGCGTACCAGTACAGTGAAAAAAATCCTATCGTCACAATAATAGGATGGATATGCTCCGGAAGATGCTGGTACCATTCGATCATACTGTTTAATGACTTATTGAAATCTTTTCCTTTTGAAGAGTGTTTTCGAACTGCCGGGTCAAAGACGAAAGGCGAGAAAAAATACTGTCAAAAGCCAAAAAACAAGAAGAAAAAGATTTGCACTCTACTCATTATACGCCTTCAGCTGCGTCTTGAATTCGAGCGCATAAATATCCAGCAAAGCGAGAGCGAGGGATGCGATGATAGGACCGATAATGAATCCCGGGAAACCGAAAAAGGTCAGGCCGCCGAGCGTAGCAAAAAATACCATCAGCGGATGCATCTGCGTGTCACGACCCACCAGTTTCGGCCGCAAGAAATTGTCGATAGTGGAAATAATACCCACCGAAAAAACCAATACGAAAACACCTTGCCACACCTGCCCGGTCACCAGAAGAATGACTGCTATAGGGAGCCATACGATACCAACACCGATCATCGGTATCACGGCCATCACGGCCATCACCATACCCCAGATGACCGGAGAGGATACGCCGGCGATAGCGAACATAATGGCTCCGAGAAAACCCTGCACGATGCCGACCATAATCGTCCCTCGCAACGTGGCGCGACTCATCGAAACGAATTTGTCGATAAGTAGTTTCTCGTGCGCATCGCGGAGCGGTATGATATCCATGCAGTATTTCACCATTTTTTTCCCATCAATGAGGAAATAGAAAAGCGAGAAAAACATCACAAAAATCCAAAACACGAAATGAGCGACGCTTTGATAGAGTGCCTGCACAAAACCGAAGATATTCTGACTGAAGTTTTTGAACGTATCGGCGATATGTGTCGCGTCGAACGATTGGCCCGAAAACCATACATTGGCATAGGGAAGCGACTGCATTTTCGCGATGAACGCATTGAGCGATACCTGTCCGGAAGCACCGCCCGTTGTCAGTGTATCATAGGCCGTAGTAGCTTCATTAAGAGCTAGTCCTAGCACCGCGAAAAGAGGGGCGATGATGATAGCCGCTATCATACACAGCGTTATGGTAGCGCTCAGAATCGGCCGCCTCCCTGTTTTACGCAGTATCGATTGATACCATCCCTGAAACAGCGCCGCCAGTATGGCTGCCGCAAGAATCGCTGTCAGAAACGGTTGTAGAATGAAAAACATCAACATCCCGACACCGGCCAAGAGAATGAAAAAGAAATTGACATTGAATTGTTGGGCTTTCATATACATTATCGGTTACCGGATAATCTCGATACTCTTATTATACGCTTTTACATCCTCTTTGGAAAAAACAGTAAAGCGAGGCTCGCCCAAAAGAATCTGTGCGTTCACGAAAAGGGTCGTCTTGTCTGATATGAGAGTTTTTTCATGCGGAGGACGCACTGCCAAATCAAGCCCGTATCGCTCCTTGAAATATGCCTTGATACCGGCTCGGGAATTGTATTCCGACGGAAGTACAAACACCTCAAATCGCTTTGGATGCGATGAATAATACACTTTGTGATCCTTGTGCAACCACACATACGCCTGTGCTTCTCGCCAGTCTCTTCTTATCGTAGAAGAAACTTCTGTCGTGTCATTCTGAGCTTGTCGAAGAATCTTGTTTTTTGTTTTTTGTTTCTTGTTTTTTGTTTCTTGTTCTTGACTTCCTTCCTCTGCAAAATACACGCAGTAATGCGACAGCGGGCAGGTTTTGCATTTCGGTCGTCCCAAGCAAATCGCCGAACCGAAATCCATCAGCGCTGCATTCAGTTCCTTGGCGTGCGTGTGAAATGATACATCGAATTCCTCAAAATCCTTGTTCCCGAAGAAAAATCGCCCCACCACTCGTTTTAGATTCGTATCCCACGCCAGATAATTCTCACCGTAGGCAAAACTAAGTATGGCTGAAGCGGTATAGTCCCCCACGCCCGGCAGTGTCATCAGAAGCTGTTTATCGCAAGGGAGCTCGCCACCATATTCAGTCATCACCTTCTGCGCGGTCAGCAGCATATTGCGTCCGCGACGATAGTACCCGAGTCCTGCATAGTAGGGTAAGAAATCTTCCCAGCTCGCCTTCGCCAGATCGCCGACCGTTGGGAACCGTTTCAAAAATCTTTCATAATAGTCGATAACACGGGAGACCTGTGTCTGTTGGAGCATCACCTCGCTCACCCACACCTCGTACGCCGAAATACCCTCCCGCCGCCACGGCAAAGCCTCTCGCCCCGCCTTACGGTAGAAGTCCATCACGATTCGTTCGAACACGCTTTTTTTTTCGGATGATATTGACATAAATTATCGTATATGCTATTACAGAAGTATCTTTGACGCAGCTAAATATCGTTGCGGGACAAGGAGAACTTTAACAAAAGGTATCATCCAATGAACGCTCATATGCCAGGGACACTTTTGTGTCTCTCACCAAATATCACGAACGGACTTATTCAATACACCGATGAAGGACTGCTTTTAACTTCCAAGGAACCCTTGGGAAAACCCGTGATCGCTGTGATTGAATTCGTCCAAACGAACGATTATACCCAAAAAGACGTAAAAAAAGCACTCGCGGAGCAATTTTTCTCCAAACAGGAGCGGAGACATTTTGAATGGGGTGCTAATGCCTACACCTTCGAAGAACAATTTTTAACTAATGGCAGACTCATAGTTTCTGTCCAATTATACGCCGTAAACACACAGTCCCTACCCGCTAATGCTGCCTAAATCCCCCAAAGCTCGACCGAAACTACGGTCACCCCGCAGCCTTAAAAACTGCGGGATTTTTTTTATTATCCAATCACCGTGCTTATTCTATCACACCGCTGCCCAAACAGTACTCACCGTCATAAAAAACCGCAAATTGACCCGCGGCCAATCCGGTATCATAGCCATCTATTTTCACCTCGATCCTATCATCGCCGATCGATTCAATAGTACACGGATACATCTTTTCTCCGTGCCGCACTTTCACATGCAGATTGTTGATTGTTTTTTGTTGATTGTTTTTTGCTCCTGTTATCCAATTCAATCCGCTCACCGTAAACACATTGCGCGCCGTCTCTTCGCTGCGGTAGGAGTTGGAAATATACACGATGTTGTTGTCGATGTCCTTGCCGGTCACATACCACGGCCCACCCGAGAGTTTGATGCCTTTGCGCTGACCGATAGTATAGTACCAAAATCCCTCGTGCTCACGCATTTTTTTTCCAGTCTCACTGTCGATCATATCTCCTGCCTTTGTCCCGAGGTGGAATTTCACAAAAGCATCGAAGGGGATTTTTCCGAGAAAACACAGCCCCTGACTATCCTTGCGCTTCGCATTGGGTAGCTTGTAGTGTTCTGCCAATGCGCGCACCTCGGATTTCTGCAGATGCCCGATTGGAAACAAGGCCATCGCCACCTGGGATGGTGTGAGTTGCGAAAGAAAATACGTCTGATCTTTCAGCGCATCGGGAGAACGCTTCAGATACGCGACGCTATCGATCGTCTCCGTCTGTGCATAGTGGCCGCTTGCGATTTTGTCGAACGGCGTGCTGTCGTGACGCGCCATCAGATACTCATAAAAGGCCCCGAATTTGACTCGGGTGTTGCAAAGGACATCAGGGTTGGGTGTGCGACCCTTTTGCACCTCATCGATCGTGTAGCGGACAATTCTTTCCCAGTATTCTTTCTGGAATGGCACCACCTCAAGTGGCACCTGCGCATCTTTGACAACCTCCTCAATATACGACAAATCATCCTCCCACGGGCATTCTCCCAGGAAAGACATCTCGTCTTCGAGCCAAATTTTCAGATAAAAGGCGGTGACATCGTGTCCTTGCTCTTTGAGCAGTCTCAAAGCCACGGAACTATCCACCCCGCCCGATATGAGCATCGCTATTTTCATGGTTCCGATTCTTTATGCTGGTATCTCCCTATTCCACACCATTTTTGCGAAAAAATCAAGTGCTATTATCATTTTCCAAGATTATACAACTCCCATACCTCAGAGGCTGAAAGAGCGCGATTATACAAGCGCACCTCATCGATAGCGCCCCTGAAATAATCCTGCGTACCCGTATCGGCGAGGTCATCGGCGCCTATGAACACGGGATTGGTCTTTCCTGATGCCAAGCTCCCGGAAAAAGCCGCGGGTGTCGCATCCGAAACTCCATCGACATACAGGCGAACAGTAGTACCGTCCCAGGTTCCCACCAGGTGATGCCATTGTCCATCAGTAACCGTCGTACTGCCGGTTATGAGTTGCCATGTCGGAGTGCTATTGGTATTGAATGGTATGAATTCCGCTTTGTTGGCACTACTCACTCGGAATTGCCACACCCGGTTGAAAGAAGTGGTACAGTTAGCTCGACACTGATCTTTGGCGATTATCTGTTGGTATATACCGGTTGCGGATGTTTTAATCCACGCAGATACGGACATATATGTCGGATTGAGAGCCGTGGAATTCGGAATACTCACGTAATCATTCACTCCGTCGAATTGGAGGGATTGGCCGACCTTACCCGGCGTCACGGTCGGCCCATTGGTCAAAACGCCATTACCATTGCTTCCGCTGCGATCATAGGCGCTCACACCCGACATATCATACCCATTAAACGACCAGAGTCCGACCAATCCATTACTGGATTTGAGATTCTGCGAGACATTGACCGTTGTTTTTTTGACCGCACCCGCAGATACATCGTCCGACGCATTCGTCAGATTTTGCAACTGCGTATCAGTGAGGGCTTTTTTCCAGATCTTGACACTGCGAATAATACCCCAGGCATTTCGCTCACTAAAACTTGGGATATACCCTATATTCATATCTGTCGGCAAAGCTGATCTTGCAGCATATCCGGTCAAGGCCGAACCGGCGGCACCGTCTATGAATGTTTTGGCGGAAAGGTTTGCATCGCTGAACGCGACCTTATACTTCGTTCCAGCGGTGAATGTCTTCGTGAAAGTATTCGTTGCATACGATGATACATCCCCCACAACTGTCGCCATTGTCGATCCTCCGGCAGCGATTTCAAAACGATAGGTATTGTTGTTTCCAGAATTGAGGGCAAAAAGATTCGGGTGATTAGGTGTTCCACTCATGGCGCTGTTCGCTTTCGGAATGTATTCGAGATAAATACTTGTATTTCCTAATCCTATATTCCCCGCCGTCGGATAGGTCAATACATCTTGATTCCGAGTCACGCTCGTCGCAGCGGTAGGGATATACGAGGAAGCAAAACTGCCGACTTCCAGCTGCGCACCCCAGGTAATGATCGTACTTGTGCCGTCTCCGGCATACACGGGCGCATGTGTCCCCGGAGTTGCCGAGTTTGAGCTGTAGCAACTGGCACCGTATGTCGTAACGGATGGCCCTACTGTTCCGGTGACGGATGCTCGGTACCACCCGTTTCCGACACTGACAAGCGAGCTACCCACATAGGTGCCCGTACCCTCGGCACCCGTCTCTGTGATAGTCCACGTTTGCGTGTCGATAACGATATGCGGTCCGTTAAGTCCGTTCGCAATAGCCAGGGTGACATACCGTGCTGTGCCCGCTTTGATGAATCGTGAGTGCGTGGCGGTGGCTCCGGCGGCGACGGTGACGATTGAAAAATTACCATGAAAGTTCGTCGTGGAATCTATCGTGATTGTGTCCGCGGTCAGCGTCCCCATGGGACTGGTGACATTGTTTATTGTAGGAGCAGATCCTATGTTCGTCCAATTAGCATCGGCATAATCCTCGCTTTGGAGAACTGCATTTGTTCTGGATCCCTCGGACAGGTAGCCTTGCGGTATCTGAGATGGCAAGGTTGCCGTGGTGGGGGTATAGACTGAAGGAGAAGATGCAACTTCCAGCTGTGCACCCCAGGTAATGATCGTACTTGTGCCGTCTCCGGCATAAGTAGGCGCATGTGTCCCCGGAGTTGCCGAGTTTGAGCTGTAGCAACTGGCACCGTATGTCGTAACGGATGGCCCTACTGTTCCGGTGACGGATGCTCGGTACCACCCGTTTCCGACACTGACAAGCGAGCTACCCACATAGGTGCCCGTACCCTCGGCACCCGTCTCTGTGATAGTCCACGTTTGCGTGTCGATAACGATATGCGGTCCGTTGTATCCGTTGGAAATAGCCAGAGTGACATACCGTGCTGTGCCCGCTTTGATGAATCGCGAGTGCGTGGCAGTGGTACCGGCGGCGACGGTGGCATTTGAAAAATTGCCATGAATCGCTGTTGTAGCATCCAGCGTAATTGTGTCGGCCGTCAGTGTCCCCATGGGACCGGTGACATTGTTTGTTGTTGTAGTGGATCCTAGGTTCGTCCAGTTGACGGTATCGGAATAGTCCTCGCTGCTTTTCAATAAGTTCGCACCCGCACTGGAAATGGCAGCACCTGTCGCTTCGGTCACCACATTGCTTGCGACCGTGTTGCCGTTTTGAGTGGTAAAATACTTCACCCCGTCCACATTGGCGCCATGATAAGGGGCGGCGGTTTTAACATTGGTCGAGACGTATTCAGAGGGGTTTTTATTAGCTTGACCGGTGACATCTTCAAGTTGCATACCCCAAACTATAATCTGATGAGCGGAAGTATCGGAATCATATACAGCTATATTCGCGGCAGAAGTAGTGTTTGTTGAGGTGATAGTATATGAAAATCTTTTCCAAGTTGTTGTTGCTGTTAAAGATGGTGAAAGAAAATCCGTTACGCCATCCCACACCTTTACGTTGAATGTATCCGTTCCGGAAGAAGTTTTTACATATACTGAAACTGTATAGGTATTCCCTGTTACAAAACTTTTACCAGTTTGATAGAGGTGAGCACTACTATTGTTTGCCGCGTAATCAAAAGTATCTGCCGTTAATGTGCCGTCTGGTGCCATGCTTGTGTTTGAAGTAACCGTTGGGGTTATTGTACCTGCCTTTTGCCATATAGCATTGCTAAAATCCTCACTGTACGTCACTAGATTCTCCACCCTCCGTGCCCCCTCAAAGCGTGCTTCTCCGGATTTCACATTCCTCACCAATCCCTCGAAGTCCGTGACGGTGGCAGTGGTAGCGCGGGTGAAGGTGGGAGATCCCACGCCGCTTTGCAGGTCGAGGGTACTTTTCAGATCGGCTTGAAACGTCGGGGCATCCGTCCCGAGCGTCGCCTTCTTGACCGCTCCCGCTGCCACCGCATCCGTCGCATTGGTCAAATTCGTGAGCTGAGCATCCGTCAGTGCTTTCTTCCAGATCTTCACATTCCGTACGGTACCGAAAAGTTGCGTCCCACTACCATCGCTTCCCGGACAAATTCTCGTGAGTGCTGAAGGCATTGTACCTGAAATATCCGTACTTCCGATTTGTGCTCCATCTCCAGCAAAGAAGAATCTGTTAAGAATAGATGATGATGCAATCTTATGTCTGATATTAGTATTGAAAGCAACTCCGTTTGCTATAACCGCCTGATTAACCCCTCCGTTGGTAATATAATGCTGTATATAGCCCGTTAAAGAGGCTATATAAAACAAGTCTCTCTCGTTTGCCGTGGTATCATTCAGACTTAATACATAAGAACTAATTCCAACAGCCTGAAACTCCGCATATTTTGTAATGGCATTTATATTGATATTTCCCGTTGTCGGATACGTCAAGAGATCACCATTCCGCGGCACGCTCGTTGCGGTAGTGGGAATGTAGGATGAAGCAAAAGCCCCAGCCTCAAGTTGAGCGCCCCATGCATACACACCGGAAGTACCATCGCCAGCAAAACTCGGTATTCTGCTCGCCGTATCAGCATTCAACACAGCGATTACAAATCTTCCCGACACAGTAGACGTCGCGGCCGCAGAGAGGGATATCCTGTACCACCCATTAGGAAAAGCCTGTATATTCGTAGTAAATGTCCCTGGACCGACAGCTCCGAGCGTGCCATTTGAGAGATTGAAATTCGCCCAAGTATTTGTCATATCAAAGCCAGTTGAACTCGCTATTTGTACAAAGCTGTATCCAGCAGCCTTAACAAAGTAGCTTTGCGTATAGGTGGTTCCTGATGTAATACTTGAATTTTGTAGGGTAAAATGACTAAGATTATTCGTGTCGGGAATTATTTTATCAGCTGAGGAAGCACCGCTGGGAGCTACCGCTGCATCCGCTACGGTAGCTAATAAATTGGTGTCATTTGCTATCAATGCAGCGTTATCAAATTGCTCACTGTATATCAGTGCATTCGTCCGCGCCCCTTCGGATACATACCCGTGCAACGTCGCGTCGGGGATGGCGGCGCCGGTGGCTTCGGTCACTACATTACTTGCGACGGTATTGCCGTTTTGAGTGGTAAAGTATTTCACCCCGTCTACATTGGCGCCGTGATAGGGTGCGGCGGTTTTGACATTGGTCGAGACGTATTCGGACGGGTTTTGATTAGCTTGACCGGTAATTTCTTCGGTTTGAATACCCCAGATATAATACGTTTTACTGAGGTTTGCAATAAACAATGTTCTCAATGCTGTCCCAGTGTCAGCTCCGAATGTTTTTGTTACCGATATCCGCTTCCAAGTCGTTGTTATCGGAACCGACGATGAATATGTATAAGTACCGCCTCCTGCGTTACTGCCAAGAGCCACCTGTGCAGTATCAGTGCCTGTATCCATTCTTATCCACAGAGAAAGAACGAATGTTCTGTTCGACAAAAAACCCGCCGTTCCGGAAGGTGTATCCTTGTAAATAAACCTGTTCCCACTCGCACCATATACAGCGCTGTCCGCTGTAAGAGTGCCATCTGGGGCTGTAGCCGTATTGGATGTTACCGATACTGCCGTTTCTTTTGCCCACGAGGCATTGCTAAAATCCTCACTATATGTCACCAGATTCTCTACCCGCCGCGCCCCTTCAAACCGCGCCTCGCCGGATTTCACATTTCTCACCAATCCCTCAAAATCCGTGACGGATGCCGTGGTAGCACGGGTGAAGGTGGGAGATCCCACACCGCTTTGCAGGTCGAGCGTGCTCTTGAGGTCAGCCTGAAAAGACGGTGCTTCGGAAACAGTGGTTTGCGCACCTCGAACTTGTACCTGATAGTACCAACCGGCACCTATTGAAAGGATGAGTGTTATGGCGATCCATTGGATAATACGATGTTGTTTGATGCTCAGAGTTCGCATAGGACGCAATACGTAATGATACTGTCAGTATAGCATAGGTCAAGCCCTCTTTTTCAAAAAGTACAATTCTATTTTCCAAGGTTATACAAATTCCACACTTCGGAAGACGAAAGAGCTCGGTTGTATACGCGGACTTCATCCA
>CAZUWR010000018.1:327-15666 GCA_964624415.1 uncultured Bdellovibrionales bacterium | reverse complement strand
GCGACGAAGCCAAAACGCTTCTAGAAACGGATCCGAAACTGACGCAACACCCGCTTCTCAAGCAGGCCCTCACTCGATTTGACGAAAGAATTCATTTGGAATAAATCTCTTCAGAAAAAACTATGCCAAACTCAACCTGGTTCCCACGAACCGACTACGCCACGATCGAAATCAAGCAGTACAAATCCATAGAAAACTCCCGCGTGATGGCATCATCCACTATCACCGATCCGGCGATGATCGCCCGGGTGATGGCTCGCATCGAAGAGATTCCGGCAAACGGCGAAATGAAAGTCGTCTTCGATGTCAAAAAAGAAAAAATGGAACTGCGCTTTCGCCATGGAGCACACACGCATACCATCGAAATCTACGATCATCGTTTCAAAACCCCCTCAGGCGGTTTTCATACCGCGCACAATGACATCGAGACCGCTCTGTACGAAGATATCGACACCCTCATCCATCCTAAACGCAAGAAGAAATTCGCGAAGCTAAAAATGTAGCACCTATTGATTGATTATAAAAAATACCGGTTGCTTTTAGGGTAACCGGTTTCTCATTCATTATGGAATGCCAAGAAGGCTTATGCTTCATTGTGAATGGCAACAGGCATAACAGCAATCCTTCGATCCGCCTTCATCGCCCAGGCCAGGACGGTCAGGTTGGTAATCAGGAGCATCGCGTACAAGGCGAACACGCTGTCGAGTGCGAAGGCTTCATAGATACCACCTGCATAAAAATATACATAGGAGAGCCGCTGGATGCGCTTCCAATTCTGTTTCAAGAGCCTCTGAGAAAAAGCATTGGACGTGATAAGCAGTATCAATCCCGTCACATCACCCAGGTGTGCGAAAAATGCATAGGTTCCGAGTGACCAGAAATGCTCGGTAAAAAAAGTTCTCAGATACGCCGACTCCGGAGCGATAATGGATGAGATCATAAACCCCACGATAATCGATGAGGACAAGATTCCGAAGCTCTTGCGCAAAATCACCAATCGACGCAGCCAGAGCTGCCCGCTGAAAATATCCGCTAAAGGACGGATGATCATCACCAAAAAAACGGCGCCGAAAGACATCGAAAAAAGCCATCCCTTGGCCTCGAATCCGATATCGATAAAGCGCGATGAAATCGGAAGCGCTGCCAAGATTAATAGTGAAAACCAGATAAGGATGTTTTGAAACCAAAGAATCGCTTTCATAGATAAAATATTTATGTTTATACAAACAACTTTCTCAATTTTCAAGAAAAAGATTTTTTCAAAAGCCATTGGTGTACTCGCCTCGGCTGTGAAAAAATACTTTTTCGTGAAAATTGGCACTATAGACCAAAAATGTAGCGCACCTATCCTGATACGCGCTCAGCGCTCAAAACTTTTCAAGCGTGCACATCTAGCGTTTCCGCATCTTTTCTGTTACCCAGAATTCGCCGAAATAGTTCTTGGTCAGGATGCGCGTCTGCGAATCGATAGCAGGCACAGCCGAGAGGAACGCCACTACCGGAATGAGTATCCACTGAAAAAGCATCAGGAAATAGCGGCTCCAGTGGTAGCGCTTTGGACGTGGCGGCATCGAAAGCATTGAAAGAGGAATAGACACGCACAAGCCCATCATACCCAGCGTCAGCAAGGTCTTGGTGATAAAAGGAAGATTGTGTGCCAATACGCTTTCTCGGAACGCGGCGCCTCCAAGAACAATCGGTAAGAATCCCAAAAAGGTCAGAAGAAATGACGTGGTCGCCCACGAATAATGCCCCTCGAGCATCTCAAAACTGATACGCATTTTTTTCCAAAACGGAATAATTTTGTCCGGCCACAGGGCGCGCATCGTCACCGGAAAATTCTCGATGCCATAGGCCCAGCGTCGATTCTGCTTATACTGATTGACCACTGTTTTCCAATACGTCTCGGCCAGCACGGCGTCGAGCGAAATCGGCAGATGAATCGGTTGCACTTCATAATCCCCGTGAAAATATGCCAGACACTTCCAATAAATGACCGAGTCTTCACTGATCATATTGACCGGCCAAAAACCGACTCGCACCAAGGTATCGAACGGCTCGGAATGCGAAGAAAACGTCACCATCTCGCGGCGCAGACTCTGATAGAGATGCCAGAACGACGAACCAGTCACCACCATACGCGCGAAAGCGTTGGTATCCCAAAGGTTGTTATGATACACCGGAAGCGGCTGATAGGCCCGCTGCAATCGCTTGGGATTGGTGATATAGGCATAGGTGAGGGCAGCAAAATACTCTGGATGCACCACACTATCGCAGTCGAAATTGGAAAAAACCACCCGCTTAAAATCGATATCGCGTTCATTGAGATACGTCATCAAGAACCTGGCAGCAAAAGCGGCGTTGGAAGCCTTACACTTCATCTCACCATCCGCCACAATATGGGTCGTCACGAGAAAATCCTTAAACTTCCCGGCATATTTCTTTTGGAGGTATTCGACTTTTGGTAGACGTGTTTCCGGATTCTCCCGCTCCTCAGTCGCCAAAAGAACGATGATCTGCTCCTTGGGGAAATTGCTCTGCAAGAGCGACTCGATAGAGGGCTCGATCACATCGACCGGTTCCCCTGCCGTCGGCAAAAGGACAACGTGCGTAATACTGCGCCAATCCCAAATCTCATCCGCAAGCGGCACAAGCGCGGTCGTTTCCTCAAAAATCTTTTGTGTCCGCTTGATATTTTTGCGCATAATCTTGCGCTCACGGATATGCCACAACGGTATTTCTCGCGTACTGGATTTGAGCTGCTTGATGCGCTCTGCAAGCATCTCTTTATACGCTTTTGGATGAGCGATATTTTGACATCGATCCCACCAATCGATCAATTTCCCATCCTCAAGCTTCCAGTATGCCAGCATCGAAAAGAACGTGACATGCACCGCACGATGAATCCAGTAAATATCGAAAATGATGATGAAGATAGCCATCCACACCGGAACCAAAAAAGACAAAACGATCATACCGATAAACGTACCCCAGGTGAGCGTACCGGGAAGCATCTCAAAAAAACGCTGTACTCGGCGCTCCTTGGGTATGATGGTCTTCGGATTGGGAAATTTGAAATCCGGATCAGGAATAGTTTGATTCATAAAAAAATACAGAAGTTATGCTTTCAGTATACACCCTTTTTCAGTGTCTGTTTATTTTTCCAATCATAGCACAAACAAGCCTTTTTTGCAAAAAAGAAATTCGATGTAATGATCGTCCTAATCCTTTGTTATTTCGGACAAAAACGACTATACTAAAGAATATAATCCTCTTGAGCGAACTTTGGTATGTCCGAACAGCATTCATTTCCAAAAGGCTTTCTATGGGGCGCTGCGACCGCCTCGCATCAGGTCGAGGGTGGCAACACCAATGACTGGTCGGAGTGGGAAAAACTCAATGCCCCGCAATTGGCACAAGAATCCGCCTCGCATTTCGCTCATCTTCCTCATTGGAAAGAGTTTGAAAAAGAAGCCGCCGATCCAAAAAACTATATTTCGGGCATTGCCTGCGATCACTATCATCGTTTCGAGGAAGACTTCGACATTGCTCAATCACTTGGACACAATGCGCATCGTTTTTCCATCGAATGGTCACGCATCGAACCAAAGGAAGGCGTTTTTGATGAACAAGCTATCGATCATTACAGGCAAGTTTTGCAAGCGCTCAAACGACGAGGTATCACGCCTTTTGTCACGCTCTGGCACTGGACACTCCCCTTGTGGCTGTCGGAACAAGGTGGTATCGGCAGCGCGCGGTTCCCGAAATACTTCGCGCGTTACACCAAAACTATCGCGCACGCCCTCGGTGAAGATATCACTTTCTGGATCACGCTCAATGAACCGGACGTGGTCGCTTCGCATGCATACCTCAAAGGCGTATGGCCCCCGCAGAAAAAAAATCCTCTCTCATTTTTACGCAGTATCAGAAACCTCATCAAGGCGCATAAACAATCCTACAAGGCTATAAAAAAGTTTTTTCCCAAAGCGCAAGTAGGTATCGCCAAGCATCAGGTCGTATTTGAGATGACTCGCAATACCTTCATCAATCATCTTCTCAAGCAAACCGCGCACCTTCTATGGAATCGTTGGTTCCTTGACCTCATCCGGCATCATCAGGACTTTATCGGTCTCAATCACTACAACCGCAATGTTATCGATAGCGGTTTTAACAAGAACCCCAATGACCGGGTGACGGATTTCGGTTGGGAATTTCACCCGGAATCTCTCCACCAGGCCATCATCGAGCTTAAGCCTTATCAAAAACCGATTTACATCACCGAAAATGGATTGGCCGATGCTTCCGATACGCTTCGTCAAGAATTTATCCCTAAGGCCCTTCTTGCACTTCATAAAGCGATAGCCGACGGTGCCGACGTCCGCGGCTACCTCCACTGGTCGCTTTTGGATAACTTCGAATGGGATAAAGGGTTTTGGCTTCGCTTCGGTCTCGTCGAAATCGATTATGCTACGCAAAAACGCACCGTCCGTCCCAGCGCCCTGCTCTATGCGAAAATCTGCAAAAACAATACGCTCACGGTATAGAAATATGCTACAATACAGATAAAGAACATATCCATTCACTAACAATCCCTTATGGTCAAAGTGGTACATCAGGCGATGCAGCGTGACACAGAAAAAGATAAACAAACACAAGACATTCTCAACAAACTCAGTCACGGCTCCGAAGAAAGCCAGACAGCTGCCATCGCTAGAGCGGCGCGTCTTCCGTATATCGATCTGCATATCTTCCCTATCGATACCAATGACCTCCTCCTCATTCCCGAAGCGAAATCCAAAGAGCTGCGAGTCGTGGTCTTTCAAAAAAAAGGCCGCGAGTTTCGCGCCGCTATCAATGACCCAGAAAACACCGCCGCTCTCGAATACCTTCATGCTCTCGAACAAGAACATGGATTGACAGGCAAGGTCTATGTCGCATCACTCGCCTCCTTCAATCGCACGTGGACGCTCTATCACAAAACCGTCCTGCTCGATCAGCTCGATTTTTTCAAAGTCTCATTGTCCGGTGCGGATTTGGAGAAATTCGATCAGGATTTCGGCGACCTCATCAATCTCAAAAACCGCATTACGGATATCCCGACGACCGAAGTCATCCAGATCATTCTTGCTGGTGCTATCAAGCTCAATGCGAGCGATATCCACTTCGAAACCCAAGAAAAGGAAACCCGCCTGCGCTATCGCATCGACGGTATCTTGCAAGACGTCGGGCAACTCCCCTCTTCCATTTATGCCTTTATACTGTCGCGCACCAAAATGCTCGGCAAGATGAAACTCAATATCCGAGATCGGGCGCAAGATGGTCACTTTTCTATCAATCTTGGTGAAAAACGCATCGATATCCGTATCAACATCATCCCGACCAATCACGGCGAAAATATCAATATGCGTCTCTTGGACCAGTCCGGTTCGATGCTTACCGTCGAATCCCTGGGTCTGCGTGGCCTGGCCAATGAAGTCGTGCAAAAATGCATCACCAAACCCAATGGCCTCATCCTCAATACCGGCCCGACCGGCTCCGGAAAAACAACTACCCTCTACGCGCTTCTCAATACACTCAATGCTGCTGGCAACAAAATCATCACTATCGAAGACCCGGTTGAATACGAAATCAAGGGTATTGTCCAAACACAGGTCTCCAAAGACAAGGCCTACACCTTTGCCAACGGTCTGCGTTCCATCGTCCGTCAGGATCCTGATATTATCTTGGTCGGTGAAATCCGCGACGAGGAGACTGCCAATATCGCTATCGATGCAGCACTTACCGGTCACCTCGTCCTCTCCACGCTCCACACCAACAATGCGGCCGGGGCCATCCCGCGTATGATTGAAATGGGTGTCAAAGCCAATACGCTCTCACCCGCTTCCAATGTCTTCATCGGACAGAGGCTTGTCCGCAAACTCTGCGACGCGTGCAAAACCACCTATGAGCCGGCCGATGAAACTATCGATTCACTCAAAGAAATCCTCTCGCTCATCTCACCCAAAGCACAGGTAGACATTCCAAAAAACATCACGACTCTCCATCAAGCAGTCGGTTGCGCGCAGTGTCACTTCACCGGCTATACGGGTCGTATCGGCATCTTTGAGGTGCTCTCGGTCACCGCGGCCATCCACGAACTGATGCTCAGCCCCACCACCGAAACTGCCATCATGAAAACCGCCCTCGAAGACGGCATGATTACGATGACCCAAGACGGTATCCTTAAAGCAGTCGAGGGTATCACCTCACTCGAAGAGGTCTGGCGTGTCACGGGCGAAAACGACTTTCTCAAAGAAATCTATAACACCCTGATGGAACAGACACTGTCCCGATCGTTCCTTATCACTGCCGGCGTCGTCAAAAATGTCCGCGAACATACCTCGTCTTTCGATGAACTCGGCACATTCCTCAAGCAAGCCAATCAAAAAGACATCCTCAAATCTATTTTTGCCAGCGCCATTCTCTTGCAAGCCAACGATATCCATATCGAACCGACCGAAAAAGAAGTTTCTATCCGTTTACGTATCGATGGCATCCTGCAAACCGTGGCGCAGCTTCCTACTAATGAATACACCTCGCTCTTAGGCGAAATCAAACTCCTCTCAGGATTAAAAACCGAAATCCGCGCCGGCGTCAAAGACAGCCGTTTCAGCGTCCTGACCGAAACCGATGCCGACACGAAAGCCACTGATAAAGTCGATGTCCGCGTGTCCATTATCCTTGGCGGCTATGGTGAGACGGCCGTGATGCGTCTTCTCAACCAAGGCGCTATCGCCCTCGATATCGACAAGCTCGACATCCGCGCCGAAAACCTCGCAAAACTGATGACCGGTATCCGCCGTTCCAACGGCCTCATCCTCAACACTGGCCCGACTGGCAGCGGTAAAACCACCACGCTCTACAGCCTCCTGCGTCAGCTCAACAAACCGGATGTAAAAATCATCACCGTCGAAGACCCGATCGAATACCAGATGCCTGGCATACTCCAGACCCAGGTGGATGAAAAATCCGACTACAATTTCGCCACCACCCTGCGTGCTCTGATGCGTCAGAATCCCGACATCCTGATGATCGGCGAAATCCGCGACGAGGAAACCGCACAGGTCGCCGTGCAGGCTTCGCTCACCGGACACCTCGTCCTTGCCACGCTCCACACCAACAATGCGGCCGGTGCCATCCCCCGCCTCATCAATATGGACATCAATCCCGATGACCTCATCAATGCCGGCGGACTATTTATGGCGCAGCGTCTCGTGCGAAGACTCTGCGCCTGCAAAGAAAAGCGCCCACTTGAAGATAAAGAAAAAGAAACGATCAAGCGTATCCTCTCTTCGCTTTCACCGGCATCCGGCGTCACCGTGCCCGCCATCGAGTCGCATTTCCTTCCGAAAGGCTGTGAGAAATGCAATGGCACCGGATTCAAGGGGCGCGCCACGCTCAGCGAGGTGCTCGTCCTCACCAAAGACATCCAGCTTCTCATTGCTGCAGGCACCCTTGCGGTACAGATTCAAGAAAAGGCCGTCGAAAATGGTATGATCACGATGGCGCAAGACGGTTGCCTTCGCGTCCTTTCCGGCGATACTTCTTTGGATGAAGTTTTGCGGGTAGTGGAAGAATAACAGCCTACGGCAATAACCAATGACCAAAATCCAATAATCAATTCTAAAGCAACAATCAACAATGAACAAAAAAAACGGTAAGCAGAAACCTTACGATTGTCATCCTGAGTGAAACGAAGGATCCCGAACAATCAAGGATACTCCCGTTAAAATACGGGATTCTTCGACAAGCTCAAAATGACACTTTGTATAGTCTGCAAAAAAAGAAAAACAACTTCCGAAAAAGTTGTTTAAATAAAAAATCCACTAATCTGTAGACATTCCCGGAAATTACATCCCCGAGGCAGGAACAGTGTCGAGGCATAGAAGAGCTTGCACCCCGCTACCCAGATCTTGACGCGCCCACTTGCATCGCCCTGCTCAAGAGCAAGGTAGCCCGCAAAAAAACGCTTGCCCTACTCTTACGCAAAGCGATACAAGAGGACAAGGTAAGTTCCCATGATTGAGGTCAAAAGATAGAAGACCCCAACTGTCTACAGATTGGTGGATTCTTAAAGTGCCCGAAAAAGGCTTTTGTATTTGACTCTGTAGTGTAGCATAGCTTTTTTCTTTTGTCAAGTAGTGGTATACTAATCTTATGATTACCTCAACAACCGCTTATACAGAGGATATTCCATTGGACACTACCCTGCGTCCGCAGGCTTTCGGCGAGTATGTCGGACAAGAAAAAATCAAGAAAAATCTCAATATTCTCATCGAAGCTGCCAAAGGTCGTAGCGAATCTATTGAACATGTCTTGCTCTACGGCCCTCCGGGACTGGGCAAGACCACCCTTTCGCATATCATCGCCAAGGAAATGGGCGTAGGTATCAAAGTCACCTCCGGTCCCGCTATCGAACGTGTCGGCGATTTGGGTTCCATACTCACCAATCTTCAGGATGGTGATGTGCTCTTTATCGACGAAATCCACCGCCTCAACAAACTCATCGAGGAGGTTTTGTATCCAGCCATGGAGGATTACAAACTCGATATTATTATCGGCAAAGGTCCCTCGGCGCGCACACTTCAACTCGATTTGCCCAAGTTCACGCTCATCGGCGCAACCACTCGGCTCGGCGCTATTTCCAATCCTCTCCGTAACCGCTTCGGCTCTATTCATCGACTCGAATTCTACACCTCGCAGGAAACCGAATTCATTATCAAACGTTCCGGACGTATCCTCAATATCATGATCGACGATGACGGCGCTACGGAAATCGCCAATGCCAGTCGGCAGACACCGCGCGTCGCCAACCGCCTCCTCAAGCGTGTCCGAGACTTCGCGCAAATCAACGGTCACGATACCATCACCAAGTCCATAGCCAAAGAAGCACTCGCCATACTCGAGATCGACCACCTCGGACTTGAGCCCAGCGACCGCTTCGTCCTCTCATCCATTATCGAGAAGTTCAAGGGTGGCCCGGTCGGCGTGCAGACCATCGCCGCCTGCACGAGCGAAGAATCCCAAACCATCGAGGATGTCTATGAGCCATACCTCATTCAGATCGGTTTCCTGACTCGTACACCTCGCGGCAGGATGGTAACGCAAGCAGCTTTCAAACACCTCGGTTTCGACGTGCCGGAGGATCATCACAAAAAGTTTCTCTAGAATATTTATTCATTAACCACTCAGGACGTGTATATTTGAGTGCAGTTCTAGGCGTCATCGAGGAGCGCAAGTAAGCCGTACAGATAGTACGGTGTCGCGCACCACAGATGAGAACGACGAAATGTGCCAAATATACACGTCTCTACACTAAATTATGCAAGCTATTTTTGACTTCATCTACTTAATAGCCTTCGTAAGCTATCTTCTGCTCTCGATTTTCATCATCTATCACGTTGTTCGCTACACGAGTGACAAAGCTGTTACGACGGTAACGCTTCTCTTTTTCATCACCGGAACTGTACTGCTTCTCTTTGCCAACGCCGTATTTTTCTTCGCCATACCATTCGATCAATTGATACCGGTATTTCCATTGCCCTCATCATCACCAATGGCATTACCCTGGTAAAAAAATGTGTGTAGAAGACTGAATATCATCGCTAATAAAAAATCTATGCTCACATCTGAAAAACCAAAACGCTGTTTCAAAGAACAGCATGAAAACGAACGCGTCATTCAAATTATTCATCGCCACTGGTTCAATATACTGATACAATTTTTCGTCGTTATCATCGCAGCTATCGCCATCTTTGGCAGTTGGCTATTTCTTCTCTTTCTTTACCCGCAGCTCCTCGAAAAACTCACACCGCATATCCTTTCCTTCATCGAAACCACAGCCATTCTTTTTGTCTGGCTCTATGGCTTCCTTATCTGGATAAACTATTATCTCGATATCTGGATTATCACCGATGAGCGCATCGTCAATATCGAACAAAAAGGCCTTTTCCTCCGCGAAGCAAGCGATTTAGAATTCTCCAAGATCCAAGACGTCACTACGGAAGTCGTTGGCCTGATCCCGACCATTCTCAATTACGGCGATGTTTATATACAGACCGCCGGCGAAGTGGAGCGCTTCAAATTCCGTCAGGTCCCCGATCCCTACGCTCTCAAAAGCCTCATTATGGAGCGCTATACCAAGAGCATGAAGTCGAATATTTAACGATCATTTCTCTTTTCATATCACTCAGCTATCCACACCATGAAAGATTCTTCCATTTACATCGTCATACCTGCCTATAATGAAGAGACTGTTATTGCCTCGGTCATATCGGATTTACAAAACAACGGCTATGAAAAAATTTTAGTAGTCGATGACGCATCGACGGACGCCACTGGGCGAATCGCATCAGATACCGGTGCTGAGGTACTCCGACACATTATTAATCGCGGTCAGGGAGGTTCACTAAAAACAGGTATTGAATACCTTTCCGAAGTCTACTCCCCGGATATCATTGTCACGTTCGACGGTGACGGCCAGCATCAAGCGAAGAATATTGCAGCACTCATCAAACCTCTCATCGAGAATCGCGCAGACATCGTGCTCGGATCCCGATTTTTGACACATTATGATTCCATTCCTCTTGTACGTAAAATAATTCTCAAATTAGGCGTTCTTTTTACCAATGCGCTTTCTCACACTAATTTGACCGATACACATAACGGTTTTCGTGCGTTGAATAAAAAAGCCTTTACGAATATTCAAATTACACATCGAGGCATGGAGCATGCTTCGGACATTATCAATGAGATAATCCCTCGAAAACTCCGTTACAAAGAAGTTCCCGTCCATATCGTCTACACGCCCTATTCTCTCAATAAAGGTCAACGGGGATCAAACTTCATAAAACTCGGAATGAGCATCATTTTCAATCGATATTTTTCCTAATGAATACCATGTATGATATTTCAATTATTTATCCTATTGACCCTTGCGATTATCGGATACCGTTCTTTCCGCATGTTCAGAAAAAAGATTCTTGGATTTTTCGGAATATTGCTTATTTTCATAATCATATTCACAACGGGCTTTTTTCTTATTTATCCCGAAAAGTCGAATACGATAGCATCATTAATCGGTGTCGGTCGAGGAGTCGATGCCGCTTTCCTTCTCATCATCTTATTTCTCCTATTCATTACGTTCAAACTCTATATGCGGACAGAACGTCTCGACCGCGATATCACGGCTCTCGCTACGGAGATTTCGAAAAAATTTCATAAAAAATAAATTCGAAATGAAATATGGAGAAAAATCCTCATCCTCGTGTCGCTGTTATCGTATTAGGCTATAATCATAAAGATACTATAAAAGCATGCCTGGATTCAGTTTTATTGCAAACCAGAACTCCTGAACTTTTGCGATATATTGACAATGCATCAACCGACGGCTCCGCGGATTTCGTACGGGAGCATTTCCCGTCCATGGATATTCAGATAAATGCTTTCAACAATGGCTATGCAGGAGCCTATCAACAGTCTCTTTCTGAGGTATTCAAACAAGATTTCAATGCAATCATACTTCTCAACCCGGACATGATTGTTGATGAACGATGGCTGGAAACACTCGTCGATAATGCTTTTCAGGATAATTCCGTCGCTATAGCCCAGTCAAAAATCTATCTTTATAACGCTTTCGCAAAAACCAAAACTAACCGTATAAACACGGTTGGAAATCATGTTCATTTTCTCGGATTCGGCTATTGCGGTAACTACAATCAAATTGACACGCAGCATACCGCGAAAAATCACTATATCACTGCGGCCAGCGGAGCCGGTATGCTCATCAAAAAAACGGCGTATCGAAAAATTCTCGGGCTCGACGCGAGTTTCTTCGCGTATCTCGAAGACCAAGACATCAACTGGCAAGTACACCTGCAGGGATACAATGTCCTCCTTGTTGCAACTTCCATCGCGTGGCATCAGTACGACTTTCACAAAAAACACCTCAACAATCTTAAGTTTTATCTCATCGAACGTAATCGCCTCACCTTCCTTCTCAAGCATTTTGAAACGAAAACCCTTGTCATCATTGCCCCCGCATTCCTCATTATGGAATGTGGTATGCTTTTCGACGCTCTTGTGCGCGGTTATTTCAAATCAAAACTGCAAAGTTACAGAGATTTTGCGCGATGTATTCCCGATACGTTTACCAAACGAAAAATACTACAGAGCACACGCATTCGATCCGATCATGATCTTTTTCCACTTCTCGTTTCTACCATCGAATTCGAAGCTATACAATCATTACCGCTCTCCATTGCTAATATATTCCTTCGCCTATACTATCACATCATTAAATATTTTATATGAAAACGTGTTACAATTCACCTACATCAATTGTTTAAAAGAATCTATTTTTAATAAATCTCTAACAAATAGTTACTATGTCAATCGAGAAAGAGCGTCTATCTTCAGTTCCTTTTTTGCCAAACTGGACAAAAAAAGAGCATGAAGCACGATTTATATTTGCTGCATCATTTTGCCAAAACAAGGACGTTTTAGATTGTGCTTGCGGAAGTGGTATGGGAGTGCAATATTTTTCCAAAAAGTCAAAATCCGTGCAAGCTATCGATATCTCAAAAACGGCTATAGACGAAGCTCGAAAACGAATAGGTAATAAAAATAGTAAGGTAACATTCTCACAAGGAAGCGCTCTTGATATCCCGCTATCAGATGCTAGTGTAGATATATATATCTCTCTTGAAACTATTGAACACCTTTACGATGATCATGCTTATCTTAAAGAAGCTCATCGTGTTTTACGTCCTGGCGGAACATTTATTTGTTCGACTCCGAATCGAACAGTCACCAATCCGGGAAAAACAATCTCAGATAAGCCTGCCAATCCTTTTCATATAAGAGAGTACTCCACATATGAGTTTCAGTCACTTTGCCGAAACTATTTTCCCGAGAGTATATTGTTTGCTCAAAATCCAGTGAGTAGCTTCGTCACAAAACCGCTCAATCTAATTGGAAAGTTTTCGCCTTTTCACTCAACAACCCGCATCTACCAACTCTTCAAGCTTGCAACATCGATATTTCGCACAAATAAATACTACTCTGTCCGTACGGCAGAAAAAAACATTGATTACGAATACGTAACATTAGTTTGTGCAAAAAAAGATATTTATTAATCACGCTAACTCAAAATTACGATTATTCTATCTATCTTTAACATAATAGACTTTATAATAATTCGAGGCTGGGTTTTGATACACGAGCTCGAAACGGGATGATTTCTCTAAGATTGCATTCAATGCGGAAAAATCAGTCGATGTCAATATATAATGCGAAGAAAAGGTATCCGTCACCACTTGAGCCGCTGCTTTTCCGGTTTCATCATACCACTTCATGTCATTGTTTTGCACTGCGGTATTGTGCGCCATAATAGCTTCGGAACAATCTTTAACCCCACAAACGATACCATAATTAGACAAGTTATACCATAACCAGTACTTCTCTGGGCTTAATTTATAGAGCACGAGAGGTTCCATGGCAACAACGACCCGATTGTAGCCTTCATTATACAAATAGAACGTAGGGAAAAAATTCATCGTCGGATTAAAGATGATTTCATCCTTTCGAGTGTTATTCGCAAGCCACTTTGCGGAACCTTCCGCACGATCATAGGCTGGAACACGCAACATACCGTCCAAAAAATTAAGCTCGTTCGACAAAAGATTGAAGGAAAGGGCAATGAAGACTCCTGTAATAAGAACTTTATCAACCTTCCATGAAAATGTGCGTCGCAATGCATCCAATGAATACACCACGAATACAGCGGCAAAAATAGTAAAAAAGTCAGTCATCCTGCTCGTAGCAAGCGATCCCAATAAAAAAATGATTGTGAGCATAAACAATGTTTGTTGTGTAACATCTCCACCCAAAAACCCTTTCCTTGATTTCGCAAGCATCGCCTTCGCCTCGATTACCACACATACAATAGTGAGAAACATTAGTGTCGGCATATTCGCAAACATAACGAATAAAGTGGTCGGATATACTTCAATACCCTGACTTACACCGGAATAGTCGATAGAGCGAAAAGGAGAAACGGTATCTATTACCGTAATGATGATTTCCCTGAAAGCACCGAGAAATCCCGGCATCAAAAGTATATTGGCAATAAGCGCTGCAGCAATACCAGCCACAGGATACATAATCTGGCGATATTCAAATTTACCATGATTCGCCGACCAGAAAATGAAATATACTCCCGCAATCAGTAACGGAAAAAAGAACGTCGCTGTATGCCAGAAAAAATACGCGAAGGTAATGATGAATAACCATCGATACCGCGCCGAGATCAGGAGACAAAGCTCCAAGAGAAGTATCAATGGCGCCAGTACAAATGATCGCCCCATAAACAAACGCCACAAAGGCACTACCGAAATCAGAAGAGCTGCGACAAAAAAAGTAAGAAAGAATGGTCGTTTATGGCGTGTCAGAGATAGAAAATAATATATGCCTCCAAAAGTGGAAGCGACAGCTACTACTGAATACACTTTCAAACCGAACTCCAAAGGATGAAAATAGGTAAACGACATCAAGAAAACATAAAAAAGGAGATTTGAAACCCAGGATTGAGAATCCTTGAAGGCAATTCTATCGAAATGCTGCACAGCAGAAAATCCTTGCTCTCGAAAAATATCCGAAAATCGTATATTGAAAAACTGATCATCCAAGGACGAAAAAATATCGAATGCCAAATAAGGTGAAAAAATTAAAAAATAAAACATCCATACAGCACACACGCGTATCCAAAGATGCGCCCGAAAGTATGCAGTGATACGAAAAAAACCGCTTTGTAATGTATTTTTTACAGTCAAAAACGTCTGCTTCAATTCCATATGATTATCACTTTATGCTGATATTATTCAATTAGTCGAACCTGTATAAAAATCGAATCATCGCCGGTCCGTTCTTATCAATGTATCTCAATTATATTCTTATATTCTTTCATAGATTTAGCGAGATATCCGCTTTTACTATAATAGCATAGACAGGATAAGAATAATAATCGCTCAACGTAACTATCACTGTCGGGAAAATGAATTACCTCGCGGCAAGCCGACGAGGTATCGGGATCAATACTACTCCTGCTTCGCAGGAGCGGTCCGTGGCAAGCCACGGGGAATTGAACCCGAAACTAGATTAAAAACCGACATTCGTACAAAAAAACGGAACATTGTATTTCCGTTTTTAAGACTATTTGACACACATTCCTTATCATCTGCACACTTTTAGCAACCGTTGAAGACGACACCGGTAGGAGTCACAGTAGCGGTACAGCTGGTA
>CAZUWR010000018.1:0-227 GCA_964624415.1 uncultured Bdellovibrionales bacterium | reverse complement strand
GGCGATAACGATAAGGAGTTCGATCAAAGTGAAACCTTTTTTGATATTTCGCATAGTATGGTAAACATTAATAGCTATTCATCTTTCTATCTAAATGCTATATTGTGCGTAAGAGTATTTTAATGACATACTCTTACGCACGCATACATATTCAAACTAAATTCTTCGATAATTAGCAACCGTTGAAGACGACACCGGTAGGAGTCACAGTAGCGGTACAGCTGGTA
>CAZUWR010000017.1:0-15732 GCA_964624415.1 uncultured Bdellovibrionales bacterium | reverse complement strand
GCGACGAAGCCAAAACGCTTCTAGAAACGGATCCGAAACTGACGCAACACCCGCTCCTCAAGCACGCCCTCACTCGATTTGACGAAAGAATTCATTTGGAATAACCTGCATAAATGTCATCCTGAGCGTAGCCGAAGGATCTCGAAAGAGTCAAAAACAATCAATTTTAACCGCCATATACAACTCCCATGTCTACCAATACCTGGTTCCCACGAACCGACTACGCCACGATCGAAATCAAGCAGTACAAATCCATAGAAAACTCCCGCGTGATGGCATCATCCACTATCACCGATCCGGCGATGATCGCCCGGGTGATGGCTCGCATCGAAGAGATTCCGGCAAACGGCGAAATGAAAGTCGTCTTCGATGTCAAAAAAGAAAAAATGGAACTGCGCTTTCGCCATGGAGCACACACGCATACCATCGAAATCTACGATCATCGTTTCAAAACCCCCTCAGGCGGTTTTCATACCGCGCACAATGACATCGAGACCGCTCTGTACGAAGATATCGACACCCTCATCCATCCTAAACGCAAGAAGAAATTCGCGAAGCTAAAAATGTAGCACCTATTGATTGATTATAAAAAATACCGGTTGCTTTTAGGGTAACCGGTTTCTCATTCATTATGGAATGCCAAGAAGGCTTATGCTTCATTGTGAATGGCAACAGGCATAACAGCAATCCTTCGATCCGCCTTCATCGCCCAGGCCAGGACGGTCAGGTTGGTAATCAGGAGCATCGCGTACAAGGCGAACACGCTGTCGAGTGCGAAGGCTTCATAGATACCACCTGCATAAAAATATACATAGGAGAGCCGCTGGATGCGCTTCCAATTCTGTTTCAAGAGCCTCTGAGAAAAAGCATTGGACGTGATAAGCAGTATCAATCCCGTCACATCACCCAGGTGTGCGAAAAATGCATAGGTTCCGAGTGACCAGAAATGCTCGGTAAAAAAAGTTCTCAGATACGCCGACTCCGGAGCGATAATGGATGAGATCATAAACCCCACGATAATCGATGAGGACAAGATTCCGAAGCTCTTGCGCAAAATCACCAATCGACGCAGCCAGAGCTGCCCGCTGAAAATATCCGCTAAAGGACGGATGATCATCACCAAAAAAACGGCGCCGAAAGACATCGAAAAAAGCCATCCCTTGGCCTCGAATCCGATATCGATAAAGCGCGATGAAATCGGAAGCGCTGCCAAGATTAATAGTGAAAACCAGATAAGGATGTTTTGAAACCAAAGAATCGCTTTCATAGATAAAATATTTATGTTTATACAAACAACTTTCTCAATTTTCAAGAAAAAGATTTTTTCAAAAGCCATTGGTGTACTCGCCTCGGCTGTGAAAAAATACTTTTTCGTGAAAATTGGCACTATAGACCAAAAATGTAGCGCACCTATCCTGATACGCGCTCAGCGCTCAAAACTTTTCAAGCGTGCACATCTAGCGTTTCCGCATCTTTTCTGTTACCCAGAATTCGCCGAAATAGTTCTTGGTCAGGATGCGCGTCTGCGAATCGATAGCAGGCACAGCCGAGAGGAACGCCACTACCGGAATGAGTATCCACTGAAAAAGCATCAGGAAATAGCGGCTCCAGTGGTAGCGCTTTGGACGTGGCGGCATCGAAAGCATTGAAAGAGGAATAGACACGCACAAGCCCATCATACCCAGCGTCAGCAAGGTCTTGGTGATAAAAGGAAGATTGTGTGCCAATACGCTTTCTCGGAACGCGGCGCCTCCAAGAACAATCGGTAAGAATCCCAAAAAGGTCAGAAGAAATGACGTGGTCGCCCACGAATAATGCCCCTCGAGCATCTCAAAACTGATACGCATTTTTTTCCAAAACGGAATAATTTTGTCCGGCCACAGGGCGCGCATCGTCACCGGAAAATTCTCGATGCCATAGGCCCAGCGTCGATTCTGCTTATACTGATTGACCACTGTTTTCCAATACGTCTCGGCCAGCACGGCGTCGAGCGAAATCGGCAGATGAATCGGTTGCACTTCATAATCCCCGTGAAAATATGCCAGACACTTCCAATAAATGACCGAGTCTTCACTGATCATATTGACCGGCCAAAAACCGACTCGCACCAAGGTATCGAACGGCTCGGAATGCGAAGAAAACGTCACCATCTCGCGGCGCAGACTCTGATAGAGATGCCAGAACGACGAACCAGTCACCACCATACGCGCGAAAGCGTTGGTATCCCAAAGGTTGTTATGATACACCGGAAGCGGCTGATAGGCCCGCTGCAATCGCTTGGGATTGGTGATATAGGCATAGGTGAGGGCAGCAAAATACTCTGGATGCACCACACTATCGCAGTCGAAATTGGAAAAAACCACCCGCTTAAAATCGATATCGCGTTCATTGAGATACGTCATCAAGAACCTGGCAGCAAAAGCGGCGTTGGAAGCCTTACACTTCATCTCACCATCCGCCACAATATGGGTCGTCACGAGAAAATCCTTAAACTTCCCGGCATATTTCTTTTGGAGGTATTCGACTTTTGGTAGACGTGTTTCCGGATTCTCCCGCTCCTCAGTCGCCAAAAGAACGATGATCTGCTCCTTGGGGAAATTGCTCTGCAAGAGCGACTCGATAGAGGGCTCGATCACATCGACCGGTTCCCCTGCCGTCGGCAAAAGGACAACGTGCGTAATACTGCGCCAATCCCAAATCTCATCCGCAAGCGGCACAAGCGCGGTCGTTTCCTCAAAAATCTTTTGTGTCCGCTTGATATTTTTGCGCATAATCTTGCGCTCACGGATATGCCACAACGGTATTTCTCGCGTACTGGATTTGAGCTGCTTGATGCGCTCTGCAAGCATCTCTTTATACGCTTTTGGATGAGCGATATTTTGACATCGATCCCACCAATCGATCAATTTCCCATCCTCAAGCTTCCAGTATGCCAGCATCGAAAAGAACGTGACATGCACCGCACGATGAATCCAGTAAATATCGAAAATGATGATGAAGATAGCCATCCACACCGGAACCAAAAAAGACAAAACGATCATACCGATAAACGTACCCCAGGTGAGCGTACCGGGAAGCATCTCAAAAAAACGCTGTACTCGGCGCTCCTTGGGTATGATGGTCTTCGGATTGGGAAATTTGAAATCCGGATCAGGAATAGTTTGATTCATAAAAAAATACAGAAGTTATGCTTTCAGTATACACCCTTTTTCAGTGTCTGTTTATTTTTCCAATCATAGCACAAACAAGCCTTTTTTGCAAAAAAGAAATTCGATGTAATGATCGTCCTAATCCTTTGTTATTTCGGACAAAAACGACTATACTAAAGAATATAATCCTCTTGAGCGAACTTTGGTATGTCCGAACAGCATTCATTTCCAAAAGGCTTTCTATGGGGCGCTGCGACCGCCTCGCATCAGGTCGAGGGTGGCAACACCAATGACTGGTCGGAGTGGGAAAAACTCAATGCCCCGCAATTGGCACAAGAATCCGCCTCGCATTTCGCTCATCTTCCTCATTGGAAAGAGTTTGAAAAAGAAGCCGCCGATCCAAAAAACTATATTTCGGGCATTGCCTGCGATCACTATCATCGTTTCGAGGAAGACTTCGACATTGCTCAATCACTTGGACACAATGCGCATCGTTTTTCCATCGAATGGTCACGCATCGAACCAAAGGAAGGCGTTTTTGATGAACAAGCTATCGATCATTACAGGCAAGTTTTGCAAGCGCTCAAACGACGAGGTATCACGCCTTTTGTCACGCTCTGGCACTGGACACTCCCCTTGTGGCTGTCGGAACAAGGTGGTATCGGCAGCGCGCGGTTCCCGAAATACTTCGCGCGTTACACCAAAACTATCGCGCACGCCCTCGGTGAAGATATCACTTTCTGGATCACGCTCAATGAACCGGACGTGGTCGCTTCGCATGCATACCTCAAAGGCGTATGGCCCCCGCAGAAAAAAAATCCTCTCTCATTTTTACGCAGTATCAGAAACCTCATCAAGGCGCATAAACAATCCTACAAGGCTATAAAAAAGTTTTTTCCCAAAGCGCAAGTAGGTATCGCCAAGCATCAGGTCGTATTTGAGATGACTCGCAATACCTTCATCAATCATCTTCTCAAGCAAACCGCGCACCTTCTATGGAATCGTTGGTTCCTTGACCTCATCCGGCATCATCAGGACTTTATCGGTCTCAATCACTACAACCGCAATGTTATCGATAGCGGTTTTAACAAGAACCCCAATGACCGGGTGACGGATTTCGGTTGGGAATTTCACCCGGAATCTCTCCACCAGGCCATCATCGAGCTTAAGCCTTATCAAAAACCGATTTACATCACCGAAAATGGATTGGCCGATGCTTCCGATACGCTTCGTCAAGAATTTATCCCTAAGGCCCTTCTTGCACTTCATAAAGCGATAGCCGACGGTGCCGACGTCCGCGGCTACCTCCACTGGTCGCTTTTGGATAACTTCGAATGGGATAAAGGGTTTTGGCTTCGCTTCGGTCTCGTCGAAATCGATTATGCTACGCAAAAACGCACCGTCCGTCCCAGCGCCCTGCTCTATGCGAAAATCTGCAAAAACAATACGCTCACGGTATAGAAATATGCTACAATACAGATAAAGAACATATCCATTCACTAACAATCCCTTATGGTCAAAGTGGTACATCAGGCGATGCAGCGTGACACAGAAAAAGATAAACAAACACAAGACATTCTCAACAAACTCAGTCACGGCTCCGAAGAAAGCCAGACAGCTGCCATCGCTAGAGCGGCGCGTCTTCCGTATATCGATCTGCATATCTTCCCTATCGATACCAATGACCTCCTCCTCATTCCCGAAGCGAAATCCAAAGAGCTGCGAGTCGTGGTCTTTCAAAAAAAAGGCCGCGAGTTTCGCGCCGCTATCAATGACCCAGAAAACACCGCCGCTCTCGAATACCTTCATGCTCTCGAACAAGAACATGGATTGACAGGCAAGGTCTATGTCGCATCACTCGCCTCCTTCAATCGCACGTGGACGCTCTATCACAAAACCGTCCTGCTCGATCAGCTCGATTTTTTCAAAGTCTCATTGTCCGGTGCGGATTTGGAGAAATTCGATCAGGATTTCGGCGACCTCATCAATCTCAAAAACCGCATTACGGATATCCCGACGACCGAAGTCATCCAGATCATTCTTGCTGGTGCTATCAAGCTCAATGCGAGCGATATCCACTTCGAAACCCAAGAAAAGGAAACCCGCCTGCGCTATCGCATCGACGGTATCTTGCAAGACGTCGGGCAACTCCCCTCTTCCATTTATGCCTTTATACTGTCGCGCACCAAAATGCTCGGCAAGATGAAACTCAATATCCGAGATCGGGCGCAAGATGGTCACTTTTCTATCAATCTTGGTGAAAAACGCATCGATATCCGTATCAACATCATCCCGACCAATCACGGCGAAAATATCAATATGCGTCTCTTGGACCAGTCCGGTTCGATGCTTACCGTCGAATCCCTGGGTCTGCGTGGCCTGGCCAATGAAGTCGTGCAAAAATGCATCACCAAACCCAATGGCCTCATCCTCAATACCGGCCCGACCGGCTCCGGAAAAACAACTACCCTCTACGCGCTTCTCAATACACTCAATGCTGCTGGCAACAAAATCATCACTATCGAAGACCCGGTTGAATACGAAATCAAGGGTATTGTCCAAACACAGGTCTCCAAAGACAAGGCCTACACCTTTGCCAACGGTCTGCGTTCCATCGTCCGTCAGGATCCTGATATTATCTTGGTCGGTGAAATCCGCGACGAGGAGACTGCCAATATCGCTATCGATGCAGCACTTACCGGTCACCTCGTCCTCTCCACGCTCCACACCAACAATGCGGCCGGGGCCATCCCGCGTATGATTGAAATGGGTGTCAAAGCCAATACGCTCTCACCCGCTTCCAATGTCTTCATCGGACAGAGGCTTGTCCGCAAACTCTGCGACGCGTGCAAAACCACCTATGAGCCGGCCGATGAAACTATCGATTCACTCAAAGAAATCCTCTCGCTCATCTCACCCAAAGCACAGGTAGACATTCCAAAAAACATCACGACTCTCCATCAAGCAGTCGGTTGCGCGCAGTGTCACTTCACCGGCTATACGGGTCGTATCGGCATCTTTGAGGTGCTCTCGGTCACCGCGGCCATCCACGAACTGATGCTCAGCCCCACCACCGAAACTGCCATCATGAAAACCGCCCTCGAAGACGGCATGATTACGATGACCCAAGACGGTATCCTTAAAGCAGTCGAGGGTATCACCTCACTCGAAGAGGTCTGGCGTGTCACGGGCGAAAACGACTTTCTCAAAGAAATCTATAACACCCTGATGGAACAGACACTGTCCCGATCGTTCCTTATCACTGCCGGCGTCGTCAAAAATGTCCGCGAACATACCTCGTCTTTCGATGAACTCGGCACATTCCTCAAGCAAGCCAATCAAAAAGACATCCTCAAATCTATTTTTGCCAGCGCCATTCTCTTGCAAGCCAACGATATCCATATCGAACCGACCGAAAAAGAAGTTTCTATCCGTTTACGTATCGATGGCATCCTGCAAACCGTGGCGCAGCTTCCTACTAATGAATACACCTCGCTCTTAGGCGAAATCAAACTCCTCTCAGGATTAAAAACCGAAATCCGCGCCGGCGTCAAAGACAGCCGTTTCAGCGTCCTGACCGAAACCGATGCCGACACGAAAGCCACTGATAAAGTCGATGTCCGCGTGTCCATTATCCTTGGCGGCTATGGTGAGACGGCCGTGATGCGTCTTCTCAACCAAGGCGCTATCGCCCTCGATATCGACAAGCTCGACATCCGCGCCGAAAACCTCGCAAAACTGATGACCGGTATCCGCCGTTCCAACGGCCTCATCCTCAACACTGGCCCGACTGGCAGCGGTAAAACCACCACGCTCTACAGCCTCCTGCGTCAGCTCAACAAACCGGATGTAAAAATCATCACCGTCGAAGACCCGATCGAATACCAGATGCCTGGCATACTCCAGACCCAGGTGGATGAAAAATCCGACTACAATTTCGCCACCACCCTGCGTGCTCTGATGCGTCAGAATCCCGACATCCTGATGATCGGCGAAATCCGCGACGAGGAAACCGCACAGGTCGCCGTGCAGGCTTCGCTCACCGGACACCTCGTCCTTGCCACGCTCCACACCAACAATGCGGCCGGTGCCATCCCCCGCCTCATCAATATGGACATCAATCCCGATGACCTCATCAATGCCGGCGGACTATTTATGGCGCAGCGTCTCGTGCGAAGACTCTGCGCCTGCAAAGAAAAGCGCCCACTTGAAGATAAAGAAAAAGAAACGATCAAGCGTATCCTCTCTTCGCTTTCACCGGCATCCGGCGTCACCGTGCCCGCCATCGAGTCGCATTTCCTTCCGAAAGGCTGTGAGAAATGCAATGGCACCGGATTCAAGGGGCGCGCCACGCTCAGCGAGGTGCTCGTCCTCACCAAAGACATCCAGCTTCTCATTGCTGCAGGCACCCTTGCGGTACAGATTCAAGAAAAGGCCGTCGAAAATGGTATGATCACGATGGCGCAAGACGGTTGCCTTCGCGTCCTTTCCGGCGATACTTCTTTGGATGAAGTTTTGCGGGTAGTGGAAGAATAACAGCCTACGGCAATAACCAATGACCAAAATCCAATAATCAATTCTAAAGCAACAATCAACAATGAACAAAAAAAACGGTAAGCAGAAACCTTACGATTGTCATCCTGAGTGAAACGAAGGATCCCGAACAATCAAGGATACTCCCGTTAAAATACGGGATTCTTCGACAAGCTCAAAATGACACTTTGTATAGTCTGCAAAAAAAGAAAAACAACTTCCGAAAAAGTTGTTTAAATAAAAAATCCACTAATCTGTAGACATTCCCGGAAATTACATCCCCGAGGCAGGAACAGTGTCGAGGCATAGAAGAGCTTGCACCCCGCTACCCAGATCTTGACGCGCCCACTTGCATCGCCCTGCTCAAGAGCAAGGTAGCCCGCAAAAAAACGCTTGCCCTACTCTTACGCAAAGCGATACAAGAGGACAAGGTAAGTTCCCATGATTGAGGTCAAAAGATAGAAGACCCCAACTGTCTACAGATTGGTGGATTCTTAAAGTGCCCGAAAAAGGCTTTTGTATTTGACTCTGTAGTGTAGCATAGCTTTTTTCTTTTGTCAAGTAGTGGTATACTAATCTTATGATTACCTCAACAACCGCTTATACAGAGGATATTCCATTGGACACTACCCTGCGTCCGCAGGCTTTCGGCGAGTATGTCGGACAAGAAAAAATCAAGAAAAATCTCAATATTCTCATCGAAGCTGCCAAAGGTCGTAGCGAATCTATTGAACATGTCTTGCTCTACGGCCCTCCGGGACTGGGCAAGACCACCCTTTCGCATATCATCGCCAAGGAAATGGGCGTAGGTATCAAAGTCACCTCCGGTCCCGCTATCGAACGTGTCGGCGATTTGGGTTCCATACTCACCAATCTTCAGGATGGTGATGTGCTCTTTATCGACGAAATCCACCGCCTCAACAAACTCATCGAGGAGGTTTTGTATCCAGCCATGGAGGATTACAAACTCGATATTATTATCGGCAAAGGTCCCTCGGCGCGCACACTTCAACTCGATTTGCCCAAGTTCACGCTCATCGGCGCAACCACTCGGCTCGGCGCTATTTCCAATCCTCTCCGTAACCGCTTCGGCTCTATTCATCGACTCGAATTCTACACCTCGCAGGAAACCGAATTCATTATCAAACGTTCCGGACGTATCCTCAATATCATGATCGACGATGACGGCGCTACGGAAATCGCCAATGCCAGTCGGCAGACACCGCGCGTCGCCAACCGCCTCCTCAAGCGTGTCCGAGACTTCGCGCAAATCAACGGTCACGATACCATCACCAAGTCCATAGCCAAAGAAGCACTCGCCATACTCGAGATCGACCACCTCGGACTTGAGCCCAGCGACCGCTTCGTCCTCTCATCCATTATCGAGAAGTTCAAGGGTGGCCCGGTCGGCGTGCAGACCATCGCCGCCTGCACGAGCGAAGAATCCCAAACCATCGAGGATGTCTATGAGCCATACCTCATTCAGATCGGTTTCCTGACTCGTACACCTCGCGGCAGGATGGTAACGCAAGCAGCTTTCAAACACCTCGGTTTCGACGTGCCGGAGGATCATCACAAAAAGTTTCTCTAGAATATTTATTCATTAACCACTCAGGACGTGTATATTTGAGTGCAGTTCTAGGCGTCATCGAGGAGCGCAAGTAAGCCGTACAGATAGTACGGTGTCGCGCACCACAGATGAGAACGACGAAATGTGCCAAATATACACGTCTCTACACTAAATTATGCAAGCTATTTTTGACTTCATCTACTTAATAGCCTTCGTAAGCTATCTTCTGCTCTCGATTTTCATCATCTATCACGTTGTTCGCTACACGAGTGACAAAGCTGTTACGACGGTAACGCTTCTCTTTTTCATCACCGGAACTGTACTGCTTCTCTTTGCCAACGCCGTATTTTTCTTCGCCATACCATTCGATCAATTGATACCGGTATTTCCATTGCCCTCATCATCACCAATGGCATTACCCTGGTAAAAAAATGTGTGTAGAAGACTGAATATCATCGCTAATAAAAAATCTATGCTCACATCTGAAAAACCAAAACGCTGTTTCAAAGAACAGCATGAAAACGAACGCGTCATTCAAATTATTCATCGCCACTGGTTCAATATACTGATACAATTTTTCGTCGTTATCATCGCAGCTATCGCCATCTTTGGCAGTTGGCTATTTCTTCTCTTTCTTTACCCGCAGCTCCTCGAAAAACTCACACCGCATATCCTTTCCTTCATCGAAACCACAGCCATTCTTTTTGTCTGGCTCTATGGCTTCCTTATCTGGATAAACTATTATCTCGATATCTGGATTATCACCGATGAGCGCATCGTCAATATCGAACAAAAAGGCCTTTTCCTCCGCGAAGCAAGCGATTTAGAATTCTCCAAGATCCAAGACGTCACTACGGAAGTCGTTGGCCTGATCCCGACCATTCTCAATTACGGCGATGTTTATATACAGACCGCCGGCGAAGTGGAGCGCTTCAAATTCCGTCAGGTCCCCGATCCCTACGCTCTCAAAAGCCTCATTATGGAGCGCTATACCAAGAGCATGAAGTCGAATATTTAACGATCATTTCTCTTTTCATATCACTCAGCTATCCACACCATGAAAGATTCTTCCATTTACATCGTCATACCTGCCTATAATGAAGAGACTGTTATTGCCTCGGTCATATCGGATTTACAAAACAACGGCTATGAAAAAATTTTAGTAGTCGATGACGCATCGACGGACGCCACTGGGCGAATCGCATCAGATACCGGTGCTGAGGTACTCCGACACATTATTAATCGCGGTCAGGGAGGTTCACTAAAAACAGGTATTGAATACCTTTCCGAAGTCTACTCCCCGGATATCATTGTCACGTTCGACGGTGACGGCCAGCATCAAGCGAAGAATATTGCAGCACTCATCAAACCTCTCATCGAGAATCGCGCAGACATCGTGCTCGGATCCCGATTTTTGACACATTATGATTCCATTCCTCTTGTACGTAAAATAATTCTCAAATTAGGCGTTCTTTTTACCAATGCGCTTTCTCACACTAATTTGACCGATACACATAACGGTTTTCGTGCGTTGAATAAAAAAGCCTTTACGAATATTCAAATTACACATCGAGGCATGGAGCATGCTTCGGACATTATCAATGAGATAATCCCTCGAAAACTCCGTTACAAAGAAGTTCCCGTCCATATCGTCTACACGCCCTATTCTCTCAATAAAGGTCAACGGGGATCAAACTTCATAAAACTCGGAATGAGCATCATTTTCAATCGATATTTTTCCTAATGAATACCATGTATGATATTTCAATTATTTATCCTATTGACCCTTGCGATTATCGGATACCGTTCTTTCCGCATGTTCAGAAAAAAGATTCTTGGATTTTTCGGAATATTGCTTATTTTCATAATCATATTCACAACGGGCTTTTTTCTTATTTATCCCGAAAAGTCGAATACGATAGCATCATTAATCGGTGTCGGTCGAGGAGTCGATGCCGCTTTCCTTCTCATCATCTTATTTCTCCTATTCATTACGTTCAAACTCTATATGCGGACAGAACGTCTCGACCGCGATATCACGGCTCTCGCTACGGAGATTTCGAAAAAATTTCATAAAAAATAAATTCGAAATGAAATATGGAGAAAAATCCTCATCCTCGTGTCGCTGTTATCGTATTAGGCTATAATCATAAAGATACTATAAAAGCATGCCTGGATTCAGTTTTATTGCAAACCAGAACTCCTGAACTTTTGCGATATATTGACAATGCATCAACCGACGGCTCCGCGGATTTCGTACGGGAGCATTTCCCGTCCATGGATATTCAGATAAATGCTTTCAACAATGGCTATGCAGGAGCCTATCAACAGTCTCTTTCTGAGGTATTCAAACAAGATTTCAATGCAATCATACTTCTCAACCCGGACATGATTGTTGATGAACGATGGCTGGAAACACTCGTCGATAATGCTTTTCAGGATAATTCCGTCGCTATAGCCCAGTCAAAAATCTATCTTTATAACGCTTTCGCAAAAACCAAAACTAACCGTATAAACACGGTTGGAAATCATGTTCATTTTCTCGGATTCGGCTATTGCGGTAACTACAATCAAATTGACACGCAGCATACCGCGAAAAATCACTATATCACTGCGGCCAGCGGAGCCGGTATGCTCATCAAAAAAACGGCGTATCGAAAAATTCTCGGGCTCGACGCGAGTTTCTTCGCGTATCTCGAAGACCAAGACATCAACTGGCAAGTACACCTGCAGGGATACAATGTCCTCCTTGTTGCAACTTCCATCGCGTGGCATCAGTACGACTTTCACAAAAAACACCTCAACAATCTTAAGTTTTATCTCATCGAACGTAATCGCCTCACCTTCCTTCTCAAGCATTTTGAAACGAAAACCCTTGTCATCATTGCCCCCGCATTCCTCATTATGGAATGTGGTATGCTTTTCGACGCTCTTGTGCGCGGTTATTTCAAATCAAAACTGCAAAGTTACAGAGATTTTGCGCGATGTATTCCCGATACGTTTACCAAACGAAAAATACTACAGAGCACACGCATTCGATCCGATCATGATCTTTTTCCACTTCTCGTTTCTACCATCGAATTCGAAGCTATACAATCATTACCGCTCTCCATTGCTAATATATTCCTTCGCCTATACTATCACATCATTAAATATTTTATATGAAAACGTGTTACAATTCACCTACATCAATTGTTTAAAAGAATCTATTTTTAATAAATCTCTAACAAATAGTTACTATGTCAATCGAGAAAGAGCGTCTATCTTCAGTTCCTTTTTTGCCAAACTGGACAAAAAAAGAGCATGAAGCACGATTTATATTTGCTGCATCATTTTGCCAAAACAAGGACGTTTTAGATTGTGCTTGCGGAAGTGGTATGGGAGTGCAATATTTTTCCAAAAAGTCAAAATCCGTGCAAGCTATCGATATCTCAAAAACGGCTATAGACGAAGCTCGAAAACGAATAGGTAATAAAAATAGTAAGGTAACATTCTCACAAGGAAGCGCTCTTGATATCCCGCTATCAGATGCTAGTGTAGATATATATATCTCTCTTGAAACTATTGAACACCTTTACGATGATCATGCTTATCTTAAAGAAGCTCATCGTGTTTTACGTCCTGGCGGAACATTTATTTGTTCGACTCCGAATCGAACAGTCACCAATCCGGGAAAAACAATCTCAGATAAGCCTGCCAATCCTTTTCATATAAGAGAGTACTCCACATATGAGTTTCAGTCACTTTGCCGAAACTATTTTCCCGAGAGTATATTGTTTGCTCAAAATCCAGTGAGTAGCTTCGTCACAAAACCGCTCAATCTAATTGGAAAGTTTTCGCCTTTTCACTCAACAACCCGCATCTACCAACTCTTCAAGCTTGCAACATCGATATTTCGCACAAATAAATACTACTCTGTCCGTACGGCAGAAAAAAACATTGATTACGAATACGTAACATTAGTTTGTGCAAAAAAAGATATTTATTAATCACGCTAACTCAAAATTACGATTATTCTATCTATCTTTAACATAATAGACTTTATAATAATTCGAGGCTGGGTTTTGATACACGAGCTCGAAACGGGATGATTTCTCTAAGATTGCATTCAATGCGGAAAAATCAGTCGATGTCAATATATAATGCGAAGAAAAGGTATCCGTCACCACTTGAGCCGCTGCTTTTCCGGTTTCATCATACCACTTCATGTCATTGTTTTGCACTGCGGTATTGTGCGCCATAATAGCTTCGGAACAATCTTTAACCCCACAAACGATACCATAATTAGACAAGTTATACCATAACCAGTACTTCTCTGGGCTTAATTTATAGAGCACGAGAGGTTCCATGGCAACAACGACCCGATTGTAGCCTTCATTATACAAATAGAACGTAGGGAAAAAATTCATCGTCGGATTAAAGATGATTTCATCCTTTCGAGTGTTATTCGCAAGCCACTTTGCGGAACCTTCCGCACGATCATAGGCTGGAACACGCAACATACCGTCCAAAAAATTAAGCTCGTTCGACAAAAGATTGAAGGAAAGGGCAATGAAGACTCCTGTAATAAGAACTTTATCAACCTTCCATGAAAATGTGCGTCGCAATGCATCCAATGAATACACCACGAATACAGCGGCAAAAATAGTAAAAAAGTCAGTCATCCTGCTCGTAGCAAGCGATCCCAATAAAAAAATGATTGTGAGCATAAACAATGTTTGTTGTGTAACATCTCCACCCAAAAACCCTTTCCTTGATTTCGCAAGCATCGCCTTCGCCTCGATTACCACACATACAATAGTGAGAAACATTAGTGTCGGCATATTCGCAAACATAACGAATAAAGTGGTCGGATATACTTCAATACCCTGACTTACACCGGAATAGTCGATAGAGCGAAAAGGAGAAACGGTATCTATTACCGTAATGATGATTTCCCTGAAAGCACCGAGAAATCCCGGCATCAAAAGTATATTGGCAATAAGCGCTGCAGCAATACCAGCCACAGGATACATAATCTGGCGATATTCAAATTTACCATGATTCGCCGACCAGAAAATGAAATATACTCCCGCAATCAGTAACGGAAAAAAGAACGTCGCTGTATGCCAGAAAAAATACGCGAAGGTAATGATGAATAACCATCGATACCGCGCCGAGATCAGGAGACAAAGCTCCAAGAGAAGTATCAATGGCGCCAGTACAAATGATCGCCCCATAAACAAACGCCACAAAGGCACTACCGAAATCAGAAGAGCTGCGACAAAAAAAGTAAGAAAGAATGGTCGTTTATGGCGTGTCAGAGATAGAAAATAATATATGCCTCCAAAAGTGGAAGCGACAGCTACTACTGAATACACTTTCAAACCGAACTCCAAAGGATGAAAATAGGTAAACGACATCAAGAAAACATAAAAAAGGAGATTTGAAACCCAGGATTGAGAATCCTTGAAGGCAATTCTATCGAAATGCTGCACAGCAGAAAATCCTTGCTCTCGAAAAATATCCGAAAATCGTATATTGAAAAACTGATCATCCAAGGACGAAAAAATATCGAATGCCAAATAAGGTGAAAAAATTAAAAAATAAAACATCCATACAGCACACACGCGTATCCAAAGATGCGCCCGAAAGTATGCAGTGATACGAAAAAAACCGCTTTGTAATGTATTTTTTACAGTCAAAAACGTCTGCTTCAATTCCATATGATTATCACTTTATGCTGATATTATTCAATTAGTCGAACCTGTATAAAAATCGAATCATCGCCGGTCCGTTCTTATCAATGTATCTCAATTATATTCTTATATTCTTTCATAGATTTAGCGAGATATCCGCTTTTACTATAATAGCATAGACAGGATAAGAATAATAATCGCTCAACGTAACTATCACTGTCGGGAAAATGAATTACCTCGCGGCAAGCCGACGAGGTATCGGGATCAATACTACTCCTGCTTCGCAGGAGCGGTCCGTGGCAAGCCACGGGGAATTGAACCCGAAACTAGATTAAAAACCGACATTCGTACAAAAAAACGGAACATTGTATTTCCGTTTTTAAGACTATTTGACACACATTCCTTATCATCTGCACACTTTTAGCAACCGTTGAAGACGACACCGGTAGGAGTCACAGTAGCGGTACAGCTGGTAGCGAGCCCGGTGGACGGTACAGACAAGCTAAACTGAGCCGTTCCATTCGCTCCACACACAGTAGTATTGCCTCCTGCGGTAATCGTGTAGGCAGCAACATAACTTCCTGTCGCAGGAATACCAGGCGCAGCGTTTGTGATAACCGCAGAGTCGCACTGCAGGACGGCTCCGGCTTGGATAGAATGGACTTGCGCTTTGAAACTGGCAATCTTCGCTTTTTCTCGAGCGCTACTCAAACTGACCAAGACCACCGATGCCAAAATACCGATGATGGCGATAACGATAAGGAGTTCGATCAAAGTGAAACCTTTTTTGATATTTCGCATA
>CAZUWR010000016.1:0-16424 GCA_964624415.1 uncultured Bdellovibrionales bacterium | reverse complement strand
AAATTCCACACTTCGGAAGACGAAAGAGCTCGGTTGTATACGCGGACTTCATCCAAAGAGCCTTTCATAAAATCAATACCGGACTCTCCTTGTCCCATAGAAAGATTCTCCGGTGTTGCGTTGTATATATTACCCGATATCGCCTGAGATCCGATACCGTCCTGATTGCCATTGATATATACCCTCACGTACTGTCCATCATACGAAGCGACGACGTGATACCATATTCCGGGAATCAACGCGCTGGACGAGTTTACGTATGTGCCGGCAGAATACCACGTGTTATTCGTCGTCCCGACTGCAAAGTGAAATTGGCCGCTTGTACTGATTTGCGTTCGCCATGTCCCTGAACCCGAAGACTTCGTGACAGGAAGGTACCCGCCATTGGAGGGCAAAGTATCTATCTTAACCCAGTAGGCCACTGTCAATTGGCTCATATTATTAAATAATTCACCAAACGAAACCGAGTCATCCACTCCGTCGAATCGCATAGATGCTCCGACTTTTCCGATGGCAAGGGCCGGACCATTGGTCATCGTACCACTATTATTGCTTCCGCTGCGATCATAGGCGGTCGTGCCTGAGACATCCGGGCCATTGAACGACCAGAGCCCGACCAGACCATTTGTCGCTTTGTTGTTTTGTTGGGTATTGACCGTTGTTTTCTTGACCGCAGCTGCCGAGACCGCGTCTGTCGCGCTGGTCAGGTTGGTCAGCTGCGTATCGCTGAGGGCTTTTTTCCAGATTTTCACGTTGCGGATCTTAGTGTAATATCCATACCCACCTCCACCCATATATACATATCCGGTATCAGGCATACTCCCACTGAACGCTCCTGTTGCCAACGATAGTCCATTCATTGTTGCCGATTTAGTGGTTACGTTCCATTTTGTCGCAACTTTGTTAATAACATTAAAACTCGACGGCACTGTTTTAACAACCCAAGGCAATGTACCGTCAGATATTCCAAAACCGGTTGAACTTGACAAAGCCGAATAATAACCAGTGGCGCCATTCTGTATAATCAAATTGTACTGTACCGATCCATCCGGAATAGCGGTGGCTATTTCAGCATAAGTGGAGCCGATATTTGGAAGTATATTCCCCGCCGTCGGATATCTCAGCATATCGCCACTCCGCGTCACGCTCGCCGTGGTAGTGGGAATATAGGACGAAGCGAAAGCTCCAACCTCTAATTGAGCTCCCCAAAGATATAGAGTACCGCTATCGGCCCTCGCAGGATAAACACGTGCGATCACACATCCTACCGGTGTTGTGAAGGTAGCAGTGACTCGCGTCCAAGTGCTTGCATTAACACCCGCAGCTACCGTTTCCGTAGTAATCCATGCAGAATGAGTCTCATCATAAATCGCATAACGATTTTGCGTCGCCGTGCCAAGTTTCGTGTAATAAGAAAATGTATATGTAGTGCTTTCTGTTACTGTTTCTGCTTGGTATATATAACTCATTCCGCTTTCTGAATCGGCTGTCATTGTTCCTGCAGGAGATACAGCGCTATCCGCAACACGAGTTAAGGTAGCGTTCTGCCAATGCGAATCACCGATATCCTCACTATACGTCACTAAATTCGTCCGTGACCCTTCCGACAAATACCCATGCAAGGTCGCGTCGGGGATGGCGGCACCAGTCGCTTCGGTGACCACGTTGCTTGCGACGGTGTTGCCGTTCTGCGTCGTGAAGTACTTCACCCCATCCACATTGGCTCCGTGATAGGGTGCGGCGGTCTTGACGCCGACAGAGACGTATTCGGACGGGTTTTGATTGGCTTGTCCCGTAACATCTTCAAGCTGAGGCATCGAAGAATATGTTTGATTGCCTATTGATGCACCCCCAAGACCGACACCTACGACATGATATCCATTATCTGAAGTAGCTGCTGTAAATGGTAATGTTACCCTAACCCACTGGTCTCGTTGAGTTATAACACTTGCAGCTAAACCGACCCATGATGCATTTTTGAATATATACAAATATGCCGTACCACTAACACCAGAAGGAATATATACCCATGTTGAAAATACGTATCTATTCCCCGCAATAAGCGCTTTGCTTTGATACGTATAGCCATTACCCGTTGTTACCTCATTTCTAATAGCGTTTGTTGCTCCAGGAGGAAGTGAACCGGGAGTATTAAGTGTTATAGTTGAACTATTCGAGCCGGCCCAATTGGTAAGTGTTGACATCCCAGTATTTGTTTCCAAATTCTCCACCCGCCGTGCCCCTTCGAAGCGTGCTTCTCCGGATTTGACGGTTTTCACCAGTCCCTCGAAATCCGTGACGGAGGCGGTGGTGGCACGAGTGAAGGTAGGCGATCCCACCCCGCTTTGCAGGTCGAGAGTGCTTTTCAGATCAGCTTGGAAGGTCGGGGCATCCGATCCCACTGCTGTTTTTTTGACAGCGCCTGCTGCCACTGCGTCCGTCCCGGTGAGATTGGTCAATTGGGTATCACTCAGCGCCTTCTTCCAAATTTTCACGTTGCGGATGGTGCCAAAGAGATAATAGTCAGCACTTTCCCTCCCGATGTACAATGTTGTGCTAAAATTCATACTCCCGGAAAATCCAGATGAAGTTAAAACACCATTCACTGTACCTCTAGATGTTGATCCTCCCCATGATGTCGCGAGTTTCACGATAGTTTCAACCGGAGTGGAAAAAGCGGAACTTAAGGACCTACTTGTGCCCTCCCACAAAGTCAATTTATAATCACCGTTCCCTATATACATAGGCTCGCCTCCGATTGAACCATTATAGGTCGAAAGAATCGCCATTTTATCCCTTTTAAACGTCGCTTCGGCATAGGATGTACCTCTTGTGTTATCTAAGTTACTAGCAACCGGATAATTTAAATTATCCGCATTCCTCGTCACACTCGTCGTGGTGGTGGGGATATACGAGGAAGCAAATGAAGCAAGTTCTGTTTGTGCACCCCATGCATATATTCCCGAAGTGCCGTCTCCAGTCGTACTCCCGGCTCGATCATAAATCATCATTACATTTGCTGGACCGACGGTAGGCGTTCCGGTTATCGTCACTCGATACCATCCATTAGGAAAAGTGATGATTGAAGCGCTTCCACCAATACCAGACAGGGTTCCATTGGAAAGATTTACGGTCGCGGCGCCATAAACAAAATCGGTATTATTGTATAAATACAGGAGTGCTTGCGTATGTTCTGCTGCCTTTAGAAACACTGAAAACGTGGCTGGGGAATTTGCTGTAGCAGTAAAACCTTGTGTTAGTCTGTGTTTATTGAGTGTATTATCACCAATAATTTTATCCGCAGTTAACTTCCCATCAGGTGACACTGCGGCATTTGGTGTAATCGTTACGAAGTTCCCGGCTTGTGACCACGTTGTATCAAGTGTCTCCGATTGCAAAGCCAAGTTCGTCCTCGCGCCCTCATTCAGATAGCCGTGCAGGGTGGCGTCGGGGATGGCCGCGCCTGTCGCTTCGGTCACCACATTGCTCGCCACGGTATTGCCGTTATAGGTGGTGAAGTATTTTACTCCGTCCACATTGGCTCCGTGATAAGGCGCGGAAGTTTTGACACCGACAGAAACATACTCCGACATATTTTTGTTGGCCTGGCCGGTAACTTCTTCTGCTTGCATACCAGAGATATAAACAACCTCCGTTCCAGCGCTCGTCCATTGCTCGTTTCCAGAAGAGTCAGTCATAGTAAATGAAACATACGGACTTGTTGAATTTGGCTGTCCCAGTACCCACAAAAGCCACCAACCATTTCCAACATTTTCCGCACCATAGTTAACAGTATTCGCGTTGACATTAGACCAAGTGCCGGTATCAAAATCAAAAGTAGCATTGGTAGTAGCCGCACTAAGTCCAACCCTGATGCCAAGATACCGATATGTTCCTTTTTTAGCATATACTCGTGCAGCATATTGCCGAGTAGAAGGGTAAGGAATTGGCGCAGTCCTTAATAAATGATTAAGATTACCACTGTTGGCTGTTATTTTTATAACTTTGCTACAATTTGGCGGAGGAAGAACTTCATTGCTGTTATTGGTTACTGTTATACCACCACTACCAATTTCAAATCCGGTAGTATCCTCGGATTTCAGCATAAGATTCTCCACCCGCCGTGCCCCTTCGAAGCGTGCTTCTCCGGATTTCGCCGTCTTGATGAGTCCCTCAAAGTCCGTCACGGAAGCGGTAGTAGCACGAGTGAAGGTAGGAGACCCCACACCGCTTTGCAAGTCGATAGTACTTTTCAGATCAACTTGGAAGGTCGGGGCTTCGGAAACGATGGTTTGTGCACCTCTAACTTGTACCTGATAGTACCAACCGGCACCCATCGAAAGGATGAGTGTTATAGCAATCCATTGGATGATGCGGTGTTGTTTGATGCTCAAAGTTCGCATAGGACGCACTACGTAATAATACTTTCAGTATAGCATAGCGAGAAACGAAATTCGAGGGTATACTTGAAGTGTAAAGAAAACTCTTTGCATAAAAAAATATCCTCACTGGATCTCGCATCACATGTTTATTATTACTTGCTTCTATGTCGAATCTCTCCTCCTTCATCGCTAGCATCCCTCTCGCTTCATGCATCGGCAATGCTTCCGGTCCACGCGATGCCTCGCTTGATGAACTCCGTCTGCTGGGTGAATCACGCTCATCAAGCATTATGATGAAGTCCTGCACGATAGAGCCACGCCGAGGCAACCCCGAACCGCGCTACGCCTCCATTCCTCTTGGCAGTATCAATAGTATGGGACTGCCCAATCTCGGCTACAAAAAATATCTTGAATTCATCCCCTTGCTCAAGCAATACAATAAACCGATTATCGCCAGTGTCGCCGGCTTTTCGCTCGACGAATACGTCACTATGGTGTCGGCCTTCCAAGACAGCGACGTCGATCTCATCGAAATCAGCCTCTCGTGTCCGAACGTCGTCGGCAAATCGCAAGTCGGTTATGATTTCGAGCAAACCGAAAAAACCCTGCGCGCTATCTGCTCGCTCGGCGATACACCACTCGGACTCAAGCTCCCGCCCTATTTCGATCTCACTCACTTCGACGCGATGGCGGATATCATCAAGCGCTTCCCTGTCCGATTCATCACCTGCATCAATTCACCCGGCAATACCCTTGTCATCGATTCGAAAACCCAGCGCCCGCTCATCAAACCCAAAAACGGTCTGGGGGGTTTGGGTGGCACGATCATCAAACCCATCGCCCTCGCCAATGTGTACAATTTCTCCCAGCGTCTCGGCAAGGATGTGGATGTGATTGGTGTTGGTGGCATCACTTCAGGGACGGATATCTTCGAGTTTCTCCTGGCCGGCGCGAGCGCGGTGCAGATTGGCACGGCTTTTCAGGAGGAAGGCGCGGATTGCTTCGCACGATTGGAATGTGAACTCTCCGATGCACTCAATCAGTTCGGATTCACTTCGGTGCGCGATGCCATCGGCAAACTCAAACCTTTCGAGGATGCATGAAAAGTTAAAAAGCACATAAAAAATCCCCCGAAATCATACTGACTTTCGAGGGTTCTTTGTTTTTCAGATAGGTGTGATATTGGTAGCTCCATCCACTGTAAGGCCGTAGATTTTCTTAGCACGAGACATAATACAAAATCCAGTTCCACTACCGTTATTATCTAACGCAATCGACTTGCCCGTAACCTTTTTGTAAGCTATCTCCGCTAACACCGACGGCATATCGCCATGAGCTACGATAATGATTACCGGATTACTGTGACGTGAATTTTCCGTAAGCACATCCTCAAACATCATCTCAGGATCTTCATACATTACGATTTCATTCCTATCCGAAAAGGCCCAGTCTTTCACCAAACAACAGTCACCGCTATTGCGGATTCTTTGAATTGATCTGTATGCTATCGTATTGAACGAAAAACACACTAATAATCTGCTAACAGGACTTTTACTGTATTCTACCTTAATAAAATCGTCTATCTGTTCTTTCAGCATCTTCATTTCTCGTGCCCCCAATTCGGAAAGCATACCTTGTTGCCCTCCTTCACCAGGGCGAATACACACAATCATCGGAATTTCATCGCTTTTCATAATTTACCTGCCTCTATTTGACTGTTAAAGAGCGCTCGCTCCCTTAATTTTCTGAGATAATTCTATCTCAGAGTTACCAATACTCTTACACAAAAATATTTTTTTGTCAAGATTCAAATCGTGCTTTCTTTGCATTTATACTCATTTCCTGATATAACACAAACATCGCAAACACCACACCAGGAGATACACTATGTACCTTACCAATTCTCGCACTTCTCACCCACCCTTCAACCCTATTGGATTAGGACTCATACTCACCCACGAAAGAACGTCGAAAAAAGTCTGCATAAGCGCTCTTACAAAAAATGGTTCGGCAGCACAGGCCGGCATCAAAATGGGTGACATTGTTATTGCCATAGACGACACCTGTTTCAATCCGATAGAAAGGGCACAATTTCGTCAATGGCAGGAAGCATTTCTTCCGATTCCGGAAAATGCCATTGTACACATCATCGTACAAAAACTAAACGGTGAGATTCTCGAAGTCGATTGCAAATCAACCAAGACGGTTTCATTTCTGCCTTTGCGGTGTTTTTTCGCTCAATTGAAAAGCATATTCTTCTATTTTCTTATAGACCCCCTCAAACCCGTTGGCATCGGTTGGAACACGAAGCGCGCTTGCTTCTATGTGAATCAAAAAACACTCCCAAGCGATGACGATATCGACGAAATGCTTCAATGAGAAAAATTCTCATGCAAAACAAGGTCTCCCCTCTTTTCCGGGAGGCCTTTTTTCTGAGTAACTACCTAAAATTTTTGCTTTTGCATAGTGTTTTTCCGAACTGCCGGATTAAAGGCGAAAGGCGAGAAAAAATACTTTCAAAAGCAAAAAAACAAGAGGAAAAGATTTTAGACACTTACTTACTACAGTACATGCACATATTATTCGTTTTCAGAAAAACCTTCGGAGTGTTTCTCTAAAAACTCTTCCACCTTCCGTTCGATAGCGGCCGCGCTGTGGCATTCCATCAGTTTCATACGCAAAAATTTAGCACCGTCGAAGCCATTCACATATGCCTTATAGTGTTTTTTCATCAATTCAAAGCTTTTCGTATTGCCCCACGTCTGTTCGAAGAGCTGGGTGTGCTCCACCATCGCCCGCAACTTTTCTTCCAGTGTCGGGACTTTCCCCTCGCGATTGAAGAGCCATGGGTTACCAAATATCGCCCGCCCCAGCATCACCCCATCCACTCCGGTCTGTGCTGCTTTCTTGCGAGCATCTTCCAAATCCATCACATCGCCGTTGCCGATAATCAGCGTCCCAGTACCGTGCGCCATATCCACCGCATCTTTGATGCGATTCCATTTGGCAGGATGCAGCGACATCTCTTTGCGCGTCCGACCGTGCACGGTGATTGCTGCGACTTTCGTTTCCAAAAGCACTGGTAGCCATTCTTCCAACGTATCCTTACTGAATCCCAAACGCGTCTTGACCGACACGGGAATGTCACCTGCTCCTTCCTTGGTCGCATAAATGATATCTTGTGCAAGTGTCGGTTCATTGATAAGTGCCGAGCAAGCGCCGGATTTGACGATGTTTTTCTCCGGGCATCCCATATTGATATCCACGCCGTCAAAACCGAGCTCTGCCACCAATTTGGCCGCCTCATAAAAATGCGCCGGCGTCGATCCAAAAATTTGCGCCACGATCGGGCGCTCCGTCAGCAGATACTGTAGGTCGCGCATCACGGCCTCGCGCCCTTCGGAACACAGACCGTCTGTCGCCACAAACTCCGTCCAAAGAACATCCGGTCGTCCGTGTTTGGCGATGATCTGCCGAAAGACAGTGTCCGTCACATTGGCCATCGGCGCCAACGCGAAAAACGGTTTCTTCAGTTGTCCCCAAAATCCATGATTCATATGTTCTGCAAAAAATATTTTCTTTACTCGGAAACTGTCTCAAATCTTTTCCTTTTTTTGCTTTTAATAGTGTTTTTTCGAACTGCCGGGTCAAAGACGAAAGGCGAGAAAAAATACTATTAAAAGCCAAAAAAACAAGAGGGAAAAGTATTTTGGACAGTTACTCAGAAAAAAGTGTCTGCGTGTTTCTACCTCTTTCACGATATCTTACTGTACCGTATACACGAAGAATTGGCAAGCCTAGAGCACGAAGGCAAAAAAGCATAGCGCCAAAATAATACGATAGACACCAAAGGGGATAAAGGTGTTCGTTTGCACAAAACGAAGCAGAAACTGTATGGAAACAAGCGCCACGATAAAGGCTGTGATAAAACCGATCGAGAGCACACCGAATTGATCCACAGAAAATGCGCCGGCATTTTTCAGCAGATCAAGCCCTGTAGCCGCCGCCATGGTCGGCACCGCGAGCAGAAACGAAAATTCGACAATGGTCTTGCGCCTGATACCCAAGAGCAATCCTCCCAAAATGGTCGCTCCCGATCGGGAAACACCCGGAATCATCGCGATGGATTGGAAGAGTCCGACGAAAAGAGTCGTCTTGTAAGGTAACTTGGCCACATCATCGAAAGCATCAACTTGTTCCTTGTGCAGCAGTTCGAAAATGATAATAAGGATACCGCCGAGAAGGAGTGTCCACAAAACGACCGCTTCCGAACCAAGCAATACTTTGACGCTTTTATAGACCGTCACGCCGATAATGGCCGTCGGCAGAAAAGCAACCGCCAAACGCTTCATCACCTCGATATCAAGAAAGAGCAATCGCCAATACAGCACAACAACCGCTAGTATCGCTCCAAGCTGGATGGAAATCTCAAACGTCTTGAGGAATTCCGTTTCCGGTATATGCAGAAGGCGCGAAGCCAAGATAAGGTGTCCGGTGGAAGAAATCGGCAAAAACTCCGTCAGCCCTTCGACGATACCCAGGATGAATGCATGTATAATATCCATAAAAATCCACTTAAAAAGTAAAATAGTACGGTATCAGTATACCACAGGCCAATCAAAAACCCGTTCCATACTAGAAACGGGTTTATATCCTTTTGATTCTCAATATCCTTTTTAAGGACATTCGCTATTTGCACCATGGCGCCAACGCTATAGCATACAAAAGTCTATCTACGGGCGTTTGTGCTCGCTGAGACATATTCTTACAAATATGTCGCTCCAAATATGCATCGAAGTATTCTTCAGAGCACATCCATTGAACACCTATCAGTATAATCATCTTAAGTTTGCTCGTTCGTGAGCAGCCTTTCAATACGAATGGTTTCAATGCCCTCCATCGATAATATCCTCCGGTAAAAATACCTCGTAACAATCCAATAACAAATTTAGTATGATTCATGCTTTTATTGAATTGCGAACGAATATCCGCTATCGTCACCACAGTATCTGCCAGTAGGTCTCTTCGGTGCTTTTCTCCATCTAAACCTTGTTCGCATATATCTGCCACGGCCAACATCGCTTCAGACAATGAGGCAAGCCCTAAATTTAAACGAGGCAAAATACCATACCGTTCAAAATTCGGAACCGTCTTTGAAATATTCGAGCTTTCGATGACGTGACTGAGCTGGCGTAATGCAGTATCAATATCTTCATAAGAACATCCTTTGATAAAAAGGGCGAATTCATCCCCTGAAAGACGGGCGCTGTGCACATAACTGTCTCCATCAGCATTGAAAACCGATTCGAACTTAAGTATATGTTCTGCTATCAATCGCAAAAAGTTATCACCATTCATATGACTAAGTTCATTGGCAAATGCAAGCAACGCTATGTCACCATACGCAACAAAGGAGCTTTGCCAAAACGACTCTTGCGCAAACTCACGCAATATCATAACGCGATGAGGATGGCTGAGAATCGTTTCAAACGTACCCTCATCGTGAGATAGTATTTCGCCTATCATAACATGCAAGTGCCTATACCATGGTTCACGTGTGGAAAGCCCTGTAAGGAGATCTTTCTGACTGCGTTCTAATGCAGCCACCATATCCAATACTTCTAAACGTAATCCTTCGGTATCTGTTACTTCATTCTTGTTACATAACACTTTTGCAAGAGGATACTCATCGAGAGCACCTTCTTTGTCTTTAACGACACTGTCTTCATGATTATTCATGACACATACTCCTCGATTCAAAATAAAACATCGAGCAGTATGAACCACTCAAATGCATGATTGTTAATGTTCGTGTCCAAGCTTTTCTCAGACTTTCCACTGTAGCATATTTCTTCCTACAAGTCAAGTGCTGAAAAAATCTTTCGTAAATTACTCTTCTTAGCTCTCTTGACACATCTTTCAGCTCCTGGTATATTCAATGCAGACTTATTTTGTCCGAATTTATGAAGATATCCAAAAAAGCCTACTACGGCCTGCGGGCGATGGTGTATTTAGCCCAACGTAGCGAAATATCCTCTATTCATACGATGGCGACGGAAGAAGGATTGCCAGAGGAATATCTGGAAAAAATCGTCCAAAAGCTCCGCAGTGCCGGACTCGTCGAGGCAACCAAGGGCCAGGGCGGCGGCTACCGGCTTGCGCTCACGCCCGATCTTATCACCGTCAATCATATTCTGACTGTACTTGACGGTTCGCTCGTGCCTTTCCCCTGCTCTTCCGGACTTCCGGGTGAGTCGTGCTCGCAAGAGGGCTCCTGCGCCACGAGCAATGTCTGGAAAAAACTCAGCCTGGCGCTGGCTGATACGCTCGATTCGATCACCTTGGCCGATCTGATACGATAGAAAAATAGTCAGGAATGAGAAAAAAGTATACACAAGTAATTTTTCAAGACCGCTGCGAGTACGCAAATGGTCATGAAAAATTCTTGCTCCACTTTTTTCTTCTACATTCATCCTCCGTCATACTGAATTTTGATTACTCGTTTTTCTTACAAGCTATGCTCGAACTCAAACACCTCACCGCCACAGCCGGCGACAAAACCATCCTGCAAGATATTAGCCTTTCTTTTGAAAAGGGGCTGGTCTATGCGTTGCTCGGACCCAATGGCTCGGGCAAATCCACTCTCGCTTCGTCCATTATGGGTCATCCGAGTTTCACACTTTCAGAAAACTCGCAAATCCTCTTCGAGGGCGAAGATATCACGAAGCTATCAGCAGATAAACGCGCCAAGCTTGGTATCTTCCTCTCCTTCCAGTCCCCTGTGCCATTGCCGGGTGTCAGCATCTATCAATTGATGCGCCACGCTTTCGACAACAAAGTGGACGCGCTCACCTCGCGTAAAAAAATCCAGGCTTTCGCCAAAGAACTCGACATCCAAGACGAACTACTGACACGTTCGCTCAACGACGATTTCTCCGGCGGTGAGAAAAAAAAGATGGAGGTCTTGCAGATGGCCATGCTCGAACCAAAACTCGCCATCTTCGATGAGATTGATACGGGAGTGGATGTGGACGCGCTCAAGACCATCGCGGGGTTTCTGAAAAAGTATCGCAAGCCCGAGCAAACATTTATCTTCATCACTCACTCCGTCAGCCTCTTGAAAACCATCGCTCCGGACAAGACAGTAGTGCTCAAAGGCGGCATAGTGGATCGGCAGGGCGAAGGATTGATGGCGATGGATATTATCGAAACGGAAGGATTCGAAGAAAAAAAATAGCCCACGCACAGTTGATTCAACTGCATGCGGGCATGGATTCGATGAGCATCCTTGCTCTTTTGCTCAGAGATTACTAAGGTATTCGAGTATCTCTGGCAAATGTTTGATAAAAATCGCCGCGATGATTATGAGAAAAATAATCAAACACAAATTTTTCATAAACCATCCGAACGTTTTTCTGGTGTGAACGAGATCAAATGTCCACCACCCCTCATCATTCCTCCTTCGAGGAACCCATTGGGAAGTGCTTCGATGACGACTTCTCATCCCAACTCCCTTTTTGATCTTTTTTTCTTTTTTTGGATCAATGGGATCCTCTTGGTAATTATCTTCTCTTCTCGGCATATTCTCATCCTCTACCAGCGGTACATTGCCCTGAAACAAGCCTCTCTTATTTCATCCAGCAACAGCCCATTCTAGCATATATTTCAATTTTTGTCAATAATTTATGACGCTTTCAGACAAGCAACAACTCACCTTCGACTACAAATATGGCTTCGCTATGCCTGAAAAGTCATCCCATAAGTCAAAAATGGGCCTTTCCGAGGACATTGTCCGCGAGATTTCAGCGCTCAAAAACGAGCCGGAGTGGATGCTCGACTATCGCCTCAAAGCCTACCAGATTTTCGTCGACAAACCGATGCCGAATTTCGGGGCGGATTTGTCGGACATTGATTTCGACGCCATCACATATTTCCTCCGTGCCACCGATCAGCAATCCACTTCCTGGGAAGATCTCCCGGCAGAAATCAAAGAAACGTATGATCGCATCGGTGTGCCTGAGGCGGAAAAAGAAATGCTTGCCGGTGTCAGCGCACAGTACGAGTCCGAAGTGGTCTATGAGAGTATGAGCAAGGAGCTCAAGCGCCAGGGTGTCTTTTTCTGCGATATGGATACGGCAGTGCAAAAATACCCCAATATCGTGAAAAAGTATTTTGGTACACTCATTCCATCGCATGACAACAAATTCGCCGCGCTCAACTCCGCCGTCTGGTCGGGCGGCTCATTCGTCTACATCCCCAAAGGCACCAAAGTGACCCTTCCGCTTCAAGCCTACTTCCGCATCAACGCAGAAAAGTTCGGCCAATTCGAGCGCACCCTCATCATCGCCGAAGAAGACAGCTTCGTGCACTATGTCGAAGGCTGCACCGCCCCGGTCTATTCCACCAATTCCCTGCATTCGGCCGTCGTGGAAATCTTCGTGCAGCCGCGTGCCCGCGTGCGCTACACCACTGTGCAGAATTGGAGCACTAATATCTACAACCTCGTCACCAAGCGCGCCCGCGCCGAAGAAGACGCCGTGATGGAATGGGTGGACTGCAATCTTGGCAGCAAAGTGACGATGAAATACCCGGCCGTCTACCTCACGGGAAAGCGCGCTCACGGTGAAGTCCTCTCCATCGCCTTGGCCGGAAGCGGTCAGCATCAAGACGCCGGCGCCAAGATGCTGCACCTCGCGCCCGATACCACCTCGCGCATCCTGGCCAAGTCCATCTCCAAAGACGGCGGCCGCAGCACCTACCGCGGTATGGTACATATCGCCGACGGCGCCACAGGATCGTCTGCCTCCGTCACCTGCGACGCTATTATTCTCGACGACCTCTCCCGCTCCGACACCTATCCGACGATGAATATCAAAGAATCGCGCAGCCAGATCGAACACGAAGCGACGGTCGAAAAACTCGGCGACGAGAAACTGTTCTATCTGACTTCCCGTGGTCTCACCAAAGAAACGGCGGAGGGGCTCTTGGTCAACGGTTTCATCGAGCCGATCACCAAGGAAATCCCGCTCGAATATTCCATCGAGCTCAACCGTCTCATCAATTATGAGATGAGTAAAAAGATGGGATAATATTTATACAAGTATGTCTTTAAGAAATATGAAACGAACATTTTTGAAAAAGCATTGTCTGAGAGCCCTTCTTGTCTCTAAAAATAGCCTGTGGCTGCAGGTGAGTGAGGGATATTTTTAGCAAGACAAGAAAGGGCTCGAGTCTGCTTTGAGAAAATTTCGTTTGCATATTTCTCAAAAGACATTTCTTTATACCATATTTATGCATTTCACCGACCTTACAACCAACACGCAAGCAACCTTCACGCTCACCAAGCCTGGCAAGCATGTGTTTTTGCTGTGCAATCAATCAAGAGATGTGTCCTTTCACCTTGATGCGCCCGGTGTGGAAGCATATATCTTCGCGCTCTTCACCGGGAAACATTCGGATGATTTCACGGTCAAGATAGATCAGCGTCACAATGCTCCTAAGACGACTTCTCAGGTGGTGGTACAGTACCTGGGGCAAGATGCGTCATCGCTGCGCTACGAGGGACTGATATGTATCGCACCGGCCGCTTCGCAATCAGTCGCCAGCCAAAAGAATACCAATCTTCTCATCTCGGACGATGCAAGCGCTTTCTCTTTCCCTTCATTGGAAATCCTGACCGACGATGTCATCTGCCACCACGGCTCCACCACGTCGCGCATCAACAAAGACCACCTCTTTTATGCCCAGTCGCGCGGCATCACGCCGACCGATGCAGAGCAAATGCTGGCTGATGGTTTCGTGCAGGGTTTTTTCGGTGCTATTGAAAAGCTAGGGGTATTTCCGGAGATGGAGCAATATAAACAAATATTCGAACTATCGCAATAAATCTTCTTTTGTCATCCTGAGCGTAGTCGAAGGATCTCAAAGCAAATAAGTGTATTTTCTTTTGGAAAAGATTTTTTGAGAAGAAAATACGTATCCTCATTAACCAAAAGTGTACACAAGTATTTTTTTCAAGACCGATGCAAATACGCATATGGTCATGAAAAAATCTTGCTCCACTTTTTTCACGCTTCTTGCTATAGTAAACTCAGACTTTCTCGATTATAACTGTACTCTATGAAGAATCTCAAACAAGACTTCCCGATTTTCACCCATCATCCCGATATGGTGTATTTGGATTCGGCCGCCACGACACTCAAGCCTGCTTCGGTTATCACCAAGAGCGTCGAATACTATGAGCAGTATGGCGCCAATATCGCCCGCGGACTCTATGCCATTTCCGAAAAAGCCACGGCCGAATACGAACAAACCCGCGAGATGACCGCGCGATTCATCAATGCGAAAACGGAAGAAATCATCTTCACCCGCGGCACGACCGAGAGCATCAATCTGCTTTCCTATTCGCTCGAAAATCAGATTCACGAGGGCGACGAGATCCTCGTGACCATCGCCGAACACCACTCCAATTTCCTTCCGTGGCAAGCGCTCGCTTCGCGCACGAAAGCTATCTTGAAAATCCTGGCAATCGATACGGACGAAGTGCTCAAACTCGAAGACCTCGCGACGCTCATCACCCCTTGCACAAAGATTTTCGCCTTCAATTATGTCTCCAATGTGCTCGGTACCGTAAGTCCCGTCGCGGACATCATTGCGCAAGCCAAGGCGCTCAATCCGAGTATCCTCACCGTCGTCGATGCTGCGCAGGCCGTCGCGCACCTGTCTATCGACGTCAAGCAGCTTGACTGCGATTTCCTTGCATTTTCTTCACACAAAATGTTCGGCCCCACCGGAGTCGGCGTGCTCTTCGGTAAATTGCCGCTCTTAGAAGCGATGCCTCCGTTCCAGTATGGTGGCGAGATGGTACTCGAGGCTCGCACGGACCGTTCTGTTTTCAAAGATTCACCGCATAAATTCGAAGCGGGTACACCCGACATCGCCGGGGTCATCGCCCTTCAGGAAGCCATCAACTACATCCAAACTCTGGGCTACGAAACCATCCGCGCACATGAACTCGATGTACTTGACTACGCAAGTAAGCAACTCCGTAATACTTTTGGCGATACCATCACCATCTTCGGTACCACGGATATAGCGAAGCGTAGCGGGGTCATCGCCTTCGCCCTCACCGGCATTCACCCGCACGACATCGCTCAGATGCTCGGCGAGCGAAACATCTGCATCCGCGCCGGACAGCACTGCACTGCCCCCCTCCACGACAGTCTCCATCTCCCCGCCACCGCCAGGCTTTCTGTCTCGGTGTATACGAGCCGTGAGGATATTGATGCGCTCATTGCGGAGTTGAAGACCATACAGGAGAAATTTGGGAAATAAAAAACCAACAATCCTCCGAATTGTTGGTTTATGTAACTCTTAATAGGTGTTTATTTTGCAAGAAAAACGAAAACATCACCTTGATTTATACAAACTTCTTTTTTTAAAACTCTGAGAAGTTTTTTGAATCCATTCTTATTTTCATAGATAAGCACTCGATCATCCTTCTGATTAGTTACGAAAATAGCTCGATAAATCCCAAGTTCGTAAAATCTGTTCGGGCACGAATCAAGGGTCTGCGATGTCAATTGCTTAATATCATCAGAAGAGAATGCCTGTAAAAAAAGCTCATCCGCCAAAGTCGCTAAGTTCCAATCTAAGAAACGAGTTCCGTAATCTTGATCCAAGTAATAGTGATAAGACCTGACAATGCGAAAAGTACGAGCGACATCGCTTCCATGACCCCATAGCGGTGTGACGACACCTTTCTCCTCAATCCATTCATTCTCGGTCGACAAAGAGTGTTCCAATAGCTCGACAAATAATTTTTCATCTGAATTTTCGCCATTCAATCTCTGCATGACTTTTAGTACAATTTTCCAATGGTGTGAAATATCCGTAAGTCTAGAGATAATTTCACCCAGTAAAGCATAGTTTGGTTCCTCTTTCATAATCAATCTCCCGCACAAATATGTGCTCTTCAGTTGTCAAAGTAATCCATCTGCGTTAAGATGAATCATACCACTGTACCGTAAACTTCAAGATATG
>CAZUWR010000015.1:0-16472 GCA_964624415.1 uncultured Bdellovibrionales bacterium | reverse complement strand
TAACCGCAACAGACAATATCAAGACCGAGAAGAAGATAGCAGCGAGCGAGATTCAAATCTCTATGATTCAAAATACAGCCCTTCCTGAAGCTCCACAACCACCGGTAGCTCAGTAAGACAAAGGGGAGTGTACTATGAGATAGCTATGAAAACAGGGCCTTAGGGCTCTGTTTTTTTGATGGATGTATGAGGTTTTGGTATACTGAAGTATATGCACAATAATCTCACAAAAAGTATTTTGGCGACCATCGTTTATTATGATGTCTTTGACTATCCTCTCTCCGCCTTTGAAATCTGGAAATACCGTACCGTGCAGGCGCAAGGTCAGGAATATGGCAATGAGACTCCAGTAACGCTCGAAGATATCATGGTGATGCTCGATACCGAATCGATTAAGCGATCAATTGGAAATAGACAGGGTCTGTATTTCGTGCGGGGACGGGAAATGCTTGTGAAGCGACGTTTGAGACGGGGTAAACTTTCAATCGCTAAGTATAGAGGTGTCCATAACTTAGTGTTTTGGCTTCGTTTTGTACCGTTTGTTCGCTCTGTGGCTTTGACAGGCAGCTTGGCTATGAAAAACAGCGAGATCTCAGGCGATTGGGATCTTTTGATCACGCTACGTTCGGGACATATCTGGACGGGACGCGCTGTACTTTCGGCATTGCTACAATGCTTCGGTAAAAGACGTCATGACACCGACATCGCTGATCGTGCATGTTTAAATTATTGGGTAACGACGACATCCCTGGAGATTATCACTAAGGATTTGTTTTCATCCAATGAGTATTTTTTTATCACACCTTTATTCGGTTACTCAGTTTTTCAAAAATTTCAAGAGAAAAATAGTTGGATACGGCGTTTTCGGCCGCAGTATAAAGTCTCTACTTCTCCTCATTTGATGTGTATCCAAGATAGTTTCTTTTCGAAATTTTCACGCGATATCGGGGAGATTTTATTAAGCGACCGCTGGCTCGAACGAAAACTTTCACTGTGGCAAAAGAAAAAGATTGCCGCTAATCCGAAAACACGCCTTCCGGGAAGTTTCATCGAAGCGACTGATGAAGCACTTATTTTTCTTCCGAAACCGCAGGGTCCGAAAGTATTCGCTGCGTTCAAGGATCGATTAAGCGAAATCGAAGCGTTATCATAATGCTTGCTCTTGGTGAATATGGTATACTGAAAAAAAGACTCATCGGAAGATAACAAAAATACAATCATGCCAAAGTTTATTTACACGGCAAAAAATATAGAGTCAGGTGAGGCGCGCGGAGGCGATGCTGTGGCGAAGGATGAAAAAATGTTGGCCGCGCAATTACGCGAAGAAGGCTTTTTACTGACATCATCGAAACAGCTTGAAGAAGAAGCTGCTGGAGTGAACGTGAAATTTTTTGATCGCTTCGCATCCGTACCGCTCAAGGAGCGTATGGTCTTTGCGCGCAATCTCAGTGTAATGATTTCATCCGGACTGACTCTTTCTCGATCGATTTCCAACTTGGTCGCTCAGATGCGAAACAAATATTTCAAGAAGATTCTCAACCAGGTATTCGAGGATGTACAAGCCGGAAAAACGCTGAGCGAGAGCCTGTCTCGTTACCCGAATGTCTTTAGCGAATTGTTCGTCAATATGGTCTATGTAGGTGAGGTGAGCGGTAACCTTGATCAGGTGTTAGATATTTTGGCAGTACAACTCGAAAAGGAACATGATCTGATCAGTAAGGTTAAAGGTGCGTTGACGTATCCGGCAGTTGTGGTGGTGGCGATGATCGGTATCGGCGTATTGATGTTGACCTATATCCTTCCGAAGATTTTAGGTGTGTTCAAGGATATGAATGTGGAACTTCCTCCTATGACGGTATTTGTGATAGGAATGAGTGATTTTGTTCGCAATAATGCGATCATTCTTTCAGTGTTGTTTATCGGTACGCTCGTTTTCTTAAGCTTTTTTCTTAAGACGGCTTCTGGAAAAAGAACGCTTAGCTTCCTGAACCTGCGGATGCCTATCATAAGCAACATCGTGATAAAGGTGAATTGTGCCAGGTTCGCTCGCATATACAGCGCCTTGCTCAAAAGCGGCGTATCGGTAATCGATGCGCTCAATATCGTGTCCCGCACGCTTTCCAATGTGTACTACAAGGATGCACTCAAAGAGGGTGTAGATGCGATTCAGAAGGGAACGGACTTAAGCGATGTGATTGCATTGCACCCGAATATTTTCCCAGTGCTGGTACCACAGATGCTCGAGGTTGGCGAGGAAACAGGAAAAACAGAGATGGTTTTGGAAAAACTCGCGGAATTCTACGAGGGTGAAGTGGATCAGATAACCAAAAATCTTTCCTCTATTATCGAACCGATTCTGATGCTGATGATCGGCGGGATGGTCGGATTTTTCGCCGTGGCGATGATGCAGCCGATGTATAGCGTTTTGGATAATATAAAATAAGCGTACTCAACCGCACATAATCTACTGACTTTGATCTCGCTCTCATGCTGATTCAATCAAGACAACTGAAGAGATTGCGGAATAGCGGATTTACCCTGATAGAGGCTCTGGCACTTTTGTTTATTTTCGCCGTTATCACAATGACATTTTACAGTGTCTTTACGCTTGGGACAGCGCAGATTATAGAAGCGAAGAATCGTCTCGGTGCTATTGCGGTCGCCAATGAAAAAATGGAAATCATCCGAAACCTTGATTATGATGCGGTAGGCACCAAAGTTTTAAATACCGATGGAAGCTACTCGTACGGTATCCCGGCCGGAGATATTCTTGAAGATGAGTCAATAACTGTCAATACCAGAACATTTTTCGTGCACACATTTATCCAGTATGTTGACGACGCTCTTGATGGCAAAGCCTCAGGAACGACGCCGATTGATGTCATTCCTAATGATTATAAGCGCGTGAGAGTAGAGGTATCTTGGGGGGATGGCAGTGTGGCACGCAGGGTTTCATTGGTTACAACAGTTGTGCCCAAAGGTATGGAGGTTTCCAGTGGAGGCGGAACACTTTCTATCAATGTCATCGATAATTCCGGATCAGGCATAGCTCAAGCGAGTGTGCATATCACCAATACTTCCGTGAGTCCGCATATCGATATCACGACCAACACTGATAATACCGGCAATCTTATTCTCCCAGGCGCCAAGGCATCAGGCGAGTCGTATAAGATTGAGGTATCAAAAAATGGATACTATAGCATGACGACATATGCGTCTTATCCGACCACTTCTTTTAAACCGATCTATATCCATGCGTCGGTAGTCGAGGCCGCTTTCAATCAGAAGACGATTGTTATGGATAAATCCGCTGATATTTCTCTAACGACCAAAGATGTATTCGGTATCGATTTTCCGAATATAGGTTTTCACATAATGGGCGGGGTGAAGATCGGCGATACAGTCAGCTTATCCGGGAACCCTTCTGTTCCGGTATACACCCTGGATCAGGATGATACTTCCGGTACAGATGCCAAGAAAACATACGCCAAGCAGAGCTCGGGGCTGTACACGCTAACACTTACTGATACGACTCAATATCAGTTGCTTAGACTCAATGCTCCCGATGTAACAAAGAACACATTTTCTCTTACAGATGGCAATTCAAAAGACATCACGGCGACGATAATCGATACGAAGATGCCCGCTGCATTGGTAGTTGTGGATGATACTTCATCAGGTGCAAGTACGCCACTCATCAATGCTTCCGTACATCTATCCAATACGATCCTTCCTTACGACGTGACCGTCATGACGGATCAGTATGGACAAGCCTATTTTCCAGCCTCATCCCCCGCGCTCGTAGCAGGAACCTATGACTATACCGTGACCCTTGCCGGCTATTCGGATAAGTCGGGTACAATCGTTGTGACCAATGCTCTCAAAACTGAGAATGTGACACTGACAAAACTCTAACGTATGAATATGCGCATACAATACAAGGGAATGACGATTGTAGAAATGATGGTAGCTATAACGATTTTGGTATTGGCGATGGGCGGTTTCACGATGCTTTTTATCCGCAGTCTTCAAATGAACGCATTCACTATCGAGGAAGGTACGACATCATTGGCTACGTCACGGACCGTTGATGCCATAACGAGCGATTTGCGTCGGGTGAGACAGGGGGATAATGGTGGTTTTCCTATAGTATCCGCATCCGCTTTCGATTTGAAAGTGTATGTCAATATTGATAATGATCCCGCGACCGAACGTGTCCATTATTTCATAGCAGGCGATCTGCTCAAAAGAGGTGTCACTAATCCGGTAGCAGGTACCCCGGTTACCTATCCGGCAGCCGATGATACGGTAACGACTATCGCTACGTATGTGGTGAATACGGGTAGCGAACCGCTTTTCTCCTATTACAATAAGAATTATCCCGGAGATATCACCAATAATCCGCTTTCAGGAACAATCTCAGTCGGCGATGTCCGTTTGATACGGGTATGGGTGCGTATGAATATCGACCCTATCAAAGCACCGAACAATATCAATATAGAATCATTCGCGGAGCTGCGTAATCTCAATGACTACTAGTATGTACATACAAAGCAAAAAATATTTCACAGAAGGATCGGCTCTGGTGTATGGCTTGGTTATTATGTTCGCTGTATCTATCATTCTGACAGCAACTATTGGATTTGTCGTTTCTCAGGCCAAATACGGTTTTCAAATGGTTTCTAAGGAAAGCGCTCTGCAGATTTCCGAATCGGGCGTATATTTCTATCGTTGGTACCTGGCTCATATGGTGGAGGGAAAAACTTCTAAGCAAAATCAGGATTTTTGGGCGACGGGAAATCCGTATGGAGTAAGCACTCCCTATGAGGCTGAGTACTTCGATCCAGGGGGAGCTGCTATCGGGAAATACCGTCTGACAGTAGTGCCTCCTTCTGCCGGATCGACATTGGTGACGGTTACATCAGTCGGTTGGACGTATAAGTATCCGGACATCAAAAGAACTATCCAGGTTCGATTCAGACGTCCATCGTGGAGCGAATATGCCGTAATCGCGAATGCGAACGTGTGGTTTGGCGATACAGAGACGGTTATCGGAAAAGTATTCGCTAACGGAGGTGTTCGGGTAGACGGTTATGCGACCAATACGGTTTCGAGCGCTGTTTCGACGTATAAGGATGCATCGGCCGGTGCTGGTTCGGTCAGTCCGGGCGTGTGGTCGAATCAAGCTAATGAAATTAGTTCTGTCTATCATGTGCCGGTATTTCAGGGAGGCAAGCAATTTCCAGTACCGACCAAAGATTTCAACTCGATCGGGGCGGATTTGAATCTTATGAAGTCGGATGCGATTGCCGGGGTCAATGGTAGCAAATATTTCGATGCCTCTAAATTGGGACGACATATTCGTTTGCTTAACAATGGCACGTTCCAGATTCGAACCGTCAAGAATTATTCAACTAAAAGTGGTACCGGTACCGATGGAAGCGTGTCGGCAATACCGAATCTGATCACGTCATATTCGGATAGTTGGCAGACGTATGCACTTCCGACAGACGGGGTCATTTTTGTCGAAAATAATGTGTGGTTGGAGGGACAGATAAACAACAGCCGCGTGACTATCGTGGCAGCCAACCTTTTAGGGGGTGCTCATGCGAGCGTCTATGTCGGTACAAACACTATAACCTACACGAATTATGACGGGAGAGATAATTTGGGTATTATCGCACAGGGAAATATCGAGGTTATCTTCGATAGTGTCAGTGCACTGAGAATCGATGGCGCCCTACTTGCTCAAACCGGGCGTGTTGAGCGCAGCTATTACAATGCTTCGGGGGAAGATAAATCGAGCATCCATACCTATGGAGCTTTGGCCACTAATCAGCAGTATACCTGGAATTGGTGCACAAATTCCTCCTGCAGCCCGCTGCACGGTTTTCAAAATACTCAATCAGAATACGATAATAATCTTTTTTACGCACCGCCTCCGTACTTTCCGACTGGCACGCAGTACGTGATGGATCTTTGGGAGGAACTATAAATATACGAAAGAAAATATTCGTGTACGTATCCCTTGTAGTGTATACTGAAAAGAGAAGTTAAAAATAAAAATCGCCATGTCATTTTTGAATAAAAAAATATTCAGTGTCAATCCGAGGCCATTCGGACTTGATTTGAGCGACCTCTCTCTTAAGGCAGCATTCCTTGAACGCGATCGCGCGATTGATACGCTGACGAGCTTCGGTTCGGTGCCACTTCCGCCGGGCGCTGTTTCGGACGGGGAGATCTTGCAAGAACAAACAGTTATCAATGCCATCGGAGCGCTTTTAGAGAAGACTGGTCCGGAAAAAATAACGACCAATCAGGTCGTGTGTTCTTTGCCTGAAGTGAAAGCGTTCTTACGAGTCATTCATCTACCGGTAATGTCCGAAGCTGAAGCGAAGGAGGCTTTGAAGTGGGAAATCGAGGCCAATATCCCATTGACGCTTGATCAGGTATATTATGACAGTCAGGTCTTATCGCGCAATCTCAGCGGTGAGAAAAATAAGATGAGCGCATTGATGGTGGCAGTTTCCCGAACCGTTGTCGATCAGTTTGTCGGGACACTTGAAGCGGCAGGTCTTGAGGTGGTCGGACTTGAGACAGAATCTATCGCACAGGCAAGAAGTTTGCTCTCGGAGCAAGAAACCGATCAGACAACTCTGATTGTCGATATCGGAGATCGGCGGACCAGTTTCCTCATATCTATCGGAAATACACCCTGTTTCACTTCGAGCATACCCCTTTCTTCACAGGCGGTCACGGATACTATTTCCAAAGCGATGCGCATTCCTTTTGAGGAAGCAGAAGCTATCAAGATTGCTTATGGTATCGGATCGCCGATGAAAAAAGACACCCTTTTCAGGGCTGTGGCACCAGTCATAGAGAGTTTGGTGATTGAAATCGAAAAATCCATAGCTTTCTTTATCAATGACTTGGGATATTCTTCTACGATAGATACGGTGGTATTGTGTGGTGGCGGTTCAAATATGTCCGGACTTTTGCCATATTTGGCGCAACGCCTCAATATGTCAGTCGGCCTCGGTGATCCATGGGTCAATGTGCAGCTAGGGAAACGACTCCCTCCTATTGAAAGGAAGTCATCGATACAGTATTCCACTGCCATTGGTTTGGCGTTAAGAAATGTGCAAGCCTATGAAAATTAAATTGAATTTGCTCTCAGAAGCGAAGAAAAATGAAGTCCGCAAGAGAAAACAGTACCGCCTGATCGTATGGCAGGAAATTTTGATTGTAGCTATGATGATTTTTTATGGGAGTATTCTTGCCGGTATTTTCTATACGCTGCATTTCCAGTTGACGAATGCGGAGAGTGGGACGGCTTCCGACAAGCAAGACCAGGTATTTCAAGAAATTGATTCCGCAGAGAAAAAGTTTCAGGATATCAACCGAAAGGTCGCTGAGAAAAAGAAGTTTCAGAAAGAGCACATTTTGTGGTCGCATCTTTTTATTGCGCTGGATGGTGTCATTCCAGAAGGTATTTTACTGGAAAAAATGGTAACCGCAGATAGACGAGTATCTCTTTCAGGAAAGGCAAGTACGCGGGATATCCTCTTGCAGTTTCAGGATAAGCTGAACGCTTCAGGTTGTTTTCGAAATGCCACACTTCCCTTGGCAGATCTTTTTAAGCAGGAGAATATCGATTTCCAGTTGGATGTTGATGTGACTAAGGAATGCCTTAAACCCGGAAATGTATGAGTATGTTTATAAAATCGTACAAAGAATATATCGTGACCCTAAGTATTGCCTGCGGCGGCGGTGCACTGCTTTGGTTCGGTATTCTACCGCTCCAAAGAACTATTGCTGATCAGATGAACCGATCGCAGGAAATTGTGGTGGATCATGCAATACGTGATACCTTAGTATCCAGCCTTTCGGATGTTCGTGAACAAAAAAGCACTGCAGAGGCGCAGGAAGATCGTTTGGGATCGGTTATTGCCAAAGAGAATATCGTCGATGTTGTCAAAGTGATGGAAGATTTGGCAAAAGAAACCAATAATACTATCACGATCGACGCCAAAGATACAAAAATCGCCATCAACACCAAAGCGAAAGTTGTAAAGAAGGATAACAAGGAGGTGGAAAAAACGCTTTTGGAAAGTCTTCCGAGCGATAAACAATTGAATATCGCCATCACTATTACCGGAAGTTATGGAAATATCGTTGAATTTGTTCGAAAACTGGAAGCGATGCCTTATGAGACCGATGTCGTCGGGATATCATTGTCCGTTCAAGCGGCAAGCGAAAAGCCGAGCCAAACCGCAGTAAACCTATTCTCTCCGAGTATGCCATCTCCCGATGTTTCTCCAATAGAAACTAACCCTGTTCCGGCAAATGAAGATCTTCCGATTCGAGCCGTATTGGATACGGTGGTATATATCCAAAATAACTAAGGAAAACGTATGTTTCAAACAAAAGATATCGGCAATGGGATGCATCAAAGCAATCTGATAGAGCGAGTGTTCGCTTTCTGGCTGAAAAGGTATAAACTCATCTTCTTTCTTATTTTTTTCAGTGTTTGTTTGGCGGGCGGTTTCCTGTGGTATTATAGCCTCTACTATTTCCACTGGACCCCTGAGCAAAAGCAGGCGTATAGCGATGAAAAATCGCACCGAGACACTCTGAATACCAAGGACTTTGAAGAAGTGCTCCGCAGTATCGATAATCGGGAAAACATCTATCATTCAAACCCGGTGGTTGTAAGAAATATTTTTTTGACTTCGCCATCAGTGAAAAAATAGTACAAAGAGAAAACCACGCTCGTGTGAGCGTGGTTTTCTTGTGTGTGCGCCCGGCAGGACTTGAACCTGCGACCCCTTGGTTCGAAGCCAAGTGCTCTATCCGCTGAGCTACAGGCGCGTCATTTGGAGATGTAAGCTCTTCTCTTACCCTACCGTATAATAAACAAATCGTCAATAAAAACAAAACACTCCCTGCAAAACAGGGAGTGCCAAGTCTTTAGAGGGGCGAGTACTGGGAGTCGAACCCAACTTCCCGGTACCACAAACCGGTGTCTTAACCGATAGACGATACCCGCCCCTCTAAAGACTTTTGGATGCGTTAGAGCATCATTATTGGAAAATCAGCGATGTGATGGTGCCCTCGGCAGGAATCGGACCTACATCACAGGCTTAGAAGTCCCATGCTCTATCCATTGAGCTACGAGGGCGATAGAGAGCAAAGACTTTTGCTCTCTCTTGAAACTCTTGATTGTCCACGGTGGGCCGAAAGGAAGGCGGGATTCGCCCGATGGGCCGGTGTTATCGCGCATAGCGCGCTAACCCTTCTCATCCCCACGAGAGCAAAGACTTTTGCTCTCTCTTGAAACTCTTGATTGTCCACGGTGGGCGCAGGGGGATTCGAACCCTCGACCGTTTGCTTAAGAGGCAACTGCTCTACCAACTGAGCTATGCGCCCGTGTTTTTGGATACCGCACTAAAACTCCCCAAAAGGGAATACTGACATCATAGCAAATGCTGTAAATTTCGTCAATGTTAATCCCAACAATGTCAGCGGTGTGTTGAATGAATCAATCGGAAGGTGTAGTATGGAGATAGAATCTATTCGAAGAAGTAATGGCGAAAGTATTTATGAAAAAGACACATTTAAGCGAATCGTTGAAGAAGTTGGAGGATATTGTCGGTTGGTTTGATACGCAGCGGGAAGCGGATGTCGAACAAGGTTTGGAAAAGGTGAAAGAAGGCATCTTGCTTATCAAGGAAAGCAAAGCGCGTCTCCGCGAAGTCGAGAATGAATTTCAGGAAGTGAAAAAGGAATTGGAAACGACGTAAGGTGGTATGGCATTTCAAAAAAATATGTTATACTGAAAATATCAGTTTCTACGCAAAGCAAAAAATAAAAATGAAGAGTATTACGCTAAGACAACAGAAAGGGTTTTCATTGGTGGAACTTATGATTGTGGTTGCCATTATCGGCATCGGAGTAGCAGTTTCATGGGAGGGTCTTTCGAGTACCCGCAATCAAACCAAGGTGAATGGCGCTTGCGAAAGCGTTGCAGTGATGGTAAATAAGGCTAGATCGTATGCATTGGCAGGACTTCCCAGTGTCAATATGACCCGCATCAATTGTGCAAGTGGCACGTGTAAGATACAAAAAAGCACCGATGGAGGGGCATCATGGAGTGATATAAGCGGTGATGCATACAATCTGCCGGCAGGGGTTTCTCTGAGTGATTTCAGCATAGCTTACACGCTACCGTATGCTAATCCATCGAGCACGAGTAGTACAGACCGGACATTGACAGCAGGTAGTTCATCTGCGACTCTTGTAACCAGTGATTTCAAGGCGTCATGTCGGTAATACACATACAAAAGAACACTATGGTGCAGAAAAAACAAAAAGCTTTCATGCTTCCGGATGTGATGATTGCAGTTTTTGTGACAGTGGTAGCCTTAGTGGCGATACTCTCTGTTATGGCGCCATTGCTTCGGTCTGAGTTTTATAATCGGGATGAGGCAATTGCTACCGGTTTAGCTCAAGATGGCATCGAATTCGTACGAAATATGCGTGATAACAATTGGCAAACATGCAAGACGAATTCCAGTCCATGTCCTCGCTATAAAACTTCATTCGAAGACCCTTTTCCGCAAGTAAATTATGGCGAAGGACCGGTTTTTTGCAAGGTTGATTACAGCACAGGAAAAGTCGTTTCGGCACCAGACTCTCAATGCAGCTTTACTAACAATGCATTCTATATAGATGTGAATGGCAGTGGCCTTTATACAACAGTCGGCGCTACGGGAAAATTTCAAAGGATTATTCAAATAATGAATACCGATGATGTTACGCGGTATGTTTCCAGTACCGTTTCTTGGAAGGTGGGTTCTAAGAAACATGAAATAACCGTTTATGGGTTTTTGATGCCGTGGGGGGACTCTTGATATCTATACGGCTTTATCAAATAAAACATTATGTATATAATGAAGAAATCTTTTGCTCGTCTTGAAAAAGGCCTCTCTCTGATTGAAGTGGAGGTATCTATGATTGTATTTATAATCATAATGACTTCTGCGGTTGGTGTGTTTGCAAACCTTGTAAAAAAACATACCGAAATCAAGAAAATACAGCAACATACCGAGGAACTTTCTTTGGCTATGGCGTATATGACTAAAAAAATACGAATGAGCACTATAACCGCTTCAGGAGATTGCACGGTGACTTCTTGCAAAGTGCATGATCATGCTACTGATGCCGATGTCACCTTTACTTTCAATGCGACAAATCATACACTGGAGGAAAAAACGCTGGCAGTAGGAACCACTGTGATTGCAGAGGATGTTTCCGGCGGTTTTGTAGCAAGTTCTGGATTGATACCTATCGTTACTATGTACATGATGATGCCGGGTCATACCGAGACATCTGTGCAGTCCTCGGTTTCTTTGCGTAGTTATTAATCTGGCAAGTATGTATATAAAGTATGTCTCTATGAAACAGTATTTTCGCCGTACTTCTGAAAAAGGATTCCTAACGATTGCGACGGTTATCCTTATGGTGGCGAGTATGAGCATCATAATGACCTTGTTGTATCGATCAGCGCAGGAGAATCTGCTTGTGAGTAATATAAAAAAAAGTAATGCATCGTATGCGACGAGCGATTACTCATTGGAGATCGCTCTCCATCAAGTATTCGAATACTATGAGGATCCGGCAAATTCCGCTACAACAAAAATACCCCAAGGAGTGGGTAATGTCGCATCCGCTTGCGCTGGATCGAGTGTGGCTTGTTATACTGCTTCCGGAAATAAAATCACTACAACAGATACATCGCTTAGGCTGACTTCCGTATCAAGGTTGGAAACATCGACGTTATGGGATGGTAAGACCCCAATCCGATTCATTCAAGCTGATGTTCCACCAAGAGTCCCGACACCTTCCGTGACCAACTTTTCTGCTGTACAGGTCGGAGGATCTTCCAATGTCAAGATTTCGTGGGATATGATTTCTGATTCATCGGATATATATAGCGAGGTCGAAGTGCGACGCGCCGAATTGACAGGGGCTCAAATAGGAGTGGTGACTGAATCAGAAAGGCAGGCGCTTCTATCTGATCCGAGTATAGACTGGAAGATAGTTGATACCCGAAAAGTCAAAAATACTACGCAAATCACCGATACCACAAGTCAGTCTGGTAAAACATACACATATATTTTGAAAGCGACTAACAGAAAACCGATGATGCTTGATTCGCTCTACATTACCCCGACTTTACCCATAACTCTACCCTAGTGCTCCGTATTCATAATGACATTTCCATAGTACTCGGCGGCTCCGCCGGACAAGGGATTCAAACTATCGAGTCTCTGCTTATGGCGTCGCTGACAGCGCAAGGTCATCATGTCTTCGCGACCAAAGAATATATGTCGCGTATTCGAGGTGGCAGCAATTCAACCGAAATCCGCATCGCTTCAGAAAAACGAACTGCCTATGCCAAGCGTATCGATTTGCTCCTTCCTTTGGATGAGGGTGTTTTGGCGCATCTTGAAAAGAGGATTTCACCGAAAACAGTGGTTCTTGCGGATACGAAGTCGTTCAAGAAACACTACACACACACGATTCTCGATGTACCTTTCGGACGTATGGCGGAAGATTTTGGCAATTCTATTTTTGCCAATACGATCGCGGTAGGCGTGGTATTGGGGATGCTCAAGATCGAAACAACGACGCTTGAGGCATCTATCCGGAAACTTTTCGGAAGAAAGGGTGATGATATGGTCAAAAAAAATATCGAGGCTGGTATGGCAGGGTATAAGCTGGGCGAGCATTTAGCCTTTCTACAGGGAATAGATATCAAGATTCCCCGACACACGAAGAGACAAGAGACCCTCTTGCTTTCCGGTAACGATGCTCTCGGGATGGGCACTGTCGCAGCCGGGTGTAATTTCATCGCTTCATACCCGATGTCTCCGGGGACGGGGCTTTTGACCTTTCTTGCGGGAGTGGGACAGAAATTCGGCATCGCCGTGGAGCAGGCGGAGGATGAGATCGCAGCCATCAATATGGCGCTCGGTGCTTGGTATGCCGGGGCTCGGGCTATCGTGACAACGTCTGGTGGAGGATTTGCGCTTATGGAAGAAGGCGTGAGCTTGTCGGGGATGCTGGAGACACCGGTCGTGATCCATATCGCGATGCGCCCGGGACCAGCCACGGGGCTTCCGACTCGCACTGAACAAGCGGATTTGAATTTGGCGTTATATTCAGGACACGGTGAATTCCCGCGTGCTATTTTTGCGCCGGGAAATCAGGAGGAGATATTTGAGGCGGCGCAGCAGGCTTTTCTTATAGCGGACACCTATCAGAGTCCCGTATTCATTCTGACCGATCAGTATGTGCTGGATGCCGTGGGCAGTGTTTCGGAAACGGATATGAAACGCATACCTGTTAAAAATATGATTACCGAAACCAAGAAAGATTATGTGCGTTATGTGCTGACAAAAAATAGCATTTCACCGCGCGGTATCCCCGGATTCGGCGAGGGATTGGTGGTGGTGGATAGTGATGAGCATACGGAAGACGGCCATCTGACGGAAAACTTGGAAATGCGGGTCCAGATGATGGATAAGCGTATGAGTAAGATTTTTGGAATGCAAAAGGACGTCTTAAGGCCGGTGGTGGGAGGCACAGAGAAAGGGAAGATTATGATAGTAGGATGGGGTTCCACCAAAGGCGTCATTGTTGAAGCGTTGGAAAAGTCAGAGCGCACGGATATTTCCACTCTGCATTTCAAACAAGTCTGGCCATTGCCGAAAAATCTCGCCACCTATTTTAAGGATGTGGAAGAAGTTGTCGTCGTGGAGAATAACTTCACGGGACAATTTGCCAATCTCCTCAAACAAGAGGGTATCAAGGTATCCGATACGATTCTGAAATACAATGGTGAGCCGTTCTGTGTGGAGGAATTGACGGAGAAATTCAAAAAACTATAAGCCTATGATCAGCACGCAACAATTCGATATGCCACATGACACTGATATCGCTTGGTGTCCGGGGTGCGGGAACTATCCCTTGCTCATCATTTTGAAGATGGCGCTGGCAGAGCTTGGTATCGCGCCGGAAAATCTGGTGACAGTCTCAGGCATCGGTCAGGCCGCCAAGGCCCCTCACTACTTCCGCGGACACGTCTTCAATGGTCTGCATGGACGGGCGCTTCCTCCGGCGACCGCTATAAAGGCTTCCAATCCGTCGCTGACGGTCATTGCCGAGAGCGGGGATGGCGATACCTATGGCGAGGGAGGCAATCATTTCATACATACGATTCGTCGCAATCCGGATATCACTAATCTCGTGCATAACAATATGGTGTATGGATTGACCAAGGGGCAAGCCTCGCCGACAAGTGAAAAAGGCATGGTGACGCCGATACAGGTGGCGGGCGTGACGATGGAGCCCTTCAATCCGGTATCGACCGCTATTGCTCTGGACGCCTCATTTGTGGCGCGGGCATTTGTGGGCAATGTGGTACAGGCTAAGGAAATCATCAAACAAGCGATACAATGGAAAGGGTATGCGCTCGTGGATGTGTTTCAGCCCTGCGTAGTATACAACAAAATCAACACCTATCAATGGTTCAAGGAGAATACCTATACCCTTGAGGAGAGCTATGACCCGACCGATCGGAAAGCGGCGTTCGAAAAATCCATCGAAACAGAAAAACTTCCGCTCGGCATAATTTATACAAACCCGAATAAGAAAACTTTCGAATCACAGCTTTTCACCAATGGCGAGGCTTTGTATACTAAAAAATTCAATGAGCAGGCGTTCGCGGATCTGATGGCATCCAAACGGTAATTATCATATATCAACACAATCATATGCTTCGAACTATTTTTCCTAAAAAGGTGTTCAGTCGTTTTCAGAGCAGTAATTTCAGAAAAAACGGCGCTATGAATGCCCTGATGGAGCGTCCTGAATTGAAGGAGGCTCTGAAGACGCCGCGCGAACAGAGAGAGTTTTTCGAACATGTCCAAAAATACGGGACGAGCGGAGACAGAGGTCTCACTGAAAGGGAGTTGAAACCGATGCTTGAGGAGCTCAAAAACAATCACACGGATCATATCACCGATAAGGATGCGTATACAATTTCCCATGCTTTGCTGAATCGGCGTTCGGGCAGGTATATCCCGCCGACCCCGCTGAGCGCTCCTGTGACACCGCCAAAGAAAACGGGGTGGTTTTAAATGGAATAGCTTAAGAAAAAAGCATTTCTTTGGAAAAAATCTTTTTCAGAAGAAATGCTTTTTCGTATGAGAGTCGTGCGAATAGTTCAGTCTATCCCGAGCTCCGCTTTGGCGGACTCGGACATTTTGTCATAGTCCCAGGGCGGATCAAAGGTGAGTTCAACTTTCACGTCCGAGATATCCGGAAGAGAGAGGACGGCTTTGCGGATATCGGCTTGGATGGTGTCGAAGAGAGGGCAGCCGATGGTAGTGAGGGTCATCGTGATGATGGCGGTCGCATCCTGCACTTGGATATCATACACCAATCCCAAATCGACAATCGACAAAAAGAGCTCGGGGTCGAGCACTTCTGTCAGTTTCTTGCGGATGTCTTCGGGTGTGGAAGGATTCATAGTTAATCAGGAAAAACTACTTCGCCGGCAGCGTTTTTGATGCGGATAGCGGCGACAGGACAAGAACGAGCAGCATTCATAATGGTATCGATATCGTCTCCGTCGGCGGTGGCGAGTATGACGGCCTTCCCGTTCGCATCGATGCCGAAGGTATTGGGTGCCATCGCGCTACAGGGAGCGGCTCCGATACAGACGCTGTGATCGACTTCGACGGTGTAGGTATTGGCAAGCGTCACAGGTCCTGCTGGCTTGGCTGTATCTTTCAAATCCATATATTTTTTCTTATTTAGTTATTGATCAAAAAGTATGTATACGTACTTTTTAACTTTGTATCGAGAGTATTTTCTTCTCAAAAAAGTATTTTTTCCCAGCCGAGGCGAGTACGCCAATGGCTTTGGAAAAAATCTTTTTCAGAAGAAAATACAGCGATCCATCGAGTGCGCTTCGTATAATCTACAACTTGTTTTTCAATGCCTTATGGAGGGTTTCGAGGGAGAGGATAGCGCACTTGAGTCGGTTGGGCGAAAGCTCGATACCGAGCAATTTCACCGCATCTTCCGCTTGCAGGTTTTCCGCATCCTTGACCGACTTGCCGCAGACGGCTTCGGTCAGGAGCGAAGCACTAGCCTGCGAGATGGCACATCCGTTTCCATAGAACCCTATGTCCTTAAGTATACCGTCTTTGACGATAATGTCCATATGCAAAGCATCCCCGCAGGAGATATTTTTGGTATCGGACTGATGGGTCGGATGATCCAGTATCCCGTAGTGACGCGGATTGTGGTAGTGATCGAGAATTTGCTCTTGGTAAATGCTTGACATATCTTGAAGTTTACGGTACAGTGGTATGATTCATCTTAACGCAGATGGATTA
>CAZUWR010000014.1:0-17434 GCA_964624415.1 uncultured Bdellovibrionales bacterium | reverse complement strand
AAGATCACTTCGACGTGTCATACGAATTGGAAGACACTTTGGTGGAAAAAAACAAGCACGATCTGCTCGAGCAGGTGCGCAAAGTTTCCAATCTTGCGAAGTTTACCTATGTGCGTCAGCCGGTGCCGATGGGTGATGGACACGCTTTGCTTTGCGCCAAGCACTTGGTGAATGAAGGTGAGGCGGTAGCGGTGCTGTTCGGTGATGATATCGTGGACAACAGCGTGCCGGCCTTGAGACAGTTAATCGATGTGTATGAGAAGTATCAGGATTCGGTAGTGGCACTGACGACTGTTCCACAGGAAGAAGTTTCGAAATTCGGCGTGGTCTCTTCGCTTCGTTTGAATGAGCGCACGCATGAGTTGAAGAGCTTCGTCGAAAAGCCGAAGATGGAAGACGCGCCGTCGAATCTGATCGCGGTAGGAAAGTATGTCATCACCTGGGAAGTATGGCAGGCATTGGAGGGTATCAAGACCGGAAGCTCCAATGGCGAGGTGCGCTTGGCTGATGCCTTTACACAGATGCTCTTGGCAGGACGCCCGATGTACGGGTATGAATTCGAAGGCGTGCGTCATGATTGCGGGGACAAATTTGGCTTCGTGCGTGCGACCATCGCACTAGGTCTCAAGCACCCGGAAATCGGCGAGAAGCTCCGAGAATATTTGAAGGATTTGAAGGTGTAATAGAACCGCTCTTTATAATTGATAAAAATTAGAGAAATAGATTGATGAGAAATCAACTGCCGAGGAATTCTCGGTAGTTCAAAAAAAGAGAAATAGTACGGTTAAGAATATTTTGTATATGGAGCGAATGGGAATGCCGATAATTGAACAGGCGGATAAGAAAGAAGCGGAGCAAAAAAATCCGTTCGAGATTTTGACATCCGAATTGGCAGGCAAGACGCGCGAGGAACTCACTCCCGAGCAGCGCGAAACCGAAGACGCTTTTCGAGAAAAGGCGTTTCGCGATCTGATGCAGTTGATTAATGATGATAAAGTTCTATCGCATGATTGTAGTAACTTAGAATCTGTCTTACGACGGGGCATTCTTTCTCCACATAGAGTTTTGATGGCAGGTTTTGGTACTCATGACCCTCAACTTCAGGAGCATGCAGAACGTTGGTCGGGTAAAATAGTTAGGGATTTTTATAAGGATTATCAAAGATTCAAACAAGGTGAGTTATCTTCAGATGAATTCGAGAAAAAAAGACAAGAATCAATTGATCAGTTTCCAATGACAGGGAGAGATCGAGCAAAATTGTATTTTGAAAAAATTATTCCAAATAGAATAGATAAAAATCCTGATGTAAAACACACTTTTGAAGTGGCGCGACGACTCAAAGATGGATCAGTACCACTTCCAATAGTTAAGGCTGCTTTACGGTATCAAAAAAGAGTAACCGGTGAAAATATGTTAAGTAGCGTGAATACTCATCGTATGAAGACCACCTTCTTTTGGGAGCATGCGCCTGGGATGAGCTTTTCAGGATGGTCCAATAAGGGCAGATTTGTTATATTTTTTGATAGACCAAAAAGTGAAAACCTTATGGATCTTGGCGCGATTTACATTCACAATCGGGATAATGACAAAAGACCGTTAAAGCAGATTGATGAAATGGAATCTTTTGATATAGGTGTTGCTGATAAGGTTTTTGTTAGAAATTTCCAAGCTATCTCATTTGGACTTTATGATGAAATAAATCGAACATTATATACAAAGAAAGATATTTTAAATAATAAGGATATTCTTGAAAAAATTAACTTTCTTCAAATAAAAGGGGTAAAATTATTTGATCGAAATCTTATTTCGATACCTCCTTTAAGCGGTATAAAAATAGTTGATGACAATGATAGCTTGAAAAGTAATCAGATTCAGGATAACAGTTCGAAATTAAAGGATTTAGATAGTGAAAACGAAATCAAGTCAGAAGAAAAAATAAAAAACCTCATCCAAGAAAACCACTGGGATTGGTATGAGAAATACGGTGAAAAAGAGTGAGTAAAAAAAGCCTCCCGCTTTAACGGGACGCCAATTCGGTATCCCAACGCAGGAGGTCTTACTTCTCTATATGCAGTATACCCCAGTATAGGCACAATGTCAAGGGAGTTAATGATGGATCAGAACCTACTATTACGGAGAATATATAAAAATCACTATCTATGAACATCGGGATTGACGCACGGTTTTACGGCTCTTTGGGGAAGGGCTTGGGGAGGTACACTCAAAAGCTCATCGAACATTTGGAAGTGATCGATATCGACCCCGATCATCAGTACTTTATTTTCCTGCGTCGGGAGAATTTCGATGAGTATCAGCCATCGCGCACCAATTTCCATAAGGTGCTGGCGGATTATCAGTGGTACTCGTTCGCGGAGCAGCTGTGGTTTCCGCTGTTGCTTCGAAAGTACCGGCTTGATACGATGCATTTCCCGCATTTCAATGTGCCGATTCTCTATCGTAGAAAGTTTATCGTGACTATTCACGACCTTATCTTGCTGCACTTTCCCACGCAGCGTGCCAGCACGCTTCACCCATTGTGGTATCGGTTGAAATTTGCAGCATACAAGCTCACCATACGACGAGCCATACTTCAATCGCGTCATATTATGACCGTCTCAGAATTCACCAAACAAGACATCTTGAAACATTATTGTATCAATCCCGATAAGATCACGGTGGCGTATGAAGCGATCGACGCTTTTTGTACATACAGTTCTCAGGAGCAATCGTTGGATGTTTTGCATACATACGGATTACTGCTTCCGGAACATTCCGCGGACACAGAAAATCATGCTATACTGAAACCATACTTCTTGTATGTCGGTAATGCCTATCCGCATAAGAATCTCGAGCGTCTTATCGATACGTTGGATGAAGCGGATATGCGTGATATGACACTGGTTTTGGTCGGCAAGGAAGACTATTTTTACCGAAGACTTAAAGGTAGGGTGTCGAAGTTGAAGATGAATAATATCTGCTTTGCCGGCTTCGTGCCCGATAGGGAATTGGATGTATTGTATCGATTCGGCAGAGCGTATGTGTTCCCGTCTTTATACGAAGGATTCGGATTACCGCCGCTTGAGGCGATGGGGCGAGGATTACCAGTATTGGCGACACACGCTACATCCTTGCCTGAAGTGCTCGGCGATGCGGCGCTGTACTTTTACCCGGAGAGGAAGGATTCGTTCAAGCGCGCTTTGCGACGGCTTTGGGATAATGAGATTTTACGAAAAGCGTTGCGTGCGAAGGGCTATAACCAGGCGTCACGATTTGAGTGGGGCGCTATGGCCGAAAGAACGCTCAGGCACTACGAATGAAATACCCTTGCATTAGGTTTTTTACGAATACATTTTCTTGTGAACACACCGATACCAAAATACAATATCATACCTCGTTTGGCGGATATCCGGCCAATGCGTCCGATAATGCCGCAAACGAGCATACCGGTACCGATGCCTGTACCGGATGATGATGCAGTGATACTTCCCCCTATACAGCCGGTGCGACAGGAAGAATTTCCGGAAAAACGTGTTATGCAGCTTGGGACTTTGCGATACAGTCATGAGGTGCCGTATTTTCATCGATCAGAATATACGCCAGTGCCGCAACAGGAGGCGTCTGTACAGATGTCTCCTCAGGCTATTTTGGAACAACCGATTGTCGTGCCAAGGATATCGCCCGCGCGGAAGTATATGTCCGCACGGAATATAACGCGCAATGAGCCGGATATTTCGAAATACACAGCATCGCCGCAGCGGGTCGGTTTATGGGAACGATGTGTGTCTTTTGCACGCCGAAAAAAACAGCGATTGACCGCGAGGTATTTCGCGGTAGCAAGTTCTCTGTCAAGCGTATTTCAGAGAAAATTAGCGCTATCTGTGGTGGCAATGGCCATGGTCGGCCTGCTTGCGACGGGTTCAATGTCGTTGTTTTCCCGCGGGATGAAGATGAAGGGCGAGGTGCTTGGAGTGAGTGCTGATGGATACACCAGTCTTAATGATGCGGCGCAAAATATCAAGGATCGGCGCTTTGATCAATCAGCGACCGATTTTAAACATGCGGCCGATTCATTTGCACAGGCATCACAGTCATTCGATGAGTGGAACGCTACCCTAGTGGATCTTTCCGGGTATTTTCCGTTACTTTCTAAACTGTCTTCTGGGAAAAATGCTATGGAGGCTGGTAAGCATATCGCTTTGGCGGGGCAGCACATACAAGGCGCCTTGAGCGTCTTGACGACGGTCAAGAACCCGCTCGATACGAGTGCAAATATATCTTTGCTGGATGTTTTTCAGAAGACGCAGGTGAGCGTGAGTCAGACTAAGGATGAATTGGTGTTGGCGCAGGAAGCTCTCGATAAGGTGAAGGTGGACGATTTACCCGAAGAAAAACGTGCGCGTTTCGTCAAGGTCAAAACTCAGCTGCCGGTGATGATCGGACTGATGAATGACTTTTCCGATTCCGATCATATCCTGACCGATCTTTTGGGAGGGAATGGTCCGAGGAAATACCTATTCTTGTTTCAAAACAATCATGAGATGCGTGCGACCGGCGGGTTTATCGGGAGCTATGGTCTCTTGGATATCAGCAACGGTCGAGTGCGAAAATTCTTCGTAGATGGTATTTTCAATCCGGATGGTCAGTTGAAAGAGAATATTGTGCCGCCTAAGCCTATCCAGAAAATGAGTGCTGCCTGGAGTTTGCACGATAGCAATTGGTTCCCTGATTTCCCTATGTCGGCGGAAAAGGCGGTATCGTTTTATGAAAAAACAGGTGGTCCGACGGTAGATGGCGTCATCACACTTACACCGTCGGTGATGCAGAAATTGCTCAAAGTGACCGGTCCGATTCGTATGGATGATTATGATGTAACGCTCGATGCCGACAACTTTATTGCAGAGGTGCAACAGGAGGTGGAAGTGGACTACGATAAGACTCAGAATAAGCCTAAGCAGATTTTGGCTGATTTCGCGCCGATACTGCTTGATCGATTGATGAATGTTTCGGATGCTTCACAGGCAGTCGCGACGGCCCAGGCTTTTGAAGAGGGTTTGAGCGAAAAACATATCCTCTTGTACTCTCGCGATGCCGAAATTGAAAAGATAATCGACGATGCCGGATGGTCAGGGAGGATGCTTCCGGCTCAGAAGGATTATTTAAGTGTTATCAATACCAATATCAACGGGTATAAGACTGACGGTGTTATCGACGAGTCGATAGAGCATTCAGCAGCAATCCAAGAAGATGGCTCAGTGATTGATACTGTCTCGATCACGCGCAAGCACAATGGGGGACACGAAGAAAAAGATTGGTGGAATAAAGTGAATGCGGACTATTTGCGTGTCTATGTTCCCAAAGGATCGCAGCTTTTGGATGCGACCGGTCAGACGCGCGAGGTAGATGAGTCTCCTCTCGACTATGATAAGCTCGGTTTCAAGCGGGATATTGATATCGATGCACAGGAATCTTCCATAGTCGTCGATCCGAATACGGGAACGCAAGTTTATGATGAAGCGGAGAAGACCGTATTTGCCAACTGGGCCTATGTCAGCCCGCAAGAAACGGTCACGGTGACCTATCGCTATAAATTACCCTTCAGGATTCAGCCTGAAACGGAAGCGAAAGCCGGATTCGATTCGTATTCGCTTATACTGCAGAAACAATCAGGATCGATAGGTAGTCATTTGGTTTCATCGCTTTCTTTTCCGAATCGCATGAATCCGGTTTGGCAATCCTCGAAAAATCTGTTACCGTATGACGGTGACTCACCTGACCTTCGGCACGGCCTGCGCTTCGAAGGGGATTTGAAACAGGATCGGTTCGTGGGTGTCGTATTCGGGAAATAAGCGATAAGGGGGAAATATGATGCAAATACTCAAGAAACTGCACCTTATCGGACCGGTGCATAATGTGAATATCGCCGCGCTTATCATTGCGGTTGCCGGTATCGGCAGTCGTCTTTTCGGTTTTTTGAGGGATAGGATTTTGGCCGCGCAATTCGGGGCAGGGGATACACTGGATGCCTATTATGCCGCTTTTCGTATCCCGGATCTCCTCTACAGTTTTTTGGTTTTGGGTGCCCTCTCGGCAGCCTTTATACCTGTTTTTACGGAGCTCTATGTGCAGAAAAAAGAGAGCGAGGCCTGGGATTTGTCCGGGAGTGTGCTGCACTCATTGGTGTTTTCACTGGGGCTCATCAGTTTGCTGGCGGTAGTTTTTATGCATCCGCTTATGAATGCGCTCGTACCGGGATTTTCGCCTGAGAAAAAAGAGATGACCGAACAGTTCACGCGGATCATGCTGCTTTCGCCGATATTTTTGGGCATCAGCGCTGTCTTCGGTGGCGTCTTAGTCTCTTTGAAGCGCTTCATTCTCTATTCTCTCGCCCCTATTTTTTACAATCTCGGCATCATATTCGGCGCCGTTTTTTTGGTGAAATATATGGGCCCGAATGGCTTGGCCTGGGGAGTGGTGTTGGGCGCCATGCTTCATGCGCTGGTACAGTATATCGATCTGCGTACCTGCGGATTCCAGTATCGATTCTCTCTGTTCGGAGTTTGGCACAATGCTTCGGTGAGGAAAGTGCTGCTTCTTATGATCCCTCGATCGCTGGCTATGGCCATCAATCAGATCAGTTTTTTGGTCGTGACTGTTTTCGCCTCTACGCTTGTCTCGGGAAGTCTGGCGGTTTTCACACTTGCTAATAATATTCAAAGCGTACCCTTGGGGCTTTTCGGCGTAGCGTTTTCATTGGCAGTCTTCCCATCGCTTTCCGCATTAGCCGCCAAGAAATCGGAAGAAGAATTTTTTCATCTCTTCGCCATTACTTTTCGGCGTATCCTGTTTTTCGTTTTGCCGATGAGCGTGCTGATGATTGTGTTGCGCGCGCAGATTGTCCGGGTGATTCTCGGAAGCGGTCAGTTCGATTGGCATGACACTATTGCTACTTTCGGCGTGCTGGGAATACTTTCGGTCAGCTTATTCGCACAAAGCCTCATCCCGCTTTTAGCGCGCGCGTTTTTCGCTTTGCAAAACACCAAGACACCGTTGTATATCGCATTGGTGAGTGAGGCGATTCATATCGGACTCATTTTCTTGTTTATGGAGCGGTATCAGATCAATGGTTTGGCCATCGCTTTTTCCATCGCTACTGTCATCAATATGCTTTTGCTGTATGTGTTTCTGCGACAAAATTTCGAATTCTGGAAGGATAGTGATATTTTTCTGCCGTCGATGAAGATTGTACTCGTATCGCTGATAGCCGGTATTGTGGCACAGTTCACCAAATCCGCTTTCGGTTTCAATGACAATGAGCTTGATACCTTCGTGGCCATATTCGTACAGCTGATCGTCACCTCCGCTGTCGGACTCTCGGTTTTTATCGCACTAAGCTGGTGGATGCAGATCGAGGAGTTTGAGCGCGTCAAAACATTCTTTATGCGCCGCATCTTTGGTCAGCCGCAAAACCTTATCGAAGCGGAAGAGGAGACTGATCATGGGAGTTTGTGAGATTGACAGAAACATTTACATATGCTATACTATAAAAGTTACCAAAATGGGTAACTTTTTATGAGAAAAGGGGGGGAAATGTGATGGACATGTTTTTAAATTGGGTGCTTGCGCTCATAGAGTGGTATCATACCGCCGATACGAAAACAGTATTTTTTGAAATCTTTGTCTTAGCTTTGCTTGTGATCACAGTGGTACGGTCATTTGTGAAGAAGACGGTTGGAGAAGGTGCGGAAGAGAAATGAAGAGAGTCTAAAAGGGAGTGATTTATGTTAATCCCCCCTTTTTTTTCTTGCTTTTTCGGCTTTTCCCCTGTATGATTGAAGAACTATGAATCAACAATTCGTCCGCAATTTCTGCATTATCGCGCATATCGATCACGGAAAGTCCACTCTGGCTGACCGTTTTTTGGACGTGACGCATACAGTGGAAAAGCGTAAGATGAAGGAGCAGCTCCTCGATCAGATGGATCTGGAGCGTGAGCGCGGCATCACGATCAAGCTCCAACCGGTGCAGATGACGTATGTGTATCGATCAACAATTAACAATGAACAAAAAACAGAAGACGATGAAGCAGTGGTGCTGAGAGATAATCAGCAACTTGACGGGGAGTATACCCTCAATCTCATCGATACGCCCGGGCACGTGGACTTCCACTATGAAGTATCCCGCTCGCTGGCAGCGGTCGAGGGTGCCGTGCTCTTGGTCGATGCGACCAAAGGCGTGCAGGCGCAGACTTTGGCCAATCTGTATTTGGCAGTGGAACAGGGTTTGGAAATCATTCCCGTGGTGAATAAAATCGATCTGCCGGCATCCGATGTCGAGAAGACGAAGAAAGAAATCATCCACATCCTCGGATGCGCTGATGAGGATATCCTGATGGCATCCGGTAAGACCGGTATGGGTGTGGAAGCGATCCTGAAGCGTGTTATCGAGCGCGTGCCCGCTCCGCAGGGAGACAGCGCCAAACCGTTGCGAGCCCTTATCTTTGATTCGGTTTATGATACCTACAAGGGCGTGGTGGCGTATGTGCGTGTGGTGGATGGCAAAGTCAAGCGCGATGATGTCATCGATATGTTTGCTGCGGAGAAAAACAGCGTGACGGTGGAGGTGGGGTATTTTAAGCCGCAGTTTTCGCCGACCGCGGAAATCGAGGCCGGAGATATCGGGTATATTGCGACAGGACTCAAGGATGTTGCGTACTGCCGCGTTGGCGATACGATCACGACCATTAAGAAAAAAGAAGACATGATGATCGAGCCGCTGCACGGATACAAGGAAATCAAACCGATGGTGTATGCGAGTATGTATCCGACAGAAGGCGATGACTACGCTATCATGCGTGATGCACTCGACAAGCTCAAGCTCAACGACGCTTCGTTTTCTTTCGAACCGGAAAGCAATATAGCTCTCGGTCGCGGATTTCGTTGCGGGTTTCTCGGATTGCTTCATTTGGAAATTATCCAGGCGCGATTGGAGCGCGAGTTTGGACAGGTGCCGACCATCACCACGCCGTCTGTGGTCTATGAATTGCAGCTACGCGGCGTCGAGGAAAAGGTGAAAATGTTTTCGCCTTCGGAAATGCCCGACCCGGCGTCTATCGAAAAAATCTTCGAACCCTATGTGTCTTTGCAGATCGTCTTACCAGCAGCCTATCTTGGCGCGGTGATGGAGTTGATGAGCTCGATTCGTGCGGAATACAAGAACACCGAGTATATCGATTCCGAACGGGTGCTGCTGTCATTCGAAGCGCCGCTGATGGATGTGATTGTTAACTTTCATGATAATCTCAAAAGCGTCTCATCCGGATACGCTTCGATGAACTACGAATATATCGGGTATCGTCCGTCGGATGTAGTCAAACTCGACATCCTGATAGCGGGGGATAAAGTGGACGCTTTCTCGCGTATGGTGCCGAAAGGAAAAGCGCATACGGAAGGTTTTGCTACCGTGACCAAACTCAAGACCGTCATCCCGCGGCACAACTTCGCCGTGGCGCTCCAGGCAGTCATCGGGGGCAAGGTTATCGCGCGCGAGACTATCTCCGCCTTTCGCAAGGACGTGATTGCCAAGCTCTACGGAGGCGATGTGACCCGCAAGAACAAACTCTTGGACAAGCAGAAGAAGGGCAAGAAAAAACTCAAGGATATGGGACGTGTCACCATCCCGCCCAAAGCCTTTTTGGATGTCTTACGCAAGTAAAACAAATAAAGATTTCAAAGTGTAAAACAGGCTATGGCCTGTTTTCTTGTGCGTGATATACTGAGTGTATGTACAGGATTTTCAAAGTCATAGTTGTGACGCTTTCGGTGGCGACAGTCGCGTATACACTGTCGCCATTGCTAGGATTTTCGCAGCATCAATTGATGCAGTCGGGCAACGCGGATGGCTCAAGTAGTGCGCCCAATGCGGTTACAGGAGCGGTGCTCAAGGCAACGCGGATGGTCGTAACGGCCCTGCATATGAATGATGGATGTCGGGGACCATTGCATTATGCTATCGGCTCGGTCGATCCGCGATTCGGTATCAGCCAGGATGTGCTTCAAGCGGATCTGAAGCAAGCAGAAGCGATCTGGGAAGATGCTTCGGGCGAAGATGTCTTGCAGTATGACCCGCAGGCTGATTTTAAGGTGAATTTGATATTCGATGAGCGTCAAAAGCAGACGATTGCGTCGAATGTGTTGAAACAAAAACTCGACACTGTGCAAACCCTGCATAAGGGTATATCGCAGGAATACGATACGCTAGAAGGTCAGTATGAGCAAAGCAAGTCCCGCTATGAGAGCGATGTAGCGAAGTATAAACAACGAGCCGATACATATGAGAAGCAAGTGGCTTCTTGGAATGCCAAAGGAGGCGCGCCGAAGGACGAGTATCAGCAGCTGAAAGAGCAGCGCAAGGAGATAAATGCATTAGCGGATACGCTTGAAGAGCAGCGGAAGAATATCAATGATACCGCGGCTCGATTGAATGCTTTGGCGGGAAAAGAAAAGCAGGTCGTTTCCGGATATAATAAGGAGGTGGCGACTTATGAGGATGCATACGGTGGGGAAAAGGAATTCGATCAAGGGGTCTATACCGGCAAGGCAATCGATATTTATCAGTTTAATGCTGAAAATGACTTGATACTAGTACTAGCGCACGAGCTCGGACACGCCCTGGGTATGGATCATGTGGAGAATCCGCAATCGATTATGTATTACCTGATGGCCAAGCAGGATGCGGATCACCCGATTCCGACCCTTGAGGATAAACAGGCATTGGCAGGACGGTGCCATTAATGCCGGTTGTCGTGTGCTTCAAAAAAGAGTATACTGCAGGTGTAATGTATTAAGATGAAACGTATGGCTATGGAATTTACGGATCAGAATTTCGATCAGGAGGTGCTGAAAAGCGATAAGTTGGTGGTGGTGGATTTTTGGGCGCCGTGGTGCGGACCGTGCCAGATTATGGGGCCGATTCTCGAGGAATTGTCCGGCGAGGTGAAAGATATGGCAAAGGTGGGCAAGGTGAATGTGGATGAGAATCCGGCAACGGCTTCACAGTACGGCATTATGTCCATCCCGACTATCAAGATCTTCAAGGGCGGCCAGATCGTGAAAGAGTTTATCGGCGTCCAGCAAAAAGACGCGCTCAAGGCGGAGCTTGCGAAGTTATAAAACCTAAGACTGCCGAGGTTTGTATACAAACCTATTCATTATGAAAATACACAAACAAAAAATATACGTCGAAAGCAAAACTCAGATCGAATTCATCGATATCACCGATCAGGTGCAGGAAGTGGTGGACGCATCCGGTATCCGTGAGGGGCAGGTGCTGGTCTATGTCCCGCATACGACGATGAGTGTCGGCATCAATCACAACGAGGCGATGTTGGTGCAGGATTTTACGCGTATCCTTTACAAGCTGGTACCGGTCGATGAGCGCTACTCTCATGATCTTTTTGAGCTGCGTAAGGAGACGATGTCGGACGGGCGAAGCAATGGCCATTCGCACTGCAAGTCGCTTTTGATGGGTTCGAGCGAGACTATTCCCGTCGAAAAAGGAAAGCTGTATTTGAGCGAGCGTCAAAATATCTTCGCTATCGAGTTTGATGGTTCGCGCAAGCGAGACCTCTTGATTCAGGTGATGGGTATGTAGTGGTTTAGGTTAAAGAAAGAGGGGTTATTGTGTTTTTTGGAGGCTTGCGAGACTGTCGAGGTGAGTACGAGGAATTTTTCAGCAGAAAAATATCCGTACTCCAAAAAACACAATAACCCCTCTTTCTTGCATTCAGATTTTCCGTTATGAGCAGATTGGTCAATAACTTGATACGTTTCGGGTATTTGCGATCCGATCTCGTCATCGACGCTTTTTGGGAGATAGATCGCATCGAGTTCATTCCAGAAAGCCTGTCTTCTGAATCGAATGCGGATGTGGCGCTGCCGATCGGCTATGGACAGACCATTTCTCAACCCCGAACCGTCGGTTTTATGTTTGAGCTTTTGCAACCCAAAAGAGGACAGACTATTCTCGATATCGGTAGCGGATCGGGATGGACAAGCGCCTTGCTCGGGTATATTGTCGGGGAAAAAGGCAAGGTCATATCTGTTGAACGCATTCACGAGCTATGTGAGTTCGGCAAAAACAATATCGAGAAATTCGGCTATATCAGCAAAGGCATCGTGGAATGTTTCGAGGGCGACGGATATCTGGGAAACGATATCTACGCCCCTTATGACCGCATATTGGTTTCGGCTGCAGTGGACGATATCCCGGAAGCTTTGAAACGACAGCTTAAAATCGGCGGAATTATGGTCATTCCCATGCACAATGATATCTGGTTCGTGGAAAAGCGGGGAGAGAATGATTTTTACAAAGAAGAATTCCCCGGATTTTCTTTCGTACCCCTCATTCAAACAGCTTAAATAAGCTTCTATGAAATATATGGTTCGTATTGTCGTTATCCTAGGCATTCTTTTTTCGGGAAGTTTTTTCATTCTCAATCATCAAGTCACTTCATCGCATGGCAGAGTGGTTTCTTCGCAGGTGATCGAGATCGTCAAGGGTGATAATGTGCTCGATGTTGGAAACAAGCTTCAAGATACAGGTATCATTTCATGGCGAGGTTATTTCGTGTACTATATCTGGAAAGAAGATTTGCGTCACCGATTGACGGCAGGAAAGTATCAGCTCAACGGCAGTATGACGATTCCGGACATCGCGACGATTATCACGTCGGGAGAAGTGATACCCAAGGGCGTGACGGTCACCTTTCCGGAGGGATTTGACAGTCTTAAAATGGCGGATCGACTGACAGCCAACGCGCTTCCCGGTGATGCTTTTTTGGAGTTGGTCAATCATCCTCTGCCGGTATGGCGCGAGCAATTTTGGTTTTTAAAAAATATTCCGACTGACGCCTCATTGGAAGGATTTTTGTTTCCTGATACCTATACATTCACTTTCGATGCGACGCCTGAGAATATCGTGACGAGAATGCTGACGAATTTCGGTAAGAAATTTCCCGACGGGACAAAAGTGACTTTGGAAGAAGAAGGAAAAAATATTTTTGATGTCGTGACACTGGCAAGTATTGTGGAAAACGAGGTACAAACCGCATCTGATAGGAAGGTGGTAGCGGATATTTTTTGGCGCAGGCTCTCGATCGGGCAGCCTCTGCAAAGCGATGCGACGGTGAAATATGTGAACAAGGAAAGCAAAATACAACACTCTTTCGAGGAGACGCGCGTGGACTCACCGTACAATACCTATGTGCATAAGGGTTTACCACCCGGACCAATTTCCAATCCAGGTATTGAATCCATTCAGGCAGTAGTATTTCCGACACCTAATCAGTATTTCTATTTCCTGACCGACACGACGACGGGCGAGACGGTTTTTTCGGTGACATTTGATGAACATATAGCCAATAAAGCAAAGCACGGTCTCTAAGTAACTGTTTGAAATATTTTTTCTCTTGTTTTTTTGCTTTTGATAGTATTTTTTCTCGCCTTTCGTCTTTGACCCGGCAGTTCGAAAAAACACTATCAAAAGCAAAAAAGGAAAATATTTCAAACAGCTACTAAGCAAACATGTCTTTAAAACAAAACTATGGAACAGAATCGCAAAAAACAGTGGTTGCTCGGCATACTCTTGAGCTCCCTTTTTCTCCTTTTTTTCTTCGGGTGGCTGACCATTGATCAAGCTATTGATGCAGTAGTATCCGGTAGTTGGACATTTCCCATTATCTGGTTTTCTTTGGGAATTTCGCTTCTATGCCTGACACCTTTTGTATTGAATCACAAACGATTCTTGTGGGTAGCAGCTATAACCGCTTTCTTGCCGAGTCTGCTTTTTGCTCAGGCGAGCATATTCTTGGCAGCGATACTGCTTGGAACAGCAGTGAGTGTTATCGGATTGCTGCGCATGCGGCATCTATTGATGGTCTCACTTTCGATACGTATAAGGCGAAGCGTGCAGTATGGGATGGTGTGGATGGTGCTATCTTTCGCTTTGGTTATCACATCCTTTTACTATGTACAGATACGGCAGAAAAGCGGTGAAGAACTCTTGCAAAAACTGTCCATCGATCAGACTTCGCACGTCATACTGACGCGGGCATTGGGGTGGATGAATCCGGAATTCAAAAAGGCCGACCAACAAAAAGTCACAGTGGATGAATTTCTATTGACTCTGCAGAAACAACAATCGGTTTCCGATACCATCACCTCGCCACCTTCTGATGAGGAGCTTCTGCAGATGGTCGGTATGCAAGCATCTGATCCGCGCGCTCCACAGACACTGGTGCAGCTCAAAAAAGAATTGGCAAAGAACGCAACGACCCTTAATACGCAAAGCCTCGTCCTTGAACAGGGACGAAGACAGCTTTCCGGTATCGTCGGTCGCCCTGTCTTGGGCCAGGAATCTATCGCCGATGTTTTGTCTCAGGTTATCGATCAACGTGTCCGTACCTATTTCAAGCCCGATACTGCAAGCGAATCTTCTTCAATACTGCCCTTTGTTCTTTCGCTTATTCTCTTTGTGACACTCTGGTCACTAGGTTCTCTCTTGGGTATCGTATGGCGTTTTGTGACCGCTGCTTTGTTTGTGATACTGCGTCGTTTTGGGGCCGTGGAGGTCAAGAAGGTGATGGTGGAACAAGAGGTGATCGGATAAATACGTCCTGTTCGAGAGATTAGCACTCCAAACCAGAGATTGCCAGTTTTTTGTTTTTTTGATATACTGCGGTACAGATTGATGAATTAACATACGGACTATGGCAAAAGATTACTATGATATTTTAGGCGTGCCACGAGGCGCATCCGAGGACGAAATCAAGAAAGCCTACCGCAAGCTGGCGCACAAACATCATCCGGACAAAAGCGGAGGGGATGAGGCGAAGTTTAAGGAGGCTTCTTCGGCATATAGCGTGCTGTCGGACAAGGACAAGCGCAAGCAGTACGACCAATTCGGCCAGACTTTCGACGGTGCCGGTGCCGGCGGCGGGCAGGGTTTTGGCGGGTTTGATTTCAGCGGGTTTTCCGGGCGGGGCAATCAGGCTGGGTTTGATTTCGGTGGCGGTGGATTTGAGGATATTTTTTCGGAAATGTTCGGTGGCGGTGGGCGATCGAGCGCGCGTTCTCGTGCACAGGCTGGCAATGACATACAGGTAGATGTAGAAATCACCTTCGATGAAATGGCCAAGGGCGTGAAGAAAGATATCCGTCTGCAAAAATTGTCGCAGTGTGCGACCTGCAAAGGATCAGGCGGCGAGCCCGGTGCCTCGGAAGAAACTTGTAAGACCTGTCATGGTCAGGGGCAGATTCAGCGTACAGTCAAAAGCTTTCTTGGCGTGTTTAGTCAGGCGGAAATTTGTCCGTCATGCCATGGCAAAGGAAAGACATTTTCCAAGCAGTGCCATGGCTGCCGAGGAGATGGCCGTGTGCGCAGTGAACAGACAATCTCGGTGGATATTCCCGCCGGCATTGCAAGTGGTCAGGCGATTTCGCTCGCAGGCCAAGGGGAGGCCGGAGAATCGGGGGCTCGAGCAGGGGATCTGTATGTCGTGGTGCGTGTGAAACCGCATCGATTTTTCGATCGCAAGGGAGATGATGTATATTCGAGCGCCGAAATCAGTTTCGCGCAGGCGGCGTTGGGCGACAAGATTATTATAGAGACGCTCGAGGGCGATGTGACGATGAAGATTCCTGCCGGCACACAATCGGGAGAGATTTTCCGTATCCGCGACAAAGGCATACCGCATCTGCAGAAATATGGGCGAGGCGACCATATGGTCAAGGTTATCGTAGATATCCCGAAAAAACTTTCCAAGGAGCAGAAGAAGCTTATCGAAGCATTGCAAAAATTGGACGCGTAGCTTTGGAAACATTGTGGTATACTGAAGGTGTAATTTCTATCTGCACATTATGCAACCGCATCAGAGGGTAAGTACCGACTTCGCAATCGTGGTGATATTTTTGGTGGGGGGATTTTTCAGTTGGCTTATCTTTTTGACCGCTTCGGCGACAGACTCGGCGATGAGTCTTATCAATACGAATTATGTGCAGCAAGATGAGCTCAAACCGATCGCTACGCCTCCTCGGAGCAAGGATATTATTATGTGCACGATGGATGCTAAGAAGTGCCCGGATGGTAAAACATTCGTAAGCCGCACGGGACCGAAATGCGAATTCGCGCCGTGTCCATCACTTGAATTGACGGCTCAAGAGGACGCTCTTTTGAAAAATTAGAGAGCAGCCTTGTTTGCAGATAGCTTTTGTTTTTCGAAAAACCTCTTCCTTTGACGGAAGGGGTTTTTGGTTGTAAAATAAGGGAAGATTAAGCTTTATTATGACTACTTTTATGGGAATGTTCAGCACGCTGTTCGGATCGAATGAACGGGAAATCAAGAAATTCAAGGTGTTGGCAGAGCGGGTCAATGCGTGCGAAGCTGCCCTGACAGGGCTCTCGGACGGGCATTTGAAAATGAAGACTCAGGAGTTCCGTGATCGTATCGCCAAAGGGGAAACGGTGGACGATTTGCTTCCGGAAGCGTTCGCGGTAGTGCGTGAGGCAGCCAAGCGGGTTATCGGTGAGCGGCACTATGATGTGCAGATTATCGGCGGTATCGCTTTGCATCAGGGGCGCATCGCGGAGATGAAAACGGGCGAAGGAAAAACCCTGACTTCGACTTTGCCGATTTATCTCAATGCGCTCGAGGGCAAGGGTGTGCATGTGGTGACGGTCAATGACTACCTCGCCAAGCGCGACTGCAATTGGATGGGAAGCGTCTATGCTTCGCTGGGACTTCGCACGGCATGTATCGTGGGGCAGGGCGTCTCGTATCAGTATGAACCGCGCGTGATGGATGACAATGAGGTGAGCGTCGAGATGGAAAATCTGCTCCCGGTGACGCGCAAGGAGGCCTATGCGGCCGATGTGACCTATGGCACCAACAACGAATTCGGTTTCGATTATCTGCGCGACAATATGGTGCAGAGCATCGAGCAGATGACCCAGCGTGAACTGCATTACGCAATCGTCGACGAAGTGGACTCCATCTTGATTGATGAGGCGCGTACCCCGCTTATCATCTCCGCGCCCGATTCCGAATCGACCAAACTCTATCAGCAATTCGCCTCTATCGTTCCGAGGCTCAAAGGAGAGCAGGATTTTGTCGTGGATGAAAAAATGAAAGCAGTGACGCTGACGGAAGAAGGCGTGAACAGGGTGGAAAAGATGCTCGGATTGGGCAATATCTATGAGAGCGGTAAGGTGCAGTATGTGCATCATTTGGAGCAATCGCTCAAGGCCGAATTTATTTTCAAACGCGACCGCGATTACGTGGTCAAGGAAGACCAGGTGATCATCGTGGATGATTTCACAGGACGGCTGATGGAAGGTCGCCGCTACAGCGATGGTTTGCATCAGGCTATCGAAGCCAAGG
>CAZUWR010000013.1:0-18350 GCA_964624415.1 uncultured Bdellovibrionales bacterium | reverse complement strand
TTTTAGTCATATATAAACTCATCCAAACCCGCAGAAACCACAAATAGACCCATTTTTCAAAAAACGTGCTATACTGATACAGTAAGTTCCGAACATATAACATCAATCTTATGGGAAAAATGATACTGGGGGCAGTCGTTGTAGTCGCCGTTATCGGGTTTGTGGTGATGAGGGGCAACAAAGCGGCGGCGCCTGCATCGATGCAGACGGACACGAAGTCGACGGAAATGCAGCCAGGGGAGAATGCAGTCGTAGCGACGCCATCGACCGAAGAGGCAGCGGAAGCTCCTGCGGATGATACGAAAAACTTCGCCATGACATCCTACTACGATGAGAAAGGCAAGTGGTTTTCGCTCAAGGAGATAGAGGTCAAAAAAGGTGACAAAGTGCGCATCAAGGTGACCAATACCAAGGGTATGCACGATTTTGTCATCGATGAATACGGTATCAAGCAAGAGACGCCATTGGATGAAACGACTGTCATCGAATTCACCGCCGACAAAGCAGGGGAATTCGTCTATTATTGCTCCAAGCCCGGCCATCGCGAGGGAGGCCAGTGGGGTACTTTGAAAGTGACCGAATAAATCACGATCACGATCATGATACAGCGCCTGCGAAGCAACACATTTATCTGGAACAGTCTCATACTTTTTTCCGGCACGATGCTGGTGAATGTTTTGAATTATTTGTTCCACTTCGCGGTGGGGCGATTGGTCGAGGCCTCAGTGTATGGCGAGATCGAGTCGCTCATCTCGCTTTTGACCATTGTCTCCGTACCGTCGGCGGCTATCAGTTTGATCGCGACCATGCACGGCGCGAGGATGAAACGAGAGGATGACAAGCGCGGAAGCTACGCGCTCTTCCGCTATCTCAATGCCAAGATTTTTCTGTTTGGATTGCCGCTGCTGGTACTCGCTTTCATATCGACCCCTTTCATCCGTGATTTCCTGCAGATGCGGTCATCCACTCCGCTTTTTTTCTTGTGGGTGCTGATGTTCCTTTCTTTTTTATCATCGGTTTCCGGAGGTATCCTGAGCGGGTGGCAGCGCTTCGGGTCGGTCAATGCGGTCGGTATTTGGGGTGCGCTGACCAAATTCATACTCGGTGTCGGGCTGATCAAGCTCGGATTTCTGGTCAATGGAGCGGTAGGGAGCTTTTTACTCGCCGGTGTGGTGGGATACGGTGTGTCGCTTATGTGTTTGCGGTTTATTATGGCATCCGCATCATCCGATAATGATACCGATACCGCGATCACTCCAACGCTCGACACCGCCGCACTCAAGCAATCGATTCTTCCGACTTTTCTCGGGATGCTCGCCATTACGGTGCTGGGTAATGTGGATATGATTTTTGCCAAGCATGCGCTCGATCCGGCAGTTTCTGGCCAATACAGCGCTCTTTCTATCGTCGCCAAGACGATTTTTTTCGTGACAGGAGTAATTACTTCGGTCTTGTTTGCCATGACCGCCGGAGAAAACGCCAAAACGCAGGCTTCGCAAAAGACCTTTCGGCAGGCGGTCGGGCTGACAGCATTGATTGGCGCCGGTTCTATTATCTTTTTCGCCCTTTTACCGACATTCACGCTCGGTATATTTTTTGGTGCCAAATACCTCTCCGTAGCGCCTTTCTTGGTATGGTTTGCTTCGATGGCCGCTCTGTACTCATTGGCTAATTTGCTGGTACAGTATCTGCTGTCGCAACAGGAGATGGGAGTAATGCGCTGGTTTTTGGCAATCGCCGTATTCGAGGTCTTCGCTCTGTATTTCTTCGGAAAAAGCCTGTATACTATCATTATTATCGCCATAGCCATGCAGATCGTCGCGCTGGCGGTCGGAGCGCTCTTTGTCCGGCGCACCCGTAAACAAAACTAATCACGTGCCTCGTATGTCAAAACTCATATCCGTCGTCATCCCCGTGTACAATGAGGAAAAAAACATTCCTCTCATCGCCGAGGAAATTAAAAAAGTGTTTGCCGACGGCACCTACCGTTACGAAATCATCTTCGTCAATGATGGCAGTCGCGACAACAGTTTCCTGGAGATATACAATCTCTCACAGCGAGACGAGCATATCAAGGGGCTGGATTTCTCGCGCAACTTCGGCAAAGAACCGGCCACATCCGCCGGGTGTCACTATGCGTGCGGCGATGCGGTCATCACGCTCGATGCGGATCTGCAGCACCCACCACATATTATCAAAGACTTTCTCACCCTCTGGGAGGCAGGCAATGAAGTGGTCTATACCGTCCGCAGTGAAAACAAGGGAGCGAGCTGGTTCAAAAAACTCACTTCGCACTTGTATTATTGGCTCTTCAACAAATTCACCGATATGCAGACCGAGCCGCGCTCGACCGATTTCCGATTGATCGACAGGAAAGTGGCGGATGTCTTCCGCAAGTTTCCCGAACGGGAGCGTATGTTTCGCGGGATGATCGACTGGATGGGATACAAGCGCGCCAAAGTGGAGTTTATCGCCAATGAGCGTATCAACGGCGAAGCGCAGTATTCGTACAGCAAGCTTTTCCGGCTCGCGCTCAACAGCTTCACATCCTTCTCCTTGATCCCGCTCAAATTCGCCGGCTATCTCGGTATATTCATCACGCTGATAAGTGGTGTCTTACTTGCAGTCATGCTCATTACGCGCTGGTTTTTCGACCCGACGCTTTTTTCTCCCATCGCCATTCTGGCAACGAGCAATACATTCCTCAGCGGCATCATCCTTGTCTCGCTGGGCTTCATCGCGCTCTACATCGCCCGTATTCACAATGAAGTCATCAACCGCCCCCTCTATATCGTCCGTGAAGAGGTCAATACTGATACACAACAATGAAAATACTTTGGTTCACATGGAAAGACAGGCGGCACCCGCAGGCAGGCGGTGCGGAGACGGTCAATGAGGAATTGGCCAAGAGACTCGTGCGCGATGGCCACGAAGTGATTTTTATCGTGGCCGGATTTCCCGGATGCTCTTCGGAAGAGATGGTCGACGGATTCAAAGTTATTCGCCTTGGCGGGCGATACAGCGTGTATTGGAAAGCCTATCGCTACTATGTGAAGCACTTGCGAGGATGGGCGGATCTTGTGATCGATGAGATGAATACACTGCCGTTCTTTTGCAAATTTTATGTCAAGGAAAGGACACTGTTCTTCCCTCATCAACTGTGTCGTGAAATATGGTTTTACCAAATGCCGATTCCTTTCAGCGTTATCGGGTATTGTGTTGAACCGGTGTATTTGTGGCTTATCAGAAAGTACAAAACGGTGACCGTTTCACGCAGTTCCAAAGAAGACCTTATCCGCCATGGGTTTAATCCAAAAGATATCCATATTATATCCGAGGGTATAGATATTCATCCAGCGGAAGATATACAGAGTATCGAAAAATATACTCAACCCACGATGTTATCACTCGGTGCGATTCGAAGCATGAAACGCACAGCCCAGCAGATTAAGACTTTTGAAATAGCTAAGCAAGTTATTCCTGATCTGCAATTGAAACTTGCAGGGAAAGTAAGTGATACCTATGGCGAAAAAGTGATGTGTATGATTAAAAACAGTCCTTATCGAGATGATATTGCGTATTATGGCAAGGTTAGCAGGGAGCAAAAAATAGAACTGATGCAAAAGTCTCATTGTATCGCTGTTACTTCGGTTAAAGAGGGCTGGGGATTGATTGTGACCGAGGCTAACAGTCAAGGGACGCCAGCGGTTGGGTATGATGTAGATGGTTTGCGGGACAGTATTCGTAATAATGAAACAGGTGTTTTGTCAATAAGCAATACCCCGGAGAGTCTGGCGCTTGCCGTGCAATTCCTTTTGCAAGATAAAAACAAATATACTACAATAAGGGAGGCTGCATGGCGTTGGAGTCAAGGATTTTCTTTTGAAAAGAGTTACCGAGAGTTTGCTTGTATTGTTTGCGAAGAGTAATTTTTTATACACTTTATGCTATGGATGAGATAGTTGAAAAAAGATTGGGTATTCCGCCGGATTATCAATATACGGCTCTTACTAAGGGAAATGCGCTACAACGTCGTTGGCATCGCAACAGACTCTTGCTTATTCGGGAGGCGTTTTTGAATGATAAAGAAAAAAATATCTGTGATGTTGGCTGTGGATCAGGAAATGTTGTGCTAGCTTTTCATAGGCGAGCCGACAGATTTGATGCTTTTGATTACAATAAGGAATGTTTGGAATTTCTTGATCAAAAATTGAAAGAAAAAGACATTCAAAATGTAAAAACATTTTATTGGGATATACTTAAGAATCCGCCGCAAGAATCAGTCGGTTTTTACGATAAAGCCATTCTTAATGAGGTCATTGAGCATTTTGAAGAAGAGGAAATACAAACGATTCTTGCCAATGTCAAACTGCTTTTAAAGGATGACGGTGAATTGCTTATTACGACACCTAATTGCGGAGTGAGTCTATGGTTTCCTATGGAGTTTTTAGTGGATCACCTCGGTCTTTTCCCGACACTATGGGGTGAACAGCACAAAGTTCGTATTTATCGGAACAGTTTCCGCATAATGTGTGAAAAAGCGGGCTTTGAAGTCGTTCGAGAGGGAACATTCGGTCTATTGTCGCCATTTTTATTTTTCCTTGGGTCACGATTTTCCGACTGGCTATTGAAACAGGAGGTGCGTCACTTGAAGTGGTTTGGAGCACAGCTCTTCATTCGAGTGAAAAAGAAAGTATAAGAAACCGTATAATTAACCATTCAAGAGGTTTCGCTATGAATCAGCCGCTCATAACCGTTACTATTGCGACATATAATTCTCGACCATTTATTGAGAAATGTTTGCAATCGATTAAAAACCAAACCTATCCAAATATTGAAATTATCGTGGTGGATGCTTTGAAATATAATCCGGAAGAGCAGGTAAAATGCAGAGAAATTATCGAGAAATACGCGATGTATGTGCAAGATGGACCGGAAAGAAGCATACAACGCAATCGCGGAATACAGGATGCGAAGGGAGAGTTTATGCTCGTGTTGGATCAAGACATGTATTTGACTCCGAATGTCGTGCAGGCATGCTATGATAAGCTGACAAAAGAAAACTTGGTTGCCGTGGTTATTCCGGAAATATCAATCGGGAAAGGATTTTGGACGCAGTGCGTTTCACTGGAGCGCTATGTGAGCAATGTTTTGGAAGACGGACTCAATGATTCCTGTCGTTTTTTTCGAAAGTCGGATGTATTGAAAGCGGGCGGATATGACCCGACCATTGTAGGTGCCGAGGATTCTGATTTACATTATCGTATGGCGTCATTGGGAAAAATCGGAAAAATAAAAGAAATCATCAATCATGATGAAGGGCGAACGCAATTTTGGAGCCGTGTGAAGAAAAAATATTACTATAGTAAGGCGTTTCGCGAGTACCTGAAGCGAAGGCCATCGATTGCGACGGCTCAATTTTTCCCTATTAAATTAGCGTATTTTAAACATCCGATCGTTCTTTTGAAACAACCATTAGTCACCATTGGGATGTTTACACTACGTGGATGCGAGGTGATTGCCGGTGCATTAGGTATGATATTTAACCGAGACTAGTGATATGAATCAAGCATTCTGGAAAGGTAAAAGGGTTCTTGTAACCGGCGCGAACGGATTTGTGGGAAGTAACTTGATTACCGCATTATTGCAACAAGATGCAAAAGTTTTTGTATTTGTGGATAGTTTACACAACGAAAACCCTATTTTTTCTCAAGTCAAGGAGCAATTATCCGGTATCATCGTAGGCGATGTCGCCAAGTACGATGCAGTTAGTGCCGCGTTTACGGATAATGACATACATGTGTGTTTTCATTTGGCGGCGCAGGCTATCGTTGGGAATGCTTTTGAAAGTCCGCTCCCGACTTTTCGGACAAATATTCTAGGAACGATCAATGTTCTTGAATCCGCACGATGTTCAAAGGATTTTAAAAGTTTGGTTATTGCTTCGACAACCCACGTGTATGGCGATAACAAGAAGCTTCCTTATTTGGAAAGTTTTTTCCCTCGACCGAGCCGTCCTTATGAAACATCCAAAGCGTGCGCGGATATTCTAGCGCAAACCTACTATTATACATACGATATTCCGGTGGCTATAGCACGATTCACCAATACCTATGGACCGGGAGATTTTAATTTTTCCAGAGTCGTACCAAAGGCGATGCGATCGGTAGCGAAGAATGAAGATCCTGAAATTATCGGCGGAACGGCTATTCGGGATTATATCTACATCAAAGACGCCGTCAATGCTTACCTTACCCTCGCTGAGAATACAGAGAATCATGATGTTAGGGGGCAGGCATTTAATTTCGGGAGCGGACAATTGCTATCGGTTGTGGAAATGACGGAAAAAGTTATCGAGGTAAGTCAAAATAAGAATCTCAGTGTCGTAGTCCATCCGGAGCAAGTAAGGAAAAAGGAAATTGACAAACAGTATGTATCGGTTGAAAAAGCGAAAAAATTCCTTGATTGGGAGGCGAAGTACAATATTGAAGAGGGTTTGCGAGAAACCTTAGAATGGTACGCTCAAACAGCTATATCAGTTATATGAAACAGAGTATGAATAAAGTTATCGCCTTCATGAAAGAGAAAAATACTGGCGATATTTTCGTTGTCGGATTTTTTTTCTCACTTTTTCTTTTATTGAATTGGAGATTGTTCGCATTCGGATCTGAGAATCAACTTTTTCTCTATGGAGATAACCTTGTTGCCTATAATAATCTCTTTTATCTTTTTAATCATTTCAGTTTTTTACATCCGTTTGATACGTTGATTGGAACGAATGGTATGTTGGGAGGATACCCCATGGCTGAACCGCAAAACTCAATCTTTTATCCGCCTATAGCCTTTCTGTTCGTACTTTATAAGCTGTTCCACTTCCAAACGGTTGGTCTGTATTACGAACTTTTATTTTTACATACGGCACATTTTATACTCGGCACCTTTTTTGTGTATAAGATATGCCAGCGGATATTTCAATTTTCACGAGTAGAATCACTGTTTGCTGGATTGGTATATTTCGGACTTGGATGGAATGTTGCATGGTTTGGGACAGGAACACTCTCCTATATGATCGGCCTTTTTCCTCTGACAACCTACGTTTTTTTGAGATATCTTCAAAAACAAGATATCCGACGATACGGAATATTCGTTTTGGCAATCACGCTGTTTCTGTACGCCGGAGGGCTTGTTAATTTTTTCTTTTATCTGCTGTTGAATTTCTTCGTACTGTTTACGGTATTCGTCTTTTTCAAATACGATCTGTTTTTTTCTTACGTATCAAAGAAAAAGCTAATTCAGCAATACTTTCTTTTATTTATCGTGGCGCCGATGTTGGGTCTGCTCGCTTATGCCGTGCAATTATTCGCCACATACAGCGTTTCTGCCGATATCTTCCATTCAAATTCGAATTATGATTATATGGCGTTTTTTGGAACGCATTTTTACGATTTGATCGGTTTCATCATTCCCAAATTCTCACTCTTGCAATTCGGGTGGGTAACGAACCCTCAGATGATTTTCGAGTTTTCCTTGGCGAATATTTTATATATCGGTTTTCTTCCCGTAATATTGCTTATCTTCGGTGCTGTTGCTATGAAAAGCAGAGAATTGACCGTTTTGACCTGCATGATACTCCTTAATCTGCTTCTTTCGTTTGGAGGGGCATTTCCTTTATATGATGCAACTTATTTTTTTCCCGGGAATAACCTGTTTCGAGGTCACTATAAGTACCTTGTTGTTGCGGGCGTATACTTAGCAATCGCTCTGCCGTTCGTCTTGCGAGCTATTCGACAGAAAACATACGATCCGAATGCATACAAGAAGGTACAAAAATATCTCGTGGGCTATGTGTTTGCGTTAACGATTTTCGCGATCATTTTCAGTCTTGTCGCTTTTTCGTTCAAAGTTCTGCAAAAAGACAATAGCGCATTGCTTCCGTATTATACTATCGCACTTACTTTTTCCGGTTACTTTTTCCGAATGATACTTATCACGCTAGTCTCATGGTTTTCTGTGAGATTATTCGTGCTTCATAGAAACACATGGGCAATTTCACTCCTCGCATTTGTTTTAGTGGTCGACGTATCGGTCAATTTCAAATATGCCATGTATTATGAGACGACTCTGCAAAATCTTACAAGCGACTCGTTCTTTCAAGCGGTGAAAGGTAAGACAATCGTGAACGACATGGAGAGATACACACAGGTGTACCATATACCGGAAATCATCGGTGTCGATCCATTCTTTCATTATTCAGCCATTCCTAATCGCTATCTTGTCGATTACAATGGGCATCTGAGGGACTCTTCCGGAAAATTCGATGTCTCTGTTTTGAGGGTGGCCGGCATTGACGGTGTATTGACCACCTCTCTTATTCAGGATTCGAATTTCTCTCTCGTATCAGCAAAGAAAATCCAACGTGATAATTACAAGAGACTTTATAATTACAATGCAAACGGGGATTTGCACAATGATTGGGGAAGAGATGAGCGATTGATAAGTCAAACGATGTATTATTATGAAGTTCAAGGGGTAAAAAAGGCCTACTTTACGAATACGTACAGCGAGGAGCCTCAGCAGGATGATTTGTGGTCAGATATGAATAGAAAGGATTTTTCCGAGACAAGCCCGGTGCTTTTAGTGGATAAAAAAGAAAAAAGAACCCCTCCGCAAGAGACGATTGTTTCGGATGCTTCTTTGCTCGCGAATACTGCGACGTACAAGAAAATTGCCCTCAATAATACGGTCAATGACGGACTGGCGTATGTGAATATACCTTATTCCTTAATATGGAAGGCGAAAGTGAATGGTATCGAAACTCATGTCTATCGTGCTAACGTCGCCTTTTCCGCGGTAAAAGTACAAGAAAAAAATGCCGTTGTCGAATTTTTCGTCAATGTAAGGTGGCATCTTGCTTTTTTTGCGATATCGACAATAACGATACTTCTGTTGATAAGTTTGATATGCTTTCCGAGGGCATATTCCGGACAGTATGTGAAAATGATCGGACGTTGGAAAAAATGGCGTATTCATTTTTAAAATAAAACAATATGTGGTCTAAGGATATACAGCATGGATCTAAAAATCGGAAAGAAAGTGTCGAGGTAACGCAGAGGTACTCGTATAAGGGTATTCCCATCTACTGTGCATCCGGTGTTCATGAAAAAATTTTCGAATTGATACGAAAAAATTTTTCCGATAAAAATATTAGCATACTTATTTTAGGTGCCGGTGGTGGCGCTTTTGACGAACGCCTGATTGATAATGGGTATACTAACGTAACTGCCATCGAATTCAATAGGGAGGTGTACAAGTCAAAGGGAAATATCTTGGCATTGGATCTTAATCATGATTTCAGTAGCAGTTTTTCAGGGGCGGGTTTTGATTGCGTGATTGCCATAGAGATAATCGAGCACCTTGAAAACCATTTTCACTTTATACGAAATATTGATAAGCTATTGAATGTTAATGGAAGACTTTTTATAAGCACTCCCAATGTTGAGAGTTCATTGTCTCGAGTCAAGTTTTGGTTAGCGGGTGATTTTCCTTGTTTCACCAAGGCTTCCGTAATGGAAACGGGTCATATCAACCCTTTATTCAGAAACATATTTCTTTATTATGCGCATAATCACACGGGAATACGTCTGGTGCGTACGCATTCAAATAGGAGTGTATGGAATATGACTGGTGGCAGTTATCCCGGTATCGTATCGAAGATGCTGCTTGTTCTGGCATTTTTGTTGTCTCTGGTCATTTTGAATAAGGATAGTAAAGAAATTGTGATTCTCGAAATGAAAAAAGTTAATTGAGCAAGTATCTAAGAGCATGAAAAATATCATCAATGAAAAACCATTTGGGGAATTGACAGGAAGGCATTTGAAAAGCGTTTGTTTTGTCAATGATGCCGATATTGCCAACAAAGATATACTGGATATCGGTTGCGGATACGGTTGGTGCGAAGCGGCCTTTTTGGAAAAAAATCCGCGATCCATAACGGGAGTTGAGATATCAGAGAATGATCTCGAAACCATACGAAAAAATATCTTTGATCCGCGCGTATCTGTACAAGTTTCCGGTGCGACGAAATTGCCGTTTCAGGATGCTGCATTCGATACCGTGGTTTCTTGGGAGGTTATAGAGCATATTTCGGTCGGTACGGAAGACAGAATGTTTTCCGAAGTGAGTCGCGTTTTAAAACCGGGGGGAAGTTTTTATCTTTCGACCCCTCATATGTCGTTTTTTTCCAATATGCTTGATCCCGCGTGGTGGCTTTCCGGGCATCGGCATTACTCGAAAATGCGTTTAAAGCAATACGCGCAGAAAAGCGGCTTGGTCGTCGATAACATTGAAATCAAAGGTGGCTGGTGGACTGTTTTTTCGATCATCAATATGTACGTTGCGAAATGGATATTTCGAAGGCAATCTTTTTGGAATAACCACTTTGTTCAAAAGGAGAATGAGGAGTATAACGGCAATGGGAATGAATGCGGTTTTGCCAATATATTTATACACTTTAGAAAACAGTAAGCATTTATTTAAACTCAGTGTATGAAAATAGCTTTTTTTAGCAATACCATACTGGAACACGGAGGCGGATTGGAGAAGTATTTTATCGAAATGTCATCGGCATTAGCCTTAATGCGTCCGGACTTCGATATTTCCATTATTACATTTAACGAGGAACGGACGGAGGCTCTCCAGCATATCCTCTCATTTTATTATTTTAAGAAAATGCCAGTGAGTAATATTTATCGCGAAAAAAGCGAAGATATTCTTCGTAAGCTTGGTCGCGTACGATATATAAAATGCGCTTCCTTTGGTATGGTAAAAAAAGAATTGAAACAGTACGATGTTATTTATACGAAAAACGAACTGGTTGATTTGGGTATTCTGAAATATTTCGGATACAATTGTTTACCGCCAATCATTGTGGGAGCGCATACGCCTATATATTTTCCGCATCCATTAAGTAATCATGATCGTCTGCACAACTTTTTATACAATGGATGGATGTATCGGTTTTTATTGAGAGGCACTGCTATGGTTCATGTGAATAATGAGGATGATGTAAAGTTATTGCGAGAGCGATTTCAGTATCCGTCAGTTCGAAAAATAGTACTCCCATTTTCTTTCGATAAAGAGAATGTTGTTGAAAATAAGCATCAATCCTCAGAATTCCATATTTTATTTGTCGGCCGGTTGACCGCCATCAAAGGGATTGATATCATGCTTGAGTGTATAAAACGATTGAGTGTGAAAGCCGACTTTTCTTTGTTTAAATTTCGTATTGTCGGCAGTGGAGAGCTTGATTTTGTGGAGCAATTTGAAAAGCTTTCGAAAAAATATGCGAATATCGAGTATCTGGGTCATATCCCCAATAGTGAAATTAATGCATCGTACCAGTGGGCGGATGTCGTTTTGATACCGTCCCGATGCGAGACGGCCAATTATGTCGCCTTGGAAGCGGGATCGAACAGTCGAATCGTGATCGCATCGGATGTATCCGGTCCCCGAGAATCGATAGTGGACGGTGAAACAGGTTTTCTTGTGCCCGTCGATTCCAAATCGTTCTTGGAAAAAATACGTTATGTGTATGATTTAAAAAAAACCGATTTTGAGGCCTTTCGGCAAATTGGAATAAAAGCACGTCTGAATGTATCGGAAAAATTCGATCCGGAAGCGATATACGGACAATTTCAAGAAATGCTTGTAAAAATCACCCTTAAAAAACGTAATAATATATAATGTATGGAACCTCTGAAAATATCCGTAGCTGTTACGACGTATAAACGACCGAAGATGGTTGAGGATTTGATTAAATCTTATCTTTCACAGTCATATAAAAATTCGGAGCTTGTTATCGTCGATGACTGCGTTGATGATCGAGAGACTCAAAAAATGGTTAATCAGTACGCAAAGACAGATACTCGAATACGATTCATTAAAAATGAAATCAATCTCGGTTATTGTAAAAACTTCTTAAAGTCACTGACAGAATGTTCGGGGGAGTATATTGTGACATTGGGTGATGATGATATTTTATTGGATGAACATGCATTGCGGAGATATGCGGATGTTTTTCAGCGGTATCCGAAGGTTGGTTTCGTGTACAGTGGCATACTGCAATTCAACAACGAATACCGTATGGATTATGTATACAGACATTTTGAAAAAGATACGTTTTTTGAGACATTGGAAGATGCCTTGCAACACATTTGGTTGAAATCCTGTTATATTCCTGGTATAGGTTTACGGAACAATATCGATTTCATGACGCTATACCCGAAAAAAGATTGGCTCTTTCCTCAGGTTGAGCTTATTGGAAGGATATTGGCGAAAACGAAAGCGTACGGAATACATGATTTTTTGATTGGCGGACGCGCTCATAATGATCAGCTTGGATTTGAAGCAGTAAAAGGGAAGAGGATTAAGAAAACAGAGAGACACGCCTCACTTGAATTACCGGAGATTTTCGAGACATTGAAAGCGTACTATGCGCAACAAGGAGTCTCTATCGATCTTGACAGCGGTTTCGTGAATAGATTTTTCGCAGAAAGTCATGCCAGCATTTTGCCGACGGAAAAAATAAATACGGGAAATATGAATCTTCTCAGGGTCTTTTTCCGAGCAATCAGAGCGAATAAACGACTGCTGTTCGATGCGAAATATCTTTTTTATATGATTGTTTCATTGATTCTTCCGAAGCGGGTTCTTTTGCGGTTGAAGAATTGGTATAAGAACCGATTAGTTGCAAAACGTTGGTATTCGGAAAAAAAATATTTCGATGAGAATGCGCAAAGAATAGGATTGATTGACAAACGATAATATGGTAGAAAAAATACTCTCTTCAGTGATTGTTTTTTCGCGAAAACAGCGTTATGTCCTGGGTCTGATTTGTATTCAATTGGCCGTGTTTCACGAGTGGATTTTTGTGAATCGAACCTTTACCTTCGGTGATGTCGGCGTGTATACCGTCGAGAGTCAGAAAGAACTGATTTCGTACGCTTTGCATATCTATAGCAGTACGTTCGGTTTCGGCGAAATGAGCATCACTGCGAGTACTAACCCGTTTCTTTTTGCATACGGTGTATTGGGAAAAATGGGAATTGGTCCCATTTGGTCTGAAAAAATCATTCTTTTTTACCCGATAGTTTTTGGGGTTGTGCTGGCGAGCTATTTTTTGATACGCTACCTGACGAAGTCTCAGTTAGGGGCTTTCATGGGAGCGTTAGTCTATTCATATAATGTGTACTTCCTCATTACATTGACTGGTTCGCTTTATTTATCCTGGGCGTATGCTGTAGCGCCCTTGGTTTTTTTGACATTCCTCAAAGTGTTGGACATTCCTGATAGATTACATCAATTAGCCTTTGTATTCTCCTCGGCAGTACTCGGGTTTATAGAATTCCGTATTTTTTACGTGACGGCTTGGATGCTCGCGATCTATTTTTCACTGTTCCTGTATTTTAAAAAAGCCTCGATTCGAGAATGCTTGCGATATGTCGGCTACTTTGTTCTCCCCGGAATCTTGTTTATTCTGATCAATATATTTTGGGTTGTCCCCTTGCTGTTTTCAGGATCATTGTCGTCCAATACGTTTTTTAGTAGGGGATTATTCGGAAATGAGTATTTTGATATCGTAAATGCTTTTGTCGCTTTCCATCCGTGGTGGACATGGAGTGTCCCATCGATATTTGTTAAGCAAGCGGCGCCGCCGGCTTTGTTTATCATACCGTTGTTGGCATCAAGCCTCTTATTGATACCGCGGCATAGGCAACGGAACGGCGTCTATATTTTTTCAGTACTTTTTTTAACGGGTGTTTTTTTAACGAAGCAAAGCGGCGCACCTTTCGAAGAAATGTATCTTTGGCTGTATAATCATCTCCCCGGTTTCAACGCATTTCGCGAGGCCTCAAAGTTTTATATCGTCAGTTCGCTCGCTTTGTCGGTATTGATTGGTTACTATCTTTCGTATGCGAGAGAAGCGTCTCAAAAAACGAAGATATGGCAATACTTTTTGCGTTTGAGTTTGGCGGCAGTGGCGATCATTACTTTTTTAAACGCAAAGACGATAGCAACAGAAAATATACAGACAATGTTTATTCCACGTGATGTGCCGCCGGAATATACGCGGTTGGATGACTTTCTTTTATCGCAGAAAGATTTTTCGCGGGTTTTGTGGATGCCTCATACGAATCGATTCGGACTTTTTTCCGATACGCATCCGGCCGTATCGATGTTGATGAATATCGATACGACGTATGCTGATTTTTCGAAAGGAGATGAAAAGAAGCTTGAGGGTCATCTGTATGAACCGTTCACTTTCGAACGATTCTATGCTTTGCTCGACAAACAATCAATACGCTATGTCGTTGTCCCGTCGAATCTGGTATGGGATGAAGTGTCTTCGCCATGGAGAAATCCGAAGAATTTCACGGATAAACTCAAGCAAGTGTCATTTTTGAAAAAGATCAGCGACGCCTCGCTTGAAAAACACGATATTTATGTGTACGAAAATATGTTTTACAGACCGCATATTTATGTAACGAAAGAAATGGAAACTATTCAAAAAAACATTCCTTTTGAAAAAGTGGACTTTCAATCGATAAGTCCGACAGAATATACAATACACTTGAACAATGTATCGAATCCGCTGCATCTTAATTTCTCAGATACATATCATCCGGATTGGAAACTGCGACTGGGAAGTTTCCGTTGGTTTGATATACTGAGAGACGAGAAATATTTTTTGTCCGATGCGAATCATTTTGAGAATGATGCAAAGCTGAACTCGTTTCGGATTGATCCGAAGGTGGTATGTGCGAATATGAACGACGGATGCGTAAAAAATACCGACGGCTCGTATACTATTAGTCTTACCTTGTATTTTAAACCGCAGGCTTATTTTTCGCTCGGATTATTTGTTTCCGTCACGGTATTTTTTGGGAGTTTCCTTTGGATGATGTATTATATGGTAAAAAGATGTAAAAAATAGTTGTATGGAAGAAATTATGGAAAATGCTTATATTGAAGCAACGCAAAAAGAATACGGTTCGAATATAGTTTCCGAATATACCTCGTTGGCAGTGATAGAAAAGATGGTGGGATCGAATAAGAGTGTATTAGATGTCGGTTGCTCCAAAGGTTATTTGGGTGAAATGCTTATGCGAAAAGGGAATGTTATGTATGGCATCGATGGCAATACAGAGGCTGTCGATATTGCCCGACGCACGTATAAAGAAGTCGTATGCGCCGACCTCAACGGTATGCCAACACCCTTTGAAAACGAATTGTTCGATGTGATCGTGTTCGCAGATGTATTGGAGCATCTTTTGTATCCTGAAGAGTTACTAAAACGGTATAGTGTTATGTTGAAACCGAAAGGTCGAATCATCATCTCTCTTCCGAATGTTGCTCTATGGAGAGTTCGACTCAATCTTCTTTTCGGACGTTTTGATTACACTGATTATGGGGTGCTTGATAGAACACATCTTCATTTGTATACATTCAAAACAGGAAATGATCTCGTCAAAAAATGCGGATTGGAAGTAGTTTCCAATCAAGGCGCGATGAATCTTTCATTATTTGGCCGCATAGTAAGATTTTTTCCGTTTTTAAGAACGTTGTTAAGTATACATATCGTGATAAAGGCAAAAAAATAGCTGTAAATACAGACAAATATGACAAGTAAGCCGGAATTTGATAGTATAAAGACATATGCGAAGAATATTGAAACGTGCGAAGAATCGATTGAAGGAAGTCTTCTTATTTGTGGGAAAAAACCAACGCTTTATGGCGGTGGCGGGTATTTTTGTCGTGGCTTTGTATTACCATTTCGCCATTGTGCCGCCTCCGGAGAACACCGATGCCAAAAGCAAGGATACTACAACGACGACCATAGCGATGAAGCAATCGTCGGATCTGGATATCGATCATCCGCTGAAGCGATATGATCGACAACTGTTGTCTCGACAAGGGGATTGGTATCGCGTGAGTGTCGTAGTACAGTCTCTTGATGGGAATGAGTCGCTACGGGTATCGCTCGCATCTTCGGTCGGTCGAATGCAGGAAGTCGGGCGAGTGGATGTCACGCAAGCAGATGGAGAGAAGTATGCGGAATTTGTCGTGATGACGGATGGGAGTTATGAGGATGTGGTGGTGGAAAAGGTTGTGTTGGAGGGTAATAAAAATGTATGGCAAGGGGGTCAGGTACGTCTGGCGAATATGTCGGTATCTCGATTGGATGTTACCACTATTCGGGATATTAAGTCGCTTTCGCCAACGGTATTTGGTGAGAGGGATGTGCAGACTGTAGCGACGGCCGGAGCAGATGCGATGTCGGGCATTCATCTGCCGGTGGATGCGCATTTCATTCAGGGACAGGTGTTTGATACGCCCGATGATGCCTATCTGCTTTCGGTCAATATGCGTATCAATCAGAACAACGCCAGCGGAACCGGTAAGTATCGTTTGGAATTGCGGGAATATGATGCCGGTCATAAAAAGGTGAGCGATAAGGCGCTGCGACGCGATGCTTTCGCATTGAAGGATTTGAAGACGATGACAGATACTGATGGTAGCTATCGCTTTGCCTTGCCTTATCGTCTCGAGGCCGGGAAAGCGTACTTCGTGGGCGTCTCGGATGATTATGTGGTATCTGCGAAAAAGATTCAGCTAGAGACATTTCAGGATAATTCGGGCGCAGTGTCTTCCGGAGCGCATTACTTTATGCTTTCGACGGTCAAAAGAAACGATACTCCATCAAGTACTCTTTTGACGCACGCGGTGATCGAGGATATGGGTTCGCACTTACAGTATCGATACCAATCCAATCACGAGGTGACGGATATGATGGATGTATTTGCTTTTTCTGACGATGTTTCATTTGATAGCGATATGGATACGGTAGCCGGCAAGGAGAATGACGGCGCTTTCTTTACCTACAAAATCGACACACTGCGTCCTTTTGATTCTATCCGGATGGTGGCGGAGCAATTGGATAGTGACAGTAAACAGATTCGTGTGGAATATTCCTTTGACAATGCCTTTTGGAAGGAAATACCAGCGATACAACAAAACTCGCTTACAAATACATTTGATGTAACATTGCATGCTGCCAATCCGACGACGCAAACATTGTATGTGCGCGTGAGCTATGCCGGATCGAAAGAAGGGAAAGGCACATTCGGACTGCGGGATTTCCGTGTGACGGCAACGCTTCCGAAATAACCAAGGTTTGTATATGATCGATATAGCTCGGAAAAATCTCGTAGCCATTTGTTTTCGCAGGCCTCTTGCATGGTTTGTTTTGGGTTTGTGTCTTGTGGTCTGGGTGGTGTGGGCCAATATGTTTCCCGATGGCGTGATCGTCTTGGGCGGAGATGTGCTCCAGCCGATGCGTTTGCATGAGAAGTGGTTGGAATTTCACTATGAGTGGCTGGGGAGAGTTTCTTTGTTCTATAGTCTTTTTTATGTGCTCGACACACTTGGTATCAGCGAGACGGGGCAGCTGTCGTGGTATTTGGGTCTCTTTTTGTTCGGAGCATACGTGTCTTTTTACGGCTTTGTCCGATTAATATTTCCCAAGGCTTCCGGCGTCGTCGCTATGCTGGCGGCTTTGTTTTATGCGACCAATATCTACACGCTGTATATCTTTACCGCGACCTGGGGATTTACGCAGTACCAAATCGTCTATGTATTCGTGCCGATACTGACGGGTTTGTACATCAAAACTTTCATAACCGGCGGGAGGAATCGATGGATGTGGTGGTTCCTTGCGGCTGTCGCTTTCGCTTCGACCAGCTTCGGCAATCCGGCCTTCGCTTTGTCGCTGGGGATCTATTTTGTTTTGCTTACCGGCGGATTGTTTTTGATAAAATTGATACAGATTGACAGGGCTACGATCAAGAAGCTGGCTACTATGATAGTGGGTGCGCTGCTCCTCAATATCTATTGGATACTTCCGTTACTGACGCAGGTGCATACCGGTGTGGCGCAGGTGAGCGCCTCGACCGATATCGTCCTGTCCGATGCCCTTCGTCAGACTTCCACCGCTTTTTATGATACGGTACGTCTCTTGCAAACGCATGAAAGCGAGCTGTATTATCCGCAGAATTTCCCCTATGTTTCGATTTCATGGTTGAAATATATCGTTTCGGTATTGGCTTTTGTACCGTTTCTGTTGGTGCTTCTGATGCTCTCTCGCAAATCCGTCGATGAAAATCGTCGGTTCGCGTGGCTTTTCTTTGGGATGTTTGTTGTGATGTCGGCGCTTGTGGCGCATGTCCGTTTTCCTTTTGATGGTATCAACAATATCCTGTTTCAATTGCCGGGACTCAATGTCCTGCGCGGAT
>CAZUWR010000012.1:0-20168 GCA_964624415.1 uncultured Bdellovibrionales bacterium | reverse complement strand
TCACAACCGGTTCGGATATCACCGGAACCAATCAGTTCACCATTGATTCGACGGGCGTGACATCGATCGCGAATCTTAATGTCGGAGCTCAGAGTTTTGATACTAACTCGGGCATTCTTTCCTGGATCGATATGCCGGTCACATCCTCCGCTACCGCCGGAACGGTCGAATCATACAGCGCGCAGCTTGATGGCAATGCGCTCTTGACCGTGTATGGAGAATCCGACGGAACGGGAGGTATCCAGAACTCCGCTATCGGTATCGGTACGACAACGCCGACCACCGGATCAAAACTCGCCATTTCTCAAAGCTCTACATCAACGACAGCCGGTACATTGTATGGCATATACAACACTGTTTCCGATACGGGCATCGTGACAACCGGAACCGATACCACGTATGGCGAGTATATGTCATTCACCAGAACGGGAGCTACCGGTGGAACCATCAATAGCTACGGAAGCTACATCACCGCTACTGCCGATAACGCCGGGGCTGGAACGTCTACGCTCTACGGACAGTATGTCTCCGTATCGGGTGCCGACACGAATTACTCGGGTATCTTTACGGGTGGCAACTTCGGTATCGGTGACAGCACTCCATCAGCCCTTCTGACCGTCGGCTCAGGCGATCTCTTCCAAGTTAACTCCTCCGGTGCGATTGCGGCAGCCACCGGCATCACTTCCTCCGGAACTATCACGTTCTCGGGGCTTGTTTCTTGCGGAGGTGTCCAGACTAACGCAGGAGGTGTTTTGAGCTGTACATCTGATAGTCGTCTGAAAAATATTCAAAAGCCTTTCGTTTCCGGTCTTAATGCCATTATGAATATCACCCCGCAGACGTATTCGTGGAAGGAGGATTCGGGACTTTACGACGGCGATGTCTCGTATTCCGGATTCATCGCTCAAAATATAGCGGAGGCTATTCCGGAGGCTTCCAATATCGGAGCCGGCGGATACCTGCAAATCAACACGACCACCATACTCGCTACCGCTATCAATGCTATAAAAGAACAGCAGGGTCATATCGAAGAGCAAGATGCTGCCCTGAGCACGCTCGTTCTCAAAACTGACCAAAATATCACCACCGCTGCCGATCTTCAAGCATCGATCGATAATCAGCTTTCTTTAGCGAGTATGAAATTCGCGGCTATCGATATAGCCAATACCAATCGAGATAGCGTCATAGCGACACTGCAAGATAAGCAGGTTACTCTAGAAAATACCCTTCAAACACAAGGAGACGCTCTTGTTACGATTCAGAAGCAATTATCAGATATGCAGATTCAGGTAACGGCACTTATGGATTTCTACGGAACTTTCCAATTGGGCAATGTAGTAGCTAAAGATCAAGATGGCAACATCGATCTTTTGGCAGGAAGTTTGCGTGCTGCCGGTATAACGACGGAGGGGCTGTCTATAGATACATCCAGCACGATGGCGCCGACTATCGGAGCAGCAACACTCTATCCTGTCGCGATAGATACCGATAATGATGGTAATGACGATTTCACGAATCTTCCGATGAACGATACTGGCGTGCAAGCTCGTGACGGGAAGACAATGGTGATATATACGGGAGCTGTTTCAAATGGAAGCAGAATATTCATCACCCCGAAGACAGTCACCAGCGAACCGCTTGCAGTTACAGCTAAAACACCGGGAAGCGATTTTACCGTATCGCTTAAAAATACAGCGATAGAAGCGATTGATTTCGACTGGCTGATTGTAGAGGAGAAATAGGGGTTTTTGTCAATGTATATTTTTGACACCCTGATATTTTTCTGTGATACTGGGAGAAGGAAATGACGCGGAAACGGCATATTTTTTATGTATAGACATTCGATAATCAGACTAACCCCTATCCGTTATGACGTGGATTACCATTGCTATCATAGGATACCTCTTTGCCGCTGCTGCAAATATTTTGGATAAATATATCTTATCCGCCAAGATACAACAGCCCTCCACATATGCTTTTTTTGTTGCCGTATTCAGTTTGTTTGCCTTGGTAGCGATACCGTTCGGTGCTCGCATATTACCCTTTGACATACTGGTTTTGGCATTGATATCCGGCGCTTTATCCGTGTATGGATTTCTCTTTTTTTATCGAGCTGTCAGGGAAAGCGATATATCCAGGGTTGCGCCGATTCTCGGGGTTTTTATGGCTCTCCTTGTGTTGATGTATGCTTTTTCGATGCAATTCATAACAGGCGATATACTGAATCGATCGCTCCATGGATACGCGAGCAATATCACTGCTTTTTGGTTGCTATTGATTGGTGGATTTTTAATGGCTTTTGATCTGCCTCTGCGTAAAACGGATGCCTTTCCAAAAATACACAATGTCGCTCTATCCAGCATTTTACTGGTATCCTCGTTGGTTATTCTCAAGCACGTCTACCATACGAGCGGTTTTGTGAGCGGTTTTGTATGGTCGCGCATAGGACTCTTTTTAGGCGGATTGAGCTTGTTTATCATACCGGTATTTAGACGAGAAATTCTGACAAGCTTAAACGGTATGTCCGAGTCGAGAAGCGAGCAGGCATCGGTCGGGATATGGTTTGTGACCAATAAGGTGCTCGGGGCACTGGGAAATGTGTTCGTGCAGTACGCGATCTTTCTCGGCTCATTGGTGGTGGTAGAGGCACTGGCGGGGCTGCAGTATGCTTTCGTGTTCCTTATGGCTGCTGCGCTTTCTACCCGTTTCCCGAATCTTTATCAGGAAAAATTATACTGTCCTGATTGGCTGCATTGTTCCGACTGGGTGCAGAAGATTATTGCGCTTATTTTGATCGGGCTCGGTTTGTATTTTTCATCGGTCGGAGGGAGTGCGACCTTTCTCGCTTTCGCAGGACTTTACTAAGTTCTGATGATGTAGGTAGAGGCAGACGGCGTTGATTCGGGAACACCTCGGGTGTATTAATGAATAAAAGAGAGCAATAATGAAACAAGCACTTAAAGTTTTCGGCTATATTTTCGGAGGTATCGTGATTATTATCGCGCTGGCTTTTATTGTATTCAATCTCCCCGGACCGTCACCTCGAGAAGACGTGTCTTTTGGCATCACTTTTTCCGCTCGCTATGCGACCGATCTGGGCTTATCATGGAAAGAAACCTACATCGCTCTTTTGGATGATATGCAGGTGCGCAAGATACGCATACCGATTTATTGGGATCAGATTGAAAAGAAACCGGGGGAGTATGACTTCTCGGATATCGACTGGCAGCTGAGTGAGGCGAATAAACGCCATGCGCAGGTGATAGTGGCATTCGGTCAAAAAGTGCCGAGGTGGCCGGAATGCTTCGTACCGACTTGGGCGGATACGGATGCATTGCGCAAGCCGAGACTACTCGCTTTTGAGGAAACATTGCTCAACCGGTATAAGAATCATCCGGAAATCATTATGTGGCAGGTGGAAAATGAACCGTTCCTCGATTTTGGTCATTGTCCGAATTTTGACCTCAGTCTGCTCGATGATGAGATTGCCTTGGTGAAAAGAATCGATACTTCCAAACCGGTACTGACGACGGCTAATGGGGAATTGAGTCTGTGGTATCAGCCGGCCGGCAAGGGTGATGTGTTTGGCACAACACTGTACCGGGATTTATGGTCGAAACGGCTGGGGAGATATATTACGTATCCCATAGGCCCGAATTTTTTTATTGCCAAGGAGTGGTTGGTGAGAGCATTGACCGATCAAACGAACTTCATCATTATCGAATTGGAAGCGGAGCCATGGGCAAGCGGATGGGTCGCAGACACGTCGCTTCCGGAACAATTCCGTACAATGGACGAACACAAACTGGTTGCCAATATCGAATACGCCAAGCAAGTAGGTTTTCCGGAGATATACCTTTGGGGGGCGGAATGGTGGTACTGGCTCAAAGTAAGCAAGGATTATCCTGCTGTGTGGGATACCGCCAAAACATATTTCAAACAATAGCCGCATCCTTATGCCCTTTGTCGTTATCGCGCACAATATTAGGAGTGCTCACAACATCGGTTCAATTTTTCGGACGGCCGATGGTGCTGGCGTGGACAAAATTTTCCTGACCGGATACACACCAGTGCCCGCAACTGTCGATACTGTCTATCTGACTCGGGCGCATAAAGACCTTGCCAAGACAGCACTTGGGGCTGATAAAAGCGTTCCTTGGGAAAGCGCTGAAGATATTTTGGGGGTTTTGCAGACACTGAAAGCACAAGGATACAGGATCGTTTCTTTGGAACAAGCAAAGGAAAGTGTCGATTACCGTTCGTATCAGCCAAAACAAAAAATAGCGCTTATTCTCGGCAATGAAGTTGAAGGAGTGGATGAGGCTCTATTGCAGCAATGCGACGATATACTGGAAATACCGATGCGCGGGAATAAGAATTCGCTCAATGTCTCGGTAGCTTTCGGTATTGCGGCGTTTGAGATAAGGAGTAAACTGGAATCAACACATAACTTATGAAAAAAAACAAAATCGCCATCTTCGATATCGACGGAACCATTTTCCGCAAAAACCTCCATTTCGAGCTTATCAACGAGCTCGTATGGCTCAAGGTCTTCCCTCAGAAGGTGCGCAAAGAATTGGTCGAAGCTTATTCGAGCTGGATTGAGCACAAAGGAGTGTATGATGACTATCGCAAGAAACTGGTGCAGTTGTACGCGCAGTATATCGTTGGATGCTCGCCGGAAGATGTTGAAAAAGCGAGCCGCATCCTGATGCCTTTTCATGAAAAGCGCACCTACATTTTCGCCGAGCAGCTTATCAAGAAGTTCCGTGATGAGAATTTTTACATCGTTGCGATTTCCGGATCGCCGCTTGAGATCGTCGAGGAGTATAATCGTCGCTATCTCAAATTCGATCAGGTGCTTGGAAGCGTCTATTCGGTAGGTGCGGACGGGCTCTATACCGGCGAAGCTGATTTCGAGCCAACCAAGAACAAAGGATTGGCAGCGAAGCAGATTCTGTATGAAAACCACTTGACCTTCGAGGGGTCGTATGGTATAGGTGATACAGAGTCGGATGTGAGTCTTTTGGAGCTTGTGGAGCATCCGATCGCCTTCAATCCCAATCAAAATCTCAAAAAGGTAGCGGAAACGCATGCCTGGCGCATCGTGGTAGAAAAGAAAGACGTTATTTATGAGTTTTAAGTAACTGCCTCAAATCTTTTTGTTTTTTGCTTTTGCATAGTGTTTTTTCGAACTGCCGGGTCAAAGACGAAAGGCGAGAAAAAATATTATGCAAAAGCCAAAAAAACAAGAGGAGAAAGATTGTAGACTGTTACCGAGAAATCGCCTTCTGGCAATGTCATTATTGTGCGCATAATCACTGTATAAAGAACATCCTTATGGCTATGGACGTCAATAAAGCGGCGGATAATTTTATGAAGAATACTTTGTGGCTTTGGTTACCGTTTTATGCGCTTATCGCACTGTATCGCGAGTATAAAAACAAAAAGAGCATATAAATGTTACGTGAAAAACGAACTTGCAGCATTATCGTATCGTACGGGCTTATCCTTTCGTGGATGGGTGTTATTTTTTATCTTTCCTCCGTGCCGGGAAGCGGCGCCGTGTACGCAATGCCGACCGCGATGCTTTTTGAGCGGAAGATCGCACATGTTCTCGAGTATGCTATCCTGACTTTGCTATTCGCGAGATTGCTTCGAGCGCATATGCCCGGCAATCTTGTTCGCGCGCTTTGGATATCGTCATTTCTGACTCTTTTGTACGCGATTTCTGACGAAGTGCATCAACTTTTCGTATTCGGAAGGACCGGAAAAGTGACGGATGTCTTGATTGATGGCATTGGTATCGCTTTGGCGTGCGCTGCCATCGTATTTTTCAAACAATCGCATACCGATACCGAAAAAAAACATTGACAAACAGCGTGCACGTTATACAATAGAGATAGTTCTTGGGCAAGGGGTGACTTGCTAGAGCATTGGGCTCTCGAGCAAGAACAAAACAGCAGACGTATCGTAAGTAGAAAAAAAGGGGGAAAATCGACGCAGCAAGTTCATACGAGCAGCGACGTTGGTGTGGTAGCTTCGGACACCGCCGTATATCTGCAAAAGGTTTTTGCGGATGGTTCGGGAAAACGTTTGGCAATACGGTACACATTGCCGAGCAATCGAAGACGCAAACGTTGGACGCAACGTGGGTGAGAAACAGACTTGTTGAAATGTATCTCGCGCATCCGCAGGTGCGGTTGCTAGGATCGTTTCATTCAGTCTGTTTTTTTGTACCCGTTTCGTGCTACAATCACGGTAGCGATTACCAGTATTTCTTTTGAAAAATATGTTTTCTTTATCGGCGCGAGCCTTCATTTCCTTTTTTTTGATTCTTTTTTTGAATGCGGGTGGACTGACGGCTCATGCGGATATGTCGGTTGCGCTCAACAGGGAAGATGTTGTCGCTTTGACCAAACCATCTGTTGTTCGTGTCAGCCAGCGCGTCAAAGGCACGGCGACGATTCCTGCCTTTGCCATCGATCTCAAATCGCGCTCTGTTACAGTCGATACCAATCATCCTTCGCGGACAGTCCCGGTAGACGAAACCCTTTCCGGAAGCGGTTTCATTGTGTCTTCGGATGGTTATATTGTCACCAACTCCCATGTTGTTTCGCTTTCGACGACCAAAATAGATGTCATCGGCGCCGCCATTCTGCCGACCATGTTCGAGAGCGCTCTGATTCTTAGTGATGAGGAATCCAAACAAGTATTTAGCGATGAGGATGCGACCTATGAGTTCAGTAAAAAAATACTCGAATATGCGATCGATCAGAGTGTTTTCGATGTCACTCAAGATACGGTTGTTCTCAATCCGTCCTCGCAGAAAGAAAAATTCGATGAACTTGTAGCAGACGGATTTCCGGCACAAGTCGTGAGCGTCAATGATTATTTCTATGCAGACGATAAAGATGTGGCGTTGATAAAAATCGATCAGCAGAATCTTCCGACCATCCCGATGGGGAGCTCACAAGGATTGAGCGTCGGCAAGCAGATTTCCATTTTCGGTTTTCCGGCGACCGCGGAATTCAACCAGCGCAATCCTCTCGAATCGACCTTTACGCAAGGTGTCATTAGTGCTCTCAAGGATTCTGAACAAAGGGATTTCAAGGTTTTTCAAACTGATGCCAAAGTCTCAGAGGGTTCTAGCGGAGGGCCGTTGGTGGACGAAACCGGTACCGTGCTCGGTATCATCACATTTCAGACGGATCAGTTTCAAAAATCGACGGGCGATCCCTTTGCTTTTGCGATTCCTATCGATATGGCCCAGACGATGATCGCGGACAATGGAGTGGAATTGAAACCGTCCAATTACCAGTCACGATTCAAACAAGGATTGAGACTGCTTCAGGATAGACATTGTTTGGATGCTTCGCACGTATTTGATGACATGCAGAATGAAATCGGAGGTACGTTTGATATCGCTCGGTACATTGCTCCGTATGGCGCAAGGTGCCGCTTGATGATTGATTCTGGCACTTCCATCGATACGTGGCAGAGCCGTTTTGAAGCGATAGCAGGACGCATCAGCGTATCAGCTTGGATGGCTATTGGCATAGCGATACTTTTCGCGTGTTCCCTTTGTTTTATTATCTGGTGGCTTATTCGCGAAGTGAATAGGGAGGAGAGGGAAATTCAAAGGCTCGAACAGCGACTACACAAGGAAGAAGAGCAACTCTCGCATGATCACCGTGTTATCGAGGGACTGGTGAAGCGGAAATAGAATACTTTTTTATTGAGAATTGCTGAAACATAATCCTCATCGTGATAACGACGAGGTTTTTTCTTTTTATAAGTAGAACGCGAAAGAAAGATGAATCACTGTATTTTTTGGTGAATGAATCCGTTCGTGTGCACGCGCAGGGCGTTGAGAATGGTAATGACATCGATGATTTCTTGCAAGATGGCGCCGAGGACGGGCGGGATGATGCCGAATGCTGCCAAAAACATTAGAAGTATACTGCATCCGATACCGATGAAGATGCCTTGTCTGGCGACAGTAAGCACTCGTTTGCCGATATGAAATGCTTCGACGACACGCTCGAGCGTGTTGACCGTGATGACGACATCCCCAGCTTCGGAAGCGGCAGTCGACCCGCGTGATCCCAGTGCTATGCCCATATCGGCTGCCACGAGTGCTGGGGCGTCATTGATGCCGTCGCCCACCATAATGACCGGCGAAGAGGATTGTTTGAGCGCGTGTATTTCGCGAAGCTTGTCTTCGGGTAAGCACTGCGATCGGTACTCGGTGATCCCGGCTTGCATGGCGATATGCTTTGCCACTTTTTCCTTATCGCCTGTTAGCATAACAATTTTCTCGATGCCGAGCGCGTGTAATGAACGGAAAAGATAGGGTATTTCCGGACGGATGATATCGGAGAAGTGGATATCGCCCACGATAGCTTCTTTGGTGGCGAGATACGCGATCATGATGCCGAGGTCCTTGGAAGTTTCATGCTTAAGGGTTATCGTGTGTGAAATGGAAACACCCTGGGATTCGAGAAAAGAAAGACTACCGAGAAAATAGCGGGTGCCTTCAATGGTTCCGCAAACACCTTTGCCGATAATCTCTTCGAAATGTTCGGGTAGCGTTACCTTGACGTTTTTTTTCTTGGCGTAGTCTGTCAGCGAATGGGCGATGATATGCGCGGAGAATTGTTCGAGGGAAGCTGCGATTCGAACAATGTCTTCCTGTGGCAAAGTGTGTGCATCGATAAACTGTACTTGCGGTGTGCCGAGAGTCAACGTACCGGTCTTGTCGAATACGAAGGAGCGGGCATTGCCGAGGTTTTCGAGAGCTCCGCCGTTTTTAATCATAATACCCCGCTTGGCGGCGCGGCTGATACCGGAGGCGAAAGCGATAGGAGTAGCCAAGATAAGCGGGCAGGGGGTAGCGACGACCAGCACAGCCAGGACACGCAAAGAGTCACCGGAAAGCAGCCACGCCAAGAGCGCGAAGCCGAGGGTGATGAGTGTAAATCGGGCACTGTAAGCATCCGCCAAGCGCACGAAAGGAGCTTCATTGACTTGGGCTTCTTTGACCAATCGGATGATGTGCTCGTACTGACTGTTTTGGCTCGTTGCAGTCGCTCGTACCTCGATAATGCCGGATTGATTGATACTTCCGCTCATCACGTTCATAGAGGCGCATTTTTCCAATGGCAATGATTCGCCGGTCAGAGCGGATTCATCAACGGTCGTTTCGCCTTTTGAGATAGTGCCATCGATGGGGATGATTTCTCCGGGGCGTACGATAATCGTATCCCCGATAGCGATGGTATCGAGAGAGACATCCAAAAGCGTCTCGCCCTCCTTTTTATGAGCCGATGTCGGTGCCTTGGCGATAAGGTCGGTAATTTCCTTGCGAGCTCTTTGGAAAGCGAAATATTCGAGAGCTTCTCCTGTTGAAAGCATCAAGAGAATGACGATGCCGACAAGGTATTCCTGCAAGAGCGCAGCAGAGATGATGGCAAGGATAGCGATGATGTCGATGCCGAAGTGTCGTCTCGCGAAAGATGCCAGGATTTGATAAGCAAGAGGCAAACTGCCGAAGAGCAATGTGAACAGCAGGAGGGCATGAGCTGTTGATTCTTGGCGATGTAAAAAAAAGAAGAGGGAAACAGCGAGACTGACGAGCATTACTGCAGGAAGGGTTATTTTCCACAAGAGGAACGAATGCTTATTCATAATGAATTGTATATGGATCTATTTGTAACGCAATGCGTCGAGCGGGTCGATACGGCTTGCTTTGCGGGCAGGGAAGATACCGGTGAGCAATCCGACAAAAGACCCGAAGAGGATAATGGCAGTGATGAACCATAGAGGGCTGTAGAAAAGCGTGACGGATTGTCCGCCGAGACGATTGGCGATGAAATTGACTAGGATATTGACAATCGATCCCCCGATCAATCCAAAGAGAACACCGAAAACACCACCTAAAAATCCCATAAGCGTCGCTTCGACGATAAACATGAGCGAGACGCTTGTTTTGGATGCGCCGATGGATTTCATGATACCGATTTCCTCGGTACGCTCCAGAAGCGCGATGGTCATAGTGTTGAACATGCCGATGGCGCTGACAATGAGAGCGATGACGCCAAAGAGCATCAGGACTATCTGGATGATACTGAACACCTTGTTAGCCTGATCGACGGTTTCGGAAATGGATGAAGCGAGAAGATGAAGTGATATGATGGCATCGCGGACGGATGGCATAATAGAAGTCGATTGGCATTTGACTTTGAGTTGACTGAAATGCGTGTAGACAGATGTGTCGATCGTGTCGAGTGAAACATACGCGGTATTTTCTTCACTTTCCACAATCCCGGCTATGGTATAGGTATGCAAGAAAGGCGATTGTTTTAAGATAGCAGCACTCCCTGATGGCTTCACCCCGGCATCGTTTTGAGGGAATACCGTAAGCGTAAAATCTTTACCGATCATTTCCTGCGGCTGTTTGCCGAAAATATTGGTGATAGCGGAGGTCAATACGATAGTATTTTCGGTACGATCTTCACTGGGAAAGCTCCCGGCCAGTATTTTTTTACCGCTCAGTCGCAGGAAGGATGGTTGGCTGCCGGTCGTGTCGAGATCGAATGTAATCGCATCGAACTTTCCTTGACTGGCGAGCGAGACGGCCGGCACGATATCGACGACACCCGGTATCTCATGGATTGTCTGCACCAAATGAGCGTCCAACGGAGGTGAGTCGCTATTTTCGGGCGTGATGTCGAGCGTAACCAAGGAATCGGCTGTGGTGATACGTTCCAAGAGCGTTTTTTGAAGCCCGTAACCGAAGGAAACTAAAAACAAAATAGCGGCAATACCGATACTCATACCGAAAACCGTCAAGAGTGTTCGCATCGTGCGGGCCTTGAACATACGCAGGGAAAGTTTGAGGAGATCGAGAAAGCGCATAGGATAATTTTTTGGAGCGGTTTATGAATAATTTCTCAGTAACAATCTACGATCTTTTTTGCTCTTACAGAGAGTTTTTTCGAACTGCCGGGTCAAAGACGAAAGGCGAGAAAAAACACTCTGCGAAGCAAAAAAATGAGACAGTTGCTAAGCGTACTTGAGCAGCATGATCATTTCCATTTCGCGCACCACTTTTTCCGCCGTGCCTTTATGCAAGCCGACGCCGCCGAGCGTTTTAGGCGCGTCCAGTTTGTTTTTCAATTCGACAGCATTGATTTTGTTATCGATTCTTTGGTGAACGAAAATTTGAAGACGCATCGATTGTTCCGGCGTAATCTGGAGATGAAAGACATCTATGAGATATGTTGCGACAGTTGCTACGGCCGCTTGAGGGGATTCTTGGATGTTTTTCGCTTGGTCTAAAATACCGCTGATTCTTTCAGCGAAGGAGACAGCGCGTTTTTTATTCCATTCCGCGCCACCCTTATCGAAGTCGGCATCGAGGCGCTCCGCCAACTGTTTCGTGTCGATGTTATTGAAAAGCAGCTCTTTGAGGAGGTTTTCGCCTGTGTTCATCTGCTCCTCTGTGAGTTCGAAGAGAAGGTGATTGATGAGTTGTTTCGCTTTGAACGGAACGAGCAGGATATTAGCCTGTTGAGCGGAAAGATTTTTGAACGAGTGCATCAGCATCTGGAATTCGCTCGATACTTCTTCAGGCGCAGCCTCGTGTTTGATCTCTCCCATCACGACTTCTACCGGACGCTTCTCCGTATGAATTTCCTCATTAACAATCATGCCGTCTTTCATATAGATGACACGGTCGGCATAAGCGATGTGTTCAGGGTTGTGCGTCACCATGATAATCGTTTTTTTGTCCACCTCATTGAGTTCTTTGAGAAGCGTAAGCACGTTTTGGGCGGATTCGCTGTCGAGGTTGCCGACCGGCTCATCGGCGAGGATGATTTCGGGATTGTTGACCAGGGAACGGGCAATGGCGACGCGCTGTTTTTGACCGCCGGAGAGCTGATTGGGGAATTTGTCGGCTTGCTCGGCAATACCGAAACGGCGCAGGAGCCGCATGCCTTCAATACGCCGTGAAGCAGGATCCTCGCCGCGAAAAATTTTCGGAAGACAGACATTGTCGATGATAGTGAGCGAAGGAATCAGATAGAATGCCTGAAAAATCATACCTATTTGAGTCTGATGCAATTCAAGTTCCTGAGCCTCGGTCATATTCGAAAGCGAAGTATGCTGCACGGTGACATTGCCATAGGTCGCGCGTTGCAGTCCGGAGATGGAATAGAGAAGTGTAGATTTTCCACAACCCGACGGACCGAAAATCACGAGGTACTCCTGCGGGAAAATCTGCAGGTTTGTTTCCTCGAGCGCGCGCATCTCGTTCGATTTGCCTTGATTGTAGATGACGCGCAATTTATCGACGCTGATGATAGGTTCGATCATAGTATGAAGGGACGCGGTTTAGCATGCTTGATGTGTTGATTTCCGGGCGCATTGAATGTCTTCAGTATACTATAAACCGCATGGAAAATACACACGCAACAATGGATCAAAAAGAGCTATACTCAATCCGATATCTAATTGCGCTCAGTACTATTTTGATATTTCGAGCGAGACGAAGTGAAAATTATAAGACATATCCAGAGATACGTTGAATGATTTTCATAAAGTCGCAGCCGAAATATCGAAATGGTACGCGTAAGGAGATATCGGATTGAGTATATGATATACTGAGAGTAAGAATAATCGGTTGATAAATGACCCTTATGTATTTTTCTGAAAGTTTTCTGAGGCGATGCGACCCTCTTATCATAATCGGTTGTCGACTCCATGATATGCTCAGTGAGTATATTACACATCATTTGAAAGGAGTGAAATCCGGATTGCTGATTGTAGCGCATCTGAGTTTATTGGGACTGCTTTTTCCGCAATACTCCAAAACCTTCGGAAGTGCGGCGGAGTATCTGCTTCTTTTCATGCTTCTTGTCAGTCCCTTGTCGAAATTGTTTCGGATGAAACTTCTGTACCAAGTGATGGGTTTACGCCGAGAGTTGGGTATCTGGTTCGCATACCTAGCCATCGTGCATAGCGTCGGGTATATGAGTAATCCGGATTGGTTTGGCGTGTTCATCGCGCCGCATCTATCAGAGCCGGCCGCTATACTTCCGCGATATATCTTCGGTATCATCGCACTAGTACTGACACTGCCACTGCTTATCACTTCCAACGCTCTTTCTCTTAGACTCCTGCGAGGCAATTGGAAGCGAGTACACTTTTTGGTATATCCTCTTTTTGCCACGATGCTCCTGCATATTTTCTTGCCGAGAAATGCAGGAATGGAAAGCGATTTGATTGGTTGGATACAGTTTATCTTGGCTTTTGGAGGGTATGTACTCCTCAAAATACTGGCAAAGCGTAATGTTATCACACCGCTGCGGGAAGTCATCGACTTTGTGGGAAAGCGGTATCGGGACTATCAGGAAGAAAAGCGTTCCCTGCCAAATACCGCATCGTTTTGACAAAAAAGCGGTTTTGAGCTATCATAGGGAGTACTGAATCGAAACGCTTGTCTCTCAGAGGTGGGCACGTTTTTTCGTTTTGCAGCGCATCGTAATTTTTTATAAAGGCAACCTGTATGGAAATCAGAAACATCGCCATCATCGCGCACGTGGACCATGGCAAGACCACTTTGACCGATGCTATTATGCGACAAACCGGTATGGTGACCGATGAGAGCGTCACAATGGACAGCAACTCGCTCGAAAAGGAGCGCGGTATCACCATCTACGCCAAAAACACCTCTATTTTTTACAAAGATACCAAGATTAATATCGTCGATACCCCCGGTCACGCCGACTTCGGATCCGAAGTGGAGCGCGTGCTCCGCTCTATCGACTGTGTGCTCTTGATCGTAGATGCTCAGGAAGGACCGATGCCGCAGACCCGCTTCGTCTTGAAGAAGTCTTTGGAACTCGGACTCAAGCCAATCGTCGTCCTCAACAAAATCGACAAACCGGCTGCGCAGCCTGATGTAGCTCATGAGCAGGTTTTCGAACTCTTTTTGGACTTGGGTGCAAATGACGAACAGCTCGACTTCACCACCGTCTATGCCATCGGTCGTTCCGGTATCGCCAAAATGAGTCTCGACGAAGAATCAGACAATCTCACCCCGCTTTTGGATACTATTCTGAGACTGGTGCCGGCCGCCAAGTCAGATATCGATGCACCTCTTCGTATGCAGCCTTTCAATCTCGGCTACGACAATTTCTTGGGCCGCTTGGCTATCGGTCGTATCTATGAAGGAACCGTCAAGCTCGGACAGACTTTGACCGTCAAGAAAATATCGGGTGAGACCTATACCAGTCGCGTGACCAAGCTCTTCACCTTTTATGGTGTGGAGCGCAAAGAGGTGGAAGAGGCATTTGCAGGTGATATCGTGATGGTGGCCGGTTTCCCTGAAATCTATATCGGAGAGACGATGTGCGTGTCCGCCGATCAGGAATCGCTCCCGGCTATCAGCATCGATGAGCCGACTATCTCTTTGAATTTCCTCGTCAATGATTCGCCATTTGCCGGACGCGAAGGAAAATTCGTGACCAATCAGCAGATCCGCGAGCGCCTGGAGAAGGAATTGGAAATCAATGTTGGTTTGAAAATCGATTTCTCTGACGCTTCGTACAAGGTGTATGGTCGCGGTGAAATGCACGTGGCTATCTTGCTCGAGAATATGCGACGCGAAGGTTATGAGATCCAGGTTTCGCAGCCCCAGGTCATCATCAAGGAGATCGATGGCGTGAAGTCCGAACCATTCGAAGAAGCCATCGTGGACGTACCGACCGAAATGACCGGTGTGGTTATCGAGCGTATGGGTAAGCGCAAGGGTATTATGACCGAAATGAAACAAGGGCATGGATCGCTGACCCGTTTGGTATTCGAGGTACCGACTCGAGGATTGCTGGGTTATCGCGGTCAATTCACCGTCGACACCAAAGGTGAGGGTATCCTGACCAGTCGTATGATTGGTTTCCGTCCGTATGCCGGAGAGATCAAGAAGTCCGAGTCGGGATCTATGACCTCGATGGTTTCCGGAAAGGTGTTGGCCTTCGCGCTCAACAACCTTCAGGATCGCGGTGTGCTCTATGTTGAGCCGGCCACGGAAGTGTATGAAGGAATGGTCGTGGGCAATGTATCCAAGGGCAATGATATGGCGGTCAACCCGATCAAGGGCAAGAACCTGACCAACATGCGCTCCAGTGGAGCCGACGAAGCCCTTAAGCTTGTACCGGCCTGGAAGCTTTCTATCGAACGGGGATTGGAAATTATGGCTGAGGATGAATACCTCGAAGTCACTCCGCAAAGCGTCCGCCTCCGCAAGCAATTCCTCACTGAAGGGGATCGCGTGAAAGCGGGACGAAAGAAGTAGTCTTATTAGAAAGAAAGAGTTTTCAGAAAACCACCCTTGTAACGGGGTGGTTTTTGTGACGCCATCATGCACTGCTATCGCAAAGAAAAATGCTTTACAATGAGGCTGTGAGAGCGTAGTATGAGGGTATATAAACACCTTCAGTTGGATGATGTGAAATTCGAGAGAGCGGAAACGGTCTTGCAGATGTTTGGGAATGCTTAGTTGGAAAATTCGTAATTGTATTTCTTTATGAAAGAGAAAGTAAAAAATCAATCGGATATTGTAAAGGACATGGTCAATCGAAGTGGTAATAACTTTCACTATAAGGTGGTGAACTTTTTGAGGGATCGTGGCTGGAGCGTCCTCGTGAGTCCTTATTATACTGATAACTTGACGGACAAACCAAGAGAAATAGATATCATTGCTGAGAAAGCATTTGATGTGAAAGGGTGGTCTGCAGGATGGATGGGAACGCTCAATGTAAAATTGTTTATTGAGTGCAAATATATCAATAGCAATAATGTGTTTTGGTTTGATACGCTTGATAAGCCGAATACGATTGAAAGAATAATGACTGATACACCGCTTGAAGATCCAAAGAAAAATATAACCATAGCAGGACATCGTTATATGGCTGTTGAAAAAGTTGCTAAGTTATTCGCTTCAGAAGGTAAGGGTCAGGAGAATAACGAGGTATTCTATAAAGCGATAAATCAAAATTTAAACGCATTGGTTTACTATAAGAATAAAGGGAATGCTTCTATTGTCCCACCGCAGGACGGAAAAAGAACGAATATACTCTGTTGTCTGAATTATCCACTCATCGTATGCAATTCATTTCAAAATCTTTTTGGTATTGATGTTTTGGCAGGGGATGAGCCTTTCAATATACCTAATAATTTTCATTTAGAGGTGAATTACGCATATCTGAATAATGTGGGAGGAAATCAATCTGCTGTTTCTGAGTATTTTCTGGTGGACGTTATTGATTTTAGAAAATTTGATGACTTTATTACCTTACTCAAAGAAAAAGATATTGAGATAATACAAGGCGTGCTTAGTAGATAAGATAATCCTATGTACCAAGGAAAAGATTTACTAAAGGATGACATATACAAGCAATGCACTGATAGCGAAGTACACTGTCCCCCTTGTCAAGACAGGAATATTTAACTCATCGCTATTAAACAAGATACTCACTGCCCTTCAAGTCGATATTATTGTCAATGCAGTGAAAGAGAGAACTTTTGAGCGGGTATATGAGGGGTTTAACAGTCTTTATTTGGCTTAATATAAGCCTTGACGAGGATATGCATCTCTGCTATTCTCAAGTATAGCTTTAAGAAACTCAGGATACTGACAAGTTTAGTAATAGTAGTAAATTACAATAATTCAATAAGAGACGTTTACAATTATATCAAATAGCATGCTAAAAGGACTTTTATCTCACAATACAGTGGTAAAAATGATATCTCCGTTTATCTACGGTGGCGGATTGCTTTTACTATATTATATGCCAATGTTTTTCCCCGTATTGGTCATCCTGGAGACTTTCTTGATATTTTATTCGTTGAACAAATTGTTGGCGTGGTTTGAAAAGAATGCGAAGCCTTCCAGATTTGACCATATCAGACAATCGCTTATTTACTATGTTATTATTATCATATTGATTGTCCGTGCAATTCTAAATTCAGAGAATGTAACCTTTTCGGCTATCGGGATTGGTCTGACTGTAATTATCGCCATTATAATGAATGGAGTGTTTTTGTGTCGGAAACGCCTCTTTTCATATATGACCAAAATATCAAAGAGAGTTGGTGGTATTGAAAAAATTAAACAGATCATCTTTTTGATAATCGGATTTTTTGCAGTATGGCAAATCATATTTCACAATGACTATTGGATGTATGTCGGAAAAGATATTTTTCGGGATAAGGTTTCGAGTATGGTGGTGCATAATCTGGCTTGCGGAAGTGATTTCGATTACGGGTCAGAATCGGATAAACGTTTCTCTGAAAATTGGCGTGAGCAATCAAAGATATACGGCTTTGATTATAATGATGTAAAATTTACCATTGAAGACGTGTGTCCTATCGAAGACGTAGAAGTTGATGCACCATCCGAATCGTATCAACGGCACGTGGAATGGATGCGAACACTTGATAAAAATTCTTACGATAAAGAAAAAAGAGAATGGGAAAAAAGAATCGAAGTTGAGAAAAAAATCCGTGCTTACAAAATTAAATTTCTCAATAGAGACTTCTCGGTTTTCCAAGAAGATTTGAAAAACGGTAAATAGCCTGGCTTTTTCCTCGAGCTTTGAAAGAATTTCAAAGCTTTCTGGAGCACATCAGTAACATTTGAGAATCTCCAAACTTCTTTAACAACAAAATAGCGAGGTGTGAAATGAAGAAAATTTCTTCAGTGGTAATGTTTGTGTTTTTCCTGATGATTTCAGGTAATGCATCGGCAGAGAATCATTGGTGGGAATGTGGATGGAAAAATGTAGCATGTCTTGCAAAATTTTTGCTTCCAAAGAATCCCGATGGCAATTATCAGACGTATGGTGTAAATGGTGACAGTAAGAATTATCATGAATGGGCCGCTTCCGAAGGGCATTTGTATGGAAGGGGAAATATCATTAAAATGCGAGTGCGTTTTGATGACGAATCCTTACGCACATTAAACCAAACCACCCTTGGAGGACAACCGTTCGCTTTGGAGATAGATGTTTCCGAAGCGAATAATGGAACTCGTTTGAAATTCGATCATGTAAAGCACTCGTTTCCGCCGGAGGCTTCGGCCATTCAGGATACGGCTGCTTCAGATTGGATTAACTCAAATAAGAACGCTTCAGGACTCTTGGTACGCGATACCCGTGCGATTAAGTCTGGCGAGGATTACTACATATACTTCTACTTGAAATACGAGATTCCTGCAGAAGGTATCGCAGTGGTACCGAGTTTGCAGATTTCATACAACGTACACTACGTCGAAATGGCAGCAAGTTTGCTCAATCCTAATCCTGCGCCGATGTTTCCGCAGGCTTCACCACCTTTTGATTCTCCTTGGAATTTCTTTCCTATGGAGTCTGAAAATTATGGAGATGTATCAAATAATGATGCTGTATCTTGGATGGTTTACCCATCTTCAGTGGATGGAAAATCAAATCTTTTGCCAGGCATGAGTTGGAATGGAAAATCTAAAGGTGATGCTAAGAAAAACTTTATGTTTGCATTGAACAGTAATGTGGAGTCTGAAGTTTTGGATACGGCACAAGTGATAAGAGGTAAGCGTTTCGATTACCTTGACAAAGTTTGTCGCCAAGTCAGTCCTAATCCCATCGTCGAGCAATTCAGAAATGCGATGACGGGAAACATCACCATTTACAAAACGCCAAGCAATGCCCTCGGGCAACGCTATGCCAATGCGAATTGCGATGTGGGAGCCTTTGCCTTGCCGTCATACCTCGACGGGGACGGATCGGGAACAGGCGCAACCAGCGGTACAGCTAAGTCGAGCAAACCCAATCTGGTGGCTATTGATACGTTCGTGACCACTGGAGAAAGTGCGAGTTCGACACGGTTAACCGAGTCGAGCAAGACGTTTCTCGGTACGCCTATCTGGTGTCAGATGCGAACCAAAAACAGTGGAGCGGCAAATGCGGGAGCTTTTGACTCGGAATGCGTGGTTTCGGTGGGAAAGAAATTCGATGGCTGGAGCGATGCGAAATCTCTGGGATATGTCCGGACAAAAGGTCTGGCAAAAGGTGCCACCAATACGGAACACAAGGGTATAGATATCCTGTATTATCCGAATTGGTACGATGTCGTGTTCAGAGTTGACCCCAAGAATGTGATTGCTGAAACCATCGAGACGGATAATTCCTACAACAAAGACAGTCCCTTCGCCTTTCAAATATGGGGACGTCCGAATGTCGTGGCTTCTGTTTCGGCGGATAAGGCTTCGTATACGCTCAGTGAAACGGTCTCTGCGACCGCTTCTTTTGCGAATACGGGCATCAATCCGTACGGTAAGACTGGTTATGTCGATTGGTATGTGGACGGAGCACTCTCGTCGGAACAAGACAGAGTACAGAGAGAAAAGCTGCATCCCGGTGTTTCGGGTAAAACGGAGACTGTCAGTTTTCCCGCACCGCAGAGTTATGGGGTGCATGAAATCAAAGCGTGTTTCCGTTACGCGGTGGATGATTTGGTCGAAGAAGTACAGCCGGCAGACAACTGTTCGGTGAATACCTTTTCCATACCTGATCCGAGTCCGCCGGTAGTGATTGTGGCTCCTTTGCCACCGCCACCACCAACCGGTACGACAGGAGGGGGAGGAAGCGGAACGAGTGTCTACACTCCACCCGACATCCCGCTCATCACCGGTTGCGCGCAAGCACCCGACCCTGACTTTAATGCTATACCGACTATCCCCGCAGGAGACGTCGGCACGGTTATCTTCGGGAACAACAAACAGAGATTGTTTTTGCCTGTTGCAACTTTAGTGCAAGCGAAAACAAGTTTTGTCTGGGGAGGTTTCGCAGCTTTCGACCCGTCCTTGGTAACAAGGATGTGTTTTAATTCTGCCGATACCGATTGGGGAGTGACTGCATCAACAGCCTGTGCCAATGCATTCACACTGCAAGGTACTAACTGGATAGCGGATATTCCCAACACGCCCCAGGCTTCGAAAGGCACGTGGTCTTTCAAGCAAGGGGATACGGAATACTGGGTCAATCCGAGCACTGTCACAGATTTGACTTTAGATACCGATGGACATATCCGTTACAACGGATGGACTCCCAATACGGTTACGGTCA
>CAZUWR010000011.1:0-26697 GCA_964624415.1 uncultured Bdellovibrionales bacterium | reverse complement strand
GGCGATAACGATAAGGAGTTCGATCAAAGTGAAACCTTTTTTGATATTTCGCATATTCTTCTGATTTAAATATTTTTTATACCCTAATTTATTTACAAACAACCCATGCTTAGCAACCCGAAAAATTTGTTACCCCCGTCTCTTCCAATGTGGCTGTGCATGTAACAGTGAGACTTTGCGAATCAACAGATAGAAGAAACGCGCCATCACCGCCCAATCCGCAATTAGCACTTTCTCCGGCAGTGTTCCATATCACACCCTCAGGGAGAGCGCCTCCATTTGCAGTATCGATAGCATCGCGAATATCTGCCGCTGTCACAACCGCAGGCTCCTCGCATTGCGATATAGCACTCGACTGTATCGAATGTGCCTGCGCTTTGAAACTGGCTATTTTTGATTTTTCACGAGCGCTGGAGAGACTAATCAAAACTACCGATGCTAAGATACCAATGATAGCGATAACGATAAGGAGTTCGATCAAGGTAAAACCTTTTCGCATTCTCACTATACGGCTTCACCTCCTTCCATTGTGTTTTTTGTTTGCATATTATTTCATATTATTTTCAGTATACACTATGTTGGATTCCCTATGCAATATGTGCCTACGAAATCTTTCCGGCAATATCGTAAATAGGCAAAATGATAGAGAAAACCAGTACGGCAACACCAATACCCAGACCGACAATCAATATTGGTTCGAGAAGTGATGTCAGGTTTTTGGTCATATAATCCACTTCCTGATCATAGAATCGCGCCGTACCGATAAGCACCTCACCAAGCTTTCCGGTCTCTTCTCCGATACGAACCATCTGCGTCACCACGGGCGGGATATCCTCGGTTCGAGCAAGCACGGTACTCATCGCCCCTCCCGATTTCACTTCTTCCGCGCATCGCAAAAGAATTCCCTTAAAAACCGTGTTGCCCACCACGTCCCCGGTAATGATAAGCGCCCGTACCATCGGAATACCTCCTGTCAAAAGAGCGCTGAATGTATCGGCAAAACGAGCAAGATACACATAACGCAAAAGCTTTCCAAAAACCGGAAGATTGATCTCGAATCGCTCCCACTCCTCTCTGCCAGCATCACTCTTGACATAGTACACAATCGATCCGATAGCGCCCATCATTACCAACGCTACCGCCCACCAGTAATTCGACATAAAATCCCCCAGTCCCATAATAGCCTTCGTATACCACGGGGTTGCCACATTCATTTCACGAATAATTGAGGTGAGTTTAGGGAGTACAAATGAAATAACGATAAATCCGATCAAAACAGCTATCCCCAAAACAAATGCTGGATAAAACAGCGCCGACTTGATCTTGGCATTTAATTGATAGCTTTTTTCAGTGCTATCTGCGACATAATTAATAGCTTGGCGTAAACTTCCCGACACCTCGCCTGCCTTGATCATATTGACCATGAGCGAAGAGTACGTATCCGGATGCTTCGCCATCGTTTCAGAAAATGTCATACCATCATTAACATCCGCCACCATCTCCTTGAGAATAATACGCAGATACTGATTCTCAGTTTGTGCCTCGATGGCTGAGATAGCAGCCACAAGCGTCACTTTTGCCTCAATAAGCGTGGCAAGCTGACGAAAAAACACCACGAGCTCCTTCTGGGTCACCCGTTCCCATAATTTTCGGATGCTTTTGACCAATTGATTGCCCTGGTCTTCGCGTTCGATAGAGACGGCAACAAGATTGCTTTTTTGCAGTACCTGCACCGCCATATCGCGTGTCGCGGCATCGACGATACCCTCGCGTAACTTACCCTCAGGATCCTTCGCTTTGAAAACAAATCGCATACGTTTTTATTTTAGAATATGAAACAATCTTTATGAAAAGATCTATCTCTCCCCATTCTTATGATTAAGAAGCATCTGCATATAATCCTTGTTCTTCGCATAATGAAACGCATCATTGACATCCACCGCTCCGCGCATCACAAGATCGGTCAAAGCCCTATCAAGAGAGATCATCCCATCTTTAAGACTTGTCTCGATAACAGAATCTATCTGGTAGGATTTATTCTCACGAATGAGGTTTTCGACAGCGCTATTCTTGATCATAATTTCCACAGCAGGAACCCGTCCGCCGCCGATTTTCGGAACGAGACGCTGCGAAATAACGCCGAGCAAGGTATTGGCAAGCTGTGAGCGAATCTGATTCTGCTGATGCGAAGGAAATACGTCTGTGATACGATCGACGGTCTGCGCGCAATCGTTCGTATGCAAAGTAGCGAAAATCAAATGCCCTGTCTCAGCAGCGGTCATAGCAGTGCTAATAGTATCCAAATCGCGAAGCTCGCCGAGCAGTACGATATTCGCGTCCTCGCGGAAAACGGCATGCAGAGCCTGCGAGAAAGTCTTGGCATCCTTTCCCACTTCACGCTGATTGATAATACACCTGTCCTGAGCATACACATACTCGATAGGATCCTCAATTGTTACGATATGTTTTTCTTGAGTACGATTGATATAATCGATTACAGCCGCAAGCGTCGTGGATTTGCCATGACCGACCGGCCCTGTCACCAGTATCAGCCCTTGGGTATACTGCGTGAAACCATACAGCGATGTCGGCACATCAAGCTCTTCCAAACCGCGGATACGACTGTTGACGAAGCGCATCGTTACGCTCACATATCCTTTCTGAAAAAAGATATTGGTTCGAAGCCGAGCCTTATCTTCGAAGTTATATGAAAAATCTACCTGCTCTTCGCGCATAAACTCCTCCTTGCTTTTTTCATCCAAAAGCACATCGCTTAGACCGATAGTATCGGCGGGTGTCAGCAAACCCTCCTGAGACAAAGGCACGAGTTTCCCATCGATACGAAGTGTCGGATAGCGCCCCACGACCAGATGAATATCTGAAGCTCCTTGCTGACCGACAAGCAAAAGAAGATTCTTCATTTTTTGTTCATAATGCAGATTTGCCATAAACGAAATGTGAATACTACTTGGATAAAATACACTACTCTCTTTTCTCTAGTGTATCATACTCTAGGCGCCCAATAAAGAATACACTTTTTTCATAACTTCCGAAGGGGTAAAATGTGATTTGATCAAGTAATCGTTCGCGCCCAAACTCAAGCACTCATCCACTTGCGATCTGTCCGATAGATTGGTAAGGAGGATAACCGGGATATTTTTCCACGCCTCCTCGGCTTTGATGCGTTTCAATACCGCCATACCATCCATATACGGCATCACGATATCAAGCAAAATAAGATCGGGCATAATTCCTTTTTCCAAATGCTCCACCGCCTCCATCCCATTCATCGCCACTATGACTTCGATGCCTTCATTATGCATCTTCACCTGATAGATATCGCTCACGAAAACATCGTCCTCTACGAGCATTACTTTCTTCTTGGTTTCTGTTGTTTCCATATAATTGTATCGTTATACTTTTTAATGCTTTATACTTACTCTTCGTCTACCATAAGATTCCCTTCTGTTACTCTCTCAATTTCAGCCAATGTTGTCAATCCGCCCAATGCCTTAAGTAAACCATCCTGTTTGAGCGTTGCCATCCCCTGCGAAACGGATTCTTTCGTCATCTCCGACTCGGAACCCTTCTGTTCGATAATGATTTCCCGCGCGTGTTCGGTTATTTCGAAAGCCTCGTGAATAGCGATTCGTCCGGAGTATCCCGACGTATGGCATTCCTCACACCCTTTACCGTGAAAAAAAGTCAGCTCTTGTCCGAAATCTACCCCGTATTTTTTCGCCTCTTCGGGGGAAACCGACTTCAGAGCCGCCCGCACTTTTGCAAGAATAGTCGGTGAAAAAACCTCCGGCTCCTTGCAGTGAGAGCAAATTTTGCGTACCAAACGTTGCGCTGCCACCACCTGAAGCGATGATGCCAAAAGAAATGGTTCAATACCCATATCAACAAGTCGAGGAATAGCACCGAGCGCATTGTTGGTGTGAAGCGTCGAAAGCACGAGGTGACCTGTAAGAGCAGCATGGATAGCGAGTTCGGCGGTCTCGCTATCGCGGATCTCTCCTACCATGATAACATTAGGATCCTGACGCAAAATAGACCTTAGTCCCGAGGCGAACGTATATCCAATCTCCGGGTTCACCTGACTTTGGTTGATTCCCTCCAAAAAATACTCGACTGGATCTTCAAGCGTCACGATATTTCGTTCTTCTTTATTGAGAATGCTCAAAAAAGCGTACAAGGAAGTCGATTTTCCGGAACCGGTCGGTCCCGTCATCAAGATAATACCGTAAGGCTCTTTGATTTTACGAGTCAAGACTTCGAAGTTTCTTCCCGAAAGACCAAGCGTACTCAAATCATCCATACCTTTTCCCTTGTCCAAAATACGCATAACCACCTTCTCGCCCTCGATGACCGGGAAAGTCGACACACGGAGGTCGATGACTTGATTATTTTCGTCAAAACGGAAACGCCCATCCTGAGGCTTTCTTTTCTCATCGATCTTGAGATTGGAAAGGATTTTGACACGCGCCACAACAGCCCGCCCAACATCGAGCGGAAGGATAAGCGAAGCATGAAGCATGCCATCCACACGGAAACGGACACGATAATTGCCATCTATAGGCTCCACATGAATATCACTCGCATGCCCATCAACGCCGTGCTTGACAATCACCTGTACCAATTTAGCGATAGGCGCATCCTGAAGCACTCCCCATTCCATATCCGTCTTTGATTTCTTCTCATTCGCCTTGACATCTTCACTTGCCTCAAAATTACTCTTTAACGAAAGGACAGCTTCGCTCAAAGCCTTTTCAGTACCAACATACTGCCCGACCATACTGGAAACGGTCTCATTTGAGGCAAGGTATATCTGTATGTCGATCCTCTCTTTTTGCGCTAAAAAACGCAGTACATTGAGCGCCTCGATATCCTGAGGATCTGCCATAGCAATCTTAAAAAGACCACTGTCGGAAGCAAAGGGCACCATATGATACTGCTTCGCTATTTCTTCGGTCAAAAAATGCAGTACTCGTTTATCAATATTTTGCGAAGGTTCAGCTAAATAGCGAACACCTAAATCCTGAGCCTTCTTCTCAAGAGGACTCAGGGACTCAGCGACAGGAGGCTTTACATAGCCCTGCGAAGGACTCGCTGGTACAGGCGGATTCTGAACTTCGGTCTCATTGGAAATCGATGTGTCAGTAGCGGGAGCTGTCATAACGTAAGATTTAACGAAGGAAAGGATTACTCGTTCCTGATGCACCTATTTCCATATTCGGTACAGGAGCGGACATATACTGTTTTAATCGCTGTACGGAGCCGTAATCAAATGCTGTCTGATCCAGAATAGGACGGTTATAATTTCCCTTTGCTTTCGTTTGAGGCAAATACGCATAGTTCACACTCATTGAAGCATTGAGTATATTAGGGTTTGATGGTTGATCGCTTGATGCATCAGCAGTAGAAGATGAACGTTCTATACTTAACATGCTGAAATTTTGGAAATGATCCGTATGTGAAATCTTGGTAGCGACATCGCGGATACTCTCATACGTACCGACCATTGTGACTGATACTTTCATTAACTTTGGTACCGAAGGCACTATAGCCTCGCTTTTGACCGCCGCAATATCAACACCGCCTCCAACGAGAGGCACTATACCGCTTCCCGAAGCCAAACCGACCTCCGGTCCCGCTGAAGCAGCAGCCTGGGTTTCAGTGGCAACCTTTTCAATTTTTACGGATGTCAGTAACAACCCTGATTGCGAAGCCAAAAAATTGATTCCGTCCACAACCCGATCATCATCCCGCATACTCGGTAAATACCGCATAACCAAACTTTCATTTTCCTTGTTGGCATTCAAATCACTCTCAAGCGATCCGATATTTTGTATCTTTTGTTTTATACTGGTCGAGAAATCCCCTTTTTCAACTAAAGTCGATCGATTCGTCATCACCACATCGACTTCCGGTTTCACATAAAAGACAAATACGGCAATAGCGATGGTTATCGAAAGCGGGAAAAAAAGCAATTTAACATTCATAATATTTTGTGTTTTTAAAGTGAAATTACCATATCAAATTTTATACCCTTATCAACCGTTTTTGATGCATTTTCTACAGTGACACCCTTAAAAACATTCACGGATTTGAAACTCATCACTTGCCTGGCCACTGTCTTAAAATCCGGTGCTGTCAAGCTCAAAGAAAGTATCTTTGTACTCACATCATAAGCATATGTATTCAAAAAAGCTCCCGAGACCATTGACTTTTCCACCAAAGGAAATAAATCTTGGACAGAGACATCTTTTACGGCAAGTTTTTCATCGATTTTACTCATACGCTCCTGAAAATCTATCACCCGATTTACAGTATCGCCATTGAGTTCCGCCAATTGCGTTGTAATGTCGCTATTGACGGTGTCTACATTGCTTTCAAGAGAAGCATTGTATGCCTTCAAGCCAAACAATGTTCCGAAGGACACGATGAGAAGTCCCATGGATATGAGAAAGCTTTTATCGAAAAGAGGGGCTGGAGCTGATCCGCTTTTTTCCGCACTCGGTTGTGAAAGATTGATACTCGCCATAGCATTGTTATAGTTATGCAATTAAGATTCGTATTAAAAACACTGTTAATGTCCTCTATGAGCTTCTACTCCCGCCAGAGCCAATCCGACAGCTACCGAATAGGATGCATCGAGTTTTGATACGACCTGCTCGAATTTTTTATCATAAGCGATGCGTTGCCATGGATTCCCTATTTCAATAGGCATGTTGAGCGCTCTTGAAAAATATTCGACAAGACCTGTCATTTTCGAAGTACCTCCGGAAAGAATGACATGGTCTATTTGAGCGCCGGTGTGCTTTTCAGTATACGCGGCAAGCATACGTCTCGATTCGTTCACTATCAACTCAAGCGACGGAAACATGATGACCGACTCTTTATTGTTCAGAAAATCCTTATCTCCTGACTTAATTGCATTAGCTCTCTCCCAACTCACATTCAAAGCCTCGAAAATCGTCGTGGTCACCTCATGTCCACCAGCATTAAGATTACGATTTATCTTAATAGAGCCATTATCTACAAGTATAAGATTGGTAGATCGCGATCCTATGTCGACAATCAATAAGATCTTATCATTCTCAAAAGCAAGCGCCCTCGTCAAAGAAAAAGTCTCGAGCTCGAGCATTTCCATCTTGAGCGGAGTAGCGGCAACGTATCGCTGGTATTTTTCCACTTCCTTGTGCAAAGCGGCCACAAGCAAAATTTCCAAACTCTCAGAAGCTCCTGAGGCGCTCTTGGAACTGCTTGATGGCGCTACTATATCCCAACTGAGCACAACTTCGCTCAACGGAGATGGAATATAACGCTGCGCCTCGAATTTTATGGCTGTCTCAAGCTCCGAAGGATTCATCTTCGGTAACTCAATAAGCGTAATCAAGCCACTGAAACCAGGCATGGCCACATAAGCATTATTTGATTGCGGCCTCATACCCTGAAGCAAAGCCAACAAAAGGGACTGTATTTTTTCTTCCGGCGTCTGCGCATCGATAGCGCTGTCTTTGATATCAGAAAAATCAACCAAAACCTCGCCGTAATTGAGCAAATACGGTCGATCATTCTTGAGTGTCAGCTCAACAGCCTTCACATGTGACATCCCAAAATCAATGCCCAAAAATGACGGTTTTCTGAAAGTAAATATCGACATGTTTTTATTTTATCCGTGACTGCGAACGATAATATATACAGTATACTATACCCCTCTCAAAACGCAAACAAAAAAATCAAAAAACGCCCCGCAAAGGACGTCTTTGATCGATCTATGATTTTTAAAAACTACTTCTTCCCTCCGCCGGCGATGATTTCGTTGGCGACATTGGTTGGAACTTCGGCATAGTGCGCGAATTCCATCGAGTAGTTGGCGCGTCCCTGGGTCATCGAGCGCATCTGCGTCGCATAGCCGAACATAGAGGCAAGCGGCACTTCAGCTTCGATATCCTTCACGCGGGAAGCTCCTTCTCCTCGGTCATTCATCTCTTTGATGATACCGCGCTTGGCATTGAGGTCACCCACGATATCGCCCATGAACTGCTCAGGAGTGATAACGGTCACGCGCATGATCGGCTCAAGCAGTGTCGGCTTGGCACGGCGAGCAGCTTCCTTGAATCCCATCGATCCGGCGATTTTGAAAGCGGCTTCAGAGGAGTCCACATCATGGAAAGATCCGTCATAGACGACGGCCTTGATATCCACCATCGGGTATCCGGCGAGCACACCATTGAGCATCGCTTCTTCGATACCCTTGCCGATCGGCTTGATATATTCGAGAGGAATAGCACCACCTTTGATTTCACTGACAAATTCAAATCCAGCACCCGGCTCTTGCGGGATGAGGCGAACCCAACAGTGTCCGTACTGTCCTCGTCCACCCGACTGACGGACGAATTTTCCTTCAGCTTCGGCAGTCTCTTTGACCGTTTCGCGGTAAGCCACCTGCGGACGACCGACATTGACCTCCACCTTGAATTCGCGTTTCATACGATCGACGATGATTTCCAAGTGAAGCTCACCCATTCCCGAAAGAATAGTCTGCGCGGTTTCCTCATCGGTATGCACGCGGAAGGTCGGATCTTCTTCGGCCAGCTTCTTAAGAGCCATACCCATACGCTCCTGGTCGGCTTTGGTCTTCGGCTCGATGGAGATATCGATAACCGGTTCCGGGAACACGATATTCTCGAGAATCACCGGCTTGTCGACATCGCACAAAGTATCGCCGGTCGTGGTGTTTTTCATACCGACCAAAGCGCCGATACCGCCTGCCTGCAATTCATCGATTTCTTCGCGGTGATTGGCGTGAATACGCAGGATGCGTCCGATACGCTCCTTCTCACCCTTGGTGGAGTTGAGCACATACGAACCGGCCTTGACCACTCCGGAATACACACGGAAAAACGTCAATTGTCCCACGAAAGGATCGGTTGCGATCTTGAAAGCCAAAGCGGAAAACGGTTCGTCATCGACAGCGTGTCGCAAGATTTCCGCACCCGTCTTCACATCCACACCATTGATAGCGGGGATATCCTTCGGAGATGGGAGGTAATCCACCACACCGTCAAGCACGAGCTGCACACCCTTGTTGCGCAAAGCGGTTCCGGTGAATACCGGGATCAGACGCACGGCGATAACGGCAGCACGCATAGCGGCCTTGAGCTCCTCGACGGAAATCTCCTCGCCTGCCAGATACTTCTCCATCAAAGCGTCGTCGGTCTCAACGATACGCTCCACCATCTTATCGCGCCATACCTTGGCATTGTCCAAAAGATCAGCAGGGATTTCGCCCTCCACCACGATCTCACCCATCTTGCCATCGAAAGTATAGGCCTTCATTTTCATCAGGTCGATCACGCCGGAGAAGTCTCCGCGCTCACCGATCGGATACTGCACTGCCACCGCGTTTGGGGTCAAGCGATTCCAAATCGTTCCCAAAGCGGTCTCAAAGACAGCACCTTCCTTGTCAATCTTGTTGATAAAACAGATACGAGGCACATTGTACTTGTCAGCCTGGCGCCACACGGTCTCGGACTGCGGTTCCACTCCCTCTTTCGCATCGAAAACCACGACACCTCCATCGAGCACACGCAAAGATCGCTCCACTTCCACGGTGAAGTCCACGTGACCCGGGGTATCGATGATGTTCACCTGGTGATCCTTCCAGTAACAGGTCGTCGCAGCAGACGTGATAGTGATACCGCGCTCCTGCTCCTGCTCCATCCAGTCCATCGTGGCAGCACCTTCGTGCACTTCTCCGATCTTGTGGGTGATACCGGTATAGAACAAGACGCGCTCGGTCGTGGTGGTTTTTCCGGCATCGATATGCGCGATGATACCGATATTGCGAAACTTCTCGATGGGGGTTTGACGGGCCATATGGTTTGTATTATGTAATCAACTCTCAATTATTTAAAACAAAAGAGCAAAAGAGAACGACTCTCCTTTGCTCTTTGCCTACCACGTAATGGTGTGTGTAAAGCTTAAGCAAAGTGAGCGAAAGCCTTGTTGGCGTCGGCCATGCGGTGCACGTCGTCGCGCTTCTTCATAGCAGCTCCGGTCTTGTTGGACGCATCGAGCAGCTCATCAGCCAATCGCTCTGCCATACGCTTTCCCTTCTTCTTGCGGCAGACCTCGCGGATCCATCGCATCGCCAAAGTCTGACGGCGCTCACCTGATACCGGTACCGGCACCTGATAGTTGGCACCACCCACACGGCGGCTCTTGAGCTCGAGCAAAGGAGATACATTCTTGATGGCTTGTTCGAAGATGTTCAAACCGCCCTTCTTGGTGCGCTCGTGGATTACATCGAAGGCATCATAGATGATGTTTTCAGCGATGCTTTTCTTGCCATCCCACATGATCATTCCGATGAAATGACCGACGAGAGGATTACCGAAGCGGGAATCCACCTTCCACTGCTTCTTAAATTGTCGTTTTCTTCTAGGCATATACGTATAAGTTCCAATAACCACTTTCCAATTTCCAAATACGATTCAATGATTGATGTTGTATTCGTTTGATTATCGGATTGTGGATATTGATGATTTATTGATGATTGAAATTTGATTATTGGTGATTGCTGAGCTTATTCAGCCTTCTTCGGACGCTTAGCACCGTACTTGCTGCGGCTACGGCGGCGATCATTCACACCGCTGGAGTCGAGGACTCCGCGCACGACGTGATAACGCACACCTGGAAGGTCTTTCACTCGGCCACCGCGAATCATCACAATGGAGTGCTCCTGCAAGTTGTGTCCGATACCCGGGATATATGCAGTCACTTCCAAACCGTTGGTCAGACGCACACGGGCGATCTTACGCAAAGCGGAGTTTGGCTTCTTTGGGGTAGTGGTCGACACTTTCAGACATACGCCTCGCTTAAAAGGACCCTGAGAAGCGACAGGCTTGTTTTTCAAGCTGTTCATCACATAGGTCATCGCAGGAGATTTCGTTTTTTTCTTCACCGATTGTCGGGGACGCTTGGTCAGCTGATTGATAGTAGGCACAGATATTGCATGCAATAGCTCACATTCCCGGAGACGAAAAACGTCATCAAGAATCCAAAGTATTGCTTGATTACAGCAAATTAGAGAGAAAATACAGGGTAAAATTGTAGTGTTTGCGCAACTCCTGTCCGCCACAGACAGGCCAGGAACAGTCCTGGGAGCTTCTACAAAAAAGAAGTGGTTGACACTTCACTCTCTTATAGTAGAGGAAGACGCGGGAATTGTCAAATAAACGGGGCGGATTCGGGCGCCCTCCCCTGCCGGATGCCCCGGGAATACAAGAATTGAGGAACTTTTGCACTTAACGAAGTATTTATGAGAAGTTGTGAGACGAAATTTAAAAAGCTCCAAGTGATTAATTTTCACAAGGAGCTCCTCATTTTTTGCTTAGCTTTAGATTAACTGCGGTCACCGATGGTCAGGATATCGAAAGAACCTCTTCGATTACCAACCTCGATCATTTTTCTCACCCATACTTTGGTTTGCGGACAATGAATGCCTAGTGTATCCAATTCGCTTGGAAAGCAGCAGGCGCAATTATCTAAACGACGCGGAAGTCGCGCCTCAAACAAAAGTAATCCATGGCAGCTGTCTACATGTCCGCCACTCATGCCATGACTTTCTGATTGAGCTTCAGAACTTTCCTTCCAACACCGTACTTGCCAATGTTCTTGGAAAGCATCTCTATCTTGAGACAACACTTCACGAATACTTTGGTATGGAGCGTGAGGCACCGTAATTGAAATTCCCTCATAATTGGTGAGTACGCCAATTAATTCCCACAGACACTTTATTTTGTCGGATGCGACATATTGAGTTATATTCAACAGTTCGCCGCTCCGAATAACTTGAGCCAGAAGTCCTGACTCGATCGTTTTCTGAATCTGTTCACTAGGAACATCTTCGAGATACGACAGGATTTTTAATCCTTGTTTAAGGGTAGCTGTTTTCATACTAGTCCTTCCTTCCGTAAAACGGAGGTTGTAGCGTCGCTCTTTGATATTTTTATAATCAAATCGCGGGCTAGGTTATGCTAAAAGACTTGGCCGTTATGGTTTCGCCGTAGCAGAGAAAAGCCCATCAATGAGCATCTTTCTGCTACGGCGCAATTCAGAGATTGTCAAATTACTGACTCTTTAGTATACACCTTTTTACTACTTTGTCAAGTACGATTTTAAAAATTAACCGCGTAATAGCAACTACAGATTGATTCCAAGAGCTTTCAAATCAGCCTTCAATTGCTCATTGCCTCTAAAAAGTACCGGTGCATACCCTATCTCGCCTGCTGTTTCCAAACTTTTTTGAGCATCGTCGATAAACACAACTTCTTCAGGGCGGACACCGAGTCTTTCGAATACGATATGAAAGGCCTCCTTGTGCGGCTTCTGAAAACCGATTTCGCCGGACACAACCACCTCATCCACCAAAGTATCCACACCGAGCGTTTTGAGCTTGCCTCTCAATTCGGAAGTGGCATTGCTCAGTATGGCCAGCTTATACCCGCTTTCTTTCAGTATCGGAAAGAACGAAAGTAACTCGTGATTGATCTTACTTCCCGACTGAAAATCCTGTACTATTTCAAGTGTTTTGGTTTTCAGTTCGGAGGAATCCGTAAAATGACCCACTACCAGAAGCATCATTTCTTCATAGGGAATATTTCCGACATTGCTCAAATGATTGCGTTTGAAATATGTTTCTCTGAAATCCATCGCCGATACACCTATCGCCTCGGCAATGGTATTCAAAATACCGCCGCTTTTCCAGAACTCTATGACGCCACCAAAATCGAAAATGATAGCCTTGATATCTTTGTTCACGTTTTTCTCCATATATTGTTCGAGTCTGTGAGATAATGTCATTATTCAAACCTATTCGGAAACCTCAACTAATTCTCTTTTGCCATCCGTAATGATGAAGGCTTGATTATCCTTAAGTTCTACGAGAGAATACTTTTGTCCGTATTCGTCTTTTATTTTATCGATATACGGTCGAAATTCTTCTTGATTTGAATGAGGCAACGCTACGAAATCAACCAGTCCCAGTCCTTCATAGGATGCGAGTTCTTTTCCAAATTCTCCATCATCGTATATCTTATCCATTTCGATATTCGGCCCTGCCAACAAAGAACCGGCACTTGAACCTATGTAGATAGTTCCGGAATGCACCAAATCTTTCACTATATCTAAAAATCCGCTTTCTTGAGCTTTCTCCAAAAGATAGGACGTATTGCCACCTGCTACGAAAACAACATCCGCCTGAGAAAGCATGTTTTTCAATGCTTGATGTTGTGTCACTTTCAAATCCACATCTTCAACTCGAAAACCGAGCTCCTTAAGCTTGTTTCGATCGCTTTCTTGCCAAGGCTTATCGGAATACAAATCCCCCGCTGTCGGTACGAAAGCGACTGTCATTTCCGCAGGATTCTTGTAAAGATACGGTATGATTTTTTTCAAAACTTTATCCGCGCTAGAAGTGAGAAAAATTTGCATAGCTTGATTGAAACTTTAGAATAGATCCGAAATTATTTCCCTTTGTATAACACAAATACTGGTGGTGCAATCCAAGCGAGAATGAAACTGACTATATGCGTCTCATTTGGTAAATGAAGCGTATCGAATATAAACCATAAAAAAGCGCTCACGATATACAGCGCCAACACAAAACTCAGTACCGGTTTTTGAAAAACGGTCTTTAAAAAATAGCGCGTTAAAAATCGGGTTCCATATGTTCCGCCCGCAATCAATCCAAACAAAAGAAACAGCACTCCTCCAGCTTCATAACCAACCAAGCTACCGAAGATAAAATTAGGAAACGCCAAACTTACTAAGAAAGATCCCAAAACACCACATATGATACCTGACAATAAAGATAGAATAAGACTTCCGATATATGGAAGGATGTACGTTTTCATAGCTTGCATAAAATAAAAACAGGAAAAAAATGGGTGCTCAGGAAAATTTCCCTAAGCACCTTATTTTATCACGATTTTGCTGATTTTGACATTACCTACTTTTCTAGTCCAAGAATCTTACTCTCTTCAAGAGTAAGTATAGATCGCATTTTTTGCATAGCGGCATCCCCTATCTCCGTTCTCTTTTGTATAAATTCCTCACTCGTAACCTCATGCTTCTGGGATGCCACTGAAAGAAAATACTGATCACGTTCCAACTCTCTGCTTATTTTCATAACTTCATTTATCGTATCCGGATTGATATATTGATAGAGTTGCTCTTCTGTAGTAATTACTCCGTTAGTAGCCTGTGAAATCGCAAAGTTTTGAAATACTTCGCTCTTTTGCAGAGGATCATCATAGGGATGTGGTACCTTTGCAATGAAACTATCTGCTTTTGAAGAACCTTTCAATTTCAAGTATTCTTCATCGGAAAGCAATGATTGCATCTTAGCATCCCCTTCCTGAGCTGTTTTCCAGCCAGCTACTTGCATAGCCTGCCAAGATATTTTTCCTTCATAGTATTGTTTTAGACCTTCTTCGCGTTGGTATTGCTCTAAAATATAACTCGCCATTAATTTCTGACGGGTTTCATCAGATATGTCAGGAAGTAGTTGAGTTAACATCCGATTATAACTAGCAATCAGCCCATCCGGATCACGATTGATAAACTCCTGAGGAACAATATTTCCAATCATTTTAACCGCCTGATCAGCTTCTTTATCAGCTTCTGCTCGAGGAAGTGTATCGATAGAAAAACTGATACTATTTGGATTCAATACCGCCTTCGGTTGAATGGTAGTTGTAAACGATACATCACCTTCACTTTGCGGGAAAGGTTTCTTTTGATCCGAGGACACCTTCTTTTTTTGATTGGTTGTATCGAGAATATTCACTTGAGTCAGTACTTGTTTCACTGGTTTCGAATCTTTGAAAAACAAAATTCCGCTACCGATAATAACAAGACAAATGCAAAGCCATACTATACCTTTTTTTGAAAACATAATAATCACCTTAGAATAATAATCGGGAGTGGATTGTGTACAAATGCATACAATCCACCTGTTGAAATTACGGGCAAACTTTTTTGCAATTTTCCGGAAGCCCTAGTCTCCCATATGCACCAAATCGTAACCATGTATCAGTACCACCATTGCCACCATTTGCAGACCAATTAACGATGGTTGGAGCATCGCCACCAGGATTTCGCAACATCAGATTACTTTCTTGATGACAAGCGCCATTGCGTCTCCAATCAAGGTAACTGTATTGGTCGTTATTAACATGACACAATCCCGCAGGATTACCAGGGCCACCATTTTCATACACGCATTTTGCAATGCCATTGTCATTATGTTTGGTTTCTGATATTTTTGACCCATTGGCACTGCCTCCTGTACGAGAATAGCAACGCTCTTGAGCTTGCCCTCCTTGCGTACAAACATAAGTATGCTCGACGCCAATAAGTGTTCCTGCCCATCCGTCAATACGTCTTTTTCTAGCGTATACATCTTTCGCCAAACATGATTCGCTTGCAAAAATACCCATAAGCATAATCACGCAACCCAATATGACGCCTTTTTTTAATTTTAACTTCATGATGCCACCTCTTTTGATTTCTCAAAACACACATTGTTAAAGAATGGCTTTTTTTAGCCAAGGTTCGTACGTTTACGAACTTACCCAATATGGTAGCAAAAAAAAAAACGCGGTATGTCAAATTGCCTACAAAGCCAGAGCGAAGAAGAAGTTGAGTGCGGCGTTGATGAGTTGCATAATGGGTGCAGACAATACGGGGATGAAAATCACGATAAGAAGCAGGATGAAGCCGAGCTGCTCAAACATGATTATCGTCTCGGTGCGCAGCGACAGGAGCGAATACATCAGCTTCGAGCCGTCCAGCGGTGGAATCGGCAGCAGGTTAAACATCCCGAGCACGACATTCCAAAAGATAATCATAATCATCAGTCCGAAGAGGATGCTGCCGCCGGAACCTGCGACCGCTTCTGCCAAATGTCCCCAGCGCTCCGCCCAGTCCCCTGCTCCGCCGAGCACGCCAACGAAACGCTCCAAAACATCGAGCTTAATAGCCAGCGCTACCGGGAGTATCTTGGCAATCAGAGCTGCCACGAAAGCGATGGTGAAGTTGGACAAAGGTCCGGCAAACGCCACAAAGGCGGGTCCCCATTTCTGATCACGCAGGTTGTAGGGGTTGTACGGCACTGGTTTGGCCCAACCAAAGGCAAATCCCGTGGTAAACATCATCACCAAAGGCACCACGATCGAGCCGATCGGGTCGATATGGTGAGCGGGGTTGAGGTTGAGCCGACCCGCATATTTGGCGGTCGTATCCCCCAACCACAGCGCCATGACGCCATGAGAGACCTCGTGTATGATGACCGAGTACAGCAGTATGACGATATAGAAGCCGGCTAGCACGATTTCTTGTGACATAATGGAAAAATTTCAACAATCAAACGCCTTGTATAAGCTCATTTTTCTGAGAATCTTTTCATTTGAGTGTAGTTCTAGGCGTCATCGAGGAGCGCAAGTAAGCCGTACATATGGTACGGTGTCGCGCACCACAGATGAGAACGACGAAATACGCTCAAATGGAAAGGTTCTACCCCTCTTGCCAATCTTACCATCCTATGATACCCTATATATACGAATTAATCAACGTAAGAAGAACGCTATGAGTCGTGTGTGCCAAATGACCGGACGAAAAACACAGTCAGGCAATGCCAGAAGCCATTCCAATACCGCTACTAAACGAACGTTTAAGATCAATCTTCAAACGAAGCGTATCACCGTCAACGGTATTACCAAGAAAATGCGCCTCAGCACCAAGGCTATCAAAACCCTGGCCCGAGCTACCCGCTAACGCGGACTCGCTTTTTCGATCGATCAGAAAACGCCCGCACAGGGTGTTTTTTTGTTTCTTCCGCTCGTGCGGTATACTAAAGGTATAGCTTTCTCATCTTTAAACACACGTCTATGCTCAAAGAGTTCAAAGAATTCGCCGTCAAAGGCAATATGGTGGATATGGCGGTCGGTATTATCATCGGCACCGCTTTCGGCAAAATCGTCACCTCCTTGGTCAGCGATGTCATCATGCCGCCCATCGGGCTCATCCTCAACAAAGTCGACTTTTCCAATCTCTATATCAATCTCTCCGGAAGCGACTACACCTCCCTGTCCGAAGCGCAGGCAGCGGGAGCGCCCACCATCAACTACGGCATCTTCTTGGATGCGCTCATCAATTTTATCATCATCGCTTTCGTGGTCTTCCTTCTCATCAAGCAGATCAACCATCTCCGAAAAACCATAGGCATCACAACCGAATCCAAAACGGTTAAGTGTCCTTTCTGTTTTTCTTCCATTTCCAAAAAGGCCACCCGCTGCCCGAACTGCACCTCAAAAATCGATTCGGCTACTTTAGCAAAGAAATAGTCAGTTTTTTCCCTGATACATCCGCAGATCGCGAAGCGTCTCGTTGCGGCGTTTTTGCATGCAAGGAACGCGCCCGAAGATCGGGTGATCCGTATCGCTCGGGATATCATAAACACCGCCGATGGATTTGGCGAGCGTGAGATAGCTGCTCGTGTCCCAACCGCTCAGCCCGTATTTTTCCGTCAAAAAAATACTCAATCGCAAGGCCTCCTCGGGCGTCTTCGTCCATTCGAGGATTTTCTTCGCCCAATAGCGTCTCGCATACCCGAATATCCTCCCGCTCGCTCGCAATTCGCTTTGCAAATCATTCCAGAGCGTATCGTGCGTTTCGGCATTTTCCAGCGCTTCCAATGAATAGATATATTCGCGCGTATCTTTTCTATGCGCATCGAGTGTTGCCTGCGCCCACGCGGGAAATCCCTCAAACGCATCGTACCGGTCATTGTGATAGCAGAAGTGATCGGCCAGTTCGCGCTTGGTGATGAGCGATTCCAAAAACGTCGCCTTAAACATCGGGTCAATTTCCGAATGCATCACCGCCCACACGATTCGCTGTATCGACAGTTGCCCGAAATGCAGATACGGTTTGAGCCGCCAGCGAAAGTCTCCGCGTGTCTCGAGATTTTCCACTCCCGACCGATGCTCGCGAATTTTCTGCTTCAAGAGGTTCCGAAAAACCCGATGCCCCTCATCTTCTCCCGAAACCGCCCAGGTCACTTCCCCGACCGAGGTATCGACGGAAAGCGTATTCATCAATGCATCCCAATCAATACCGGGTACTTTTCCGGAAAATGCGATGGGGTGTTTGCGCACCGTGGGGAAAGCGTTGAGATGTGTCGGGATAGCCGATCGCAACCGCACGCGGAAGGCTTCGACACTCGGAGCAGACTCCTGAAACAAGCTCCAACACGGGATAATATTATGAGCATCCACTTCGATGATCGGAAGAGATACTGATTGGGCGACATCGGACAGCCATCGCTTCTTGGTGCGCAAAGGACTGAAATCGACAAACAAACCGCTCGCTCGTATCCGATGCAAAAAAGCGGGAAAAACCTCTTTAGGCTCGCCAGAAATGAAAAAGAATGGGATATTTTTCTTATGCAGAGCGATCTCTATCTGCGGCAATCCGCGCAGCATAAACCCGTATTGCCGAAGTGTCCCCTCCAGAAAATTCGGAACGAAACAAAAAAGCACCACTAAAGGCACTTTTCGTTTAATCGCTTCTCTTTGGGCGTAGAGCAATGCCCAATTGTCCTGAGCGCGCTGATCGCGGCTCATCCAATAGACTACCGGTCCGGACGAACCATTGTCATAATCTGCTGTATTGATTTGCCTTGATCGATTGTTGTCCATAGTAGCTACCGTTTTCAGAAAAATAGACACGTCTGTCGATTTATTCGAAAATGCCATCCAAGTTCACATCGTAGAGCACCTGTTCCGCAAGCAATCGGTACTCGATCACTTCTTCTTCGGTAAACCAGAGCTGTATTTCTCGCTCCGCTTCCTCGGGACTGTCCGAGCAGTGTACCAGGTTGCGCACCGCGCGACCATCGATACTGGCCAAAGCATACGAATCCAAAGTGAAATCGCCGCGAAGTGTCCCGACATCGGATGTGGTCGGCTCGGTGCCTCCTACCAATTTCTTGACGATTGCCACCGACTGATTGCCCTCCACCACCATCGCCAGCACCGGCCCTGCGGTAAAGAATTTCACATTGGCGAGGATGATATCCTTGCCATAGTCCATCACTTCTTTTTCGAGCGGCAACCCCTGCGCCTTGCGATCCTCGACGATACGGATACCTTTTTTCAGAAACCACTCATCGTCCTTGGCATAGTGCTTCCAGCACTGATCCTCGGTCGGCACGACGAATTTGAAAGCGACGAATTTGAGTCCCGTGCGCTCGATGCGTCGGATGACTTCGCCCATCAGCGATCGCTGCACCGCGTCGGGTTTGATAATGACCAATGATCTTTCTTTTTGCGGGTTCTCGTTCATAGATTCTTTTTAACATTTCCAAGTTATACTTTTACTAAAAATATCACATTCCTCCGGAAAAGGCAAGTTTGACGCTCCATACAGCGTCAAAACGGATTGACAGAAACGGACTCCACTTCACTCAGTACGCGAGTCGCTTTAATTTTTCAATAAAATCATTCTCCTATCACATACAATTCTGAGATGGCACGAGTGAGCGCAACATACAACAGGTCTTTGAGTATTTTCTGTTTCTCATCGACGAATTCTTGCGATAAGCCGTCTGTATCAACGGTCGTCCAATCTTCCCTCTTCATACCGACGATACAGACAATATCGAATTCCACACCCTGCGATTCTTCCATGGTGAATACATGTACGCCCTTTTCATTTCCAAATGCTTTCTTAAACTTCGTAAGATATGTTTCATCTTTACTCAAAATACCCATACTCATCTTCGGATGTTTCTCTCTGATACTTTTCACAATGGAAATTTCTTCCTCAATACTGCTTGCATCATACTCTTGCACCGGTTCTCCCTCACGCATTCCCTCAGGAATTTCTACCTCATATCCGAGACCACGGATATATCGCAAGATACTTTTGGTATTGCGATAGACCTTTTGCAATACTACCACCCGCTCTCCCGTCATTGATTCACTGATATCTTCCCAGTTCCGTATCGTACCGAAATGAACCTTCTGAGCCATATCGCCAACATAAATAAGCGACTGCAATTTCGGATCGACACATCGCTTGAAAAGTTTTAGTTGCTCGGGCAATGAGTTTTGAAATTCATCCACCACAACCAGGGCGTATTCGAATGGCACTCGCCCGCGTTTTTTCTTAAGACTTCCATTTTTTTGTTCGATATAGTAGTCGCGCACCTTCCCAAGATTGCCATAATGGTTGATATGCATCATAAGCAAAGCGGTAAGATCGATACGATCCAGCACTTTCTCTTGTTTTTGTTGCTGAAACAGTTTTTGCTGATTCAAATCAAAACAGGATATATACAAAGATTCAAGTGCTGCAAATGACTTTTTTGAATACGAAGGCACTAGGCCTTTACGCAGGGCTTTGATCTTAGCATATTCATAACCATCTCTTTCATGCTCCGTCATACCGTAATGCTTCGCATAGTTTGCCTTTCCTGAAAGATCGAGAATATCCATCGCCCACGTATCGAATGTCGTGATGGTGACATCGCGGATACCGAGTTCCGGCAAGAGTTGTGAAAAGTATTCCCTGGTTCCTGTGTCTTGCACGAAGATGAGTATAGATTTTGAGGGATACAGATGTGCGGTATCGGGAGACTGCACGAGGTATGCCACACGATGAAGTGCGAGCGTCGTCTTACCCGATCCTGCCGGACCGGAGATAGCAAAAGCTCCGATATGATGCGCGCGAATGACTTGATCTTGAGCCTTTTCCATCTGCGCTACGATTTCCGGAAGCATAAATCCCTGCTTGCGCGAAGAAAAATGCTCCTGATAAACCAATTCTCTCTGCGTCTCATCTGATTCCGTCGCCAAAAAGACAATCTTACCATCGACTATCATATACTGGTCTTTCCGTATCAATCTTCCCTTCTGCTTGTCTCCATCCGGTAAAGTGTAGGCGATATTGCCTATGCTCTCGAATCGGATAGTTGCGACCGGCGCCGTCCATGAATATATTTCTTGTTCGCTGAGGGGAAATTTGGCAAAATATATCGATCGCTCTTTATCTTCGCCATTGAGACAAACATCACAACGGACAAAGTAGGGTGATGGATACAGCGTCTCCAGCTCCCCTAACCGTTTCTCTCCGTATGCCAAAAGCATACCAGCTGTCACTTGATCGGATGGTGAAAGCGATTTGAAATCCTCTTTCCCTTTCTTAACTTGCAAAGTGGTTGTTTCCAAAGACTGCGCGATCTCCCTGCGCATGGCATCGACATGCTCTCGCGCCGAAAGCAGGATATCGTTTTTTCGCACTTGATTCATAGGGTTTTAGAATGTCAAAAAAACCGCCCTTTAGGCAGTTTTACGGCAATCTTGATAATGGATGATAACAGTATGTATGTTTCATAGTTATTCCAGTATACCAGGATTTACAATGGTGTCAATATCATAATAGCCCAACAGATTGGGAATGTTTACATGAAAAATCTTCCAAAAACTACGATCTACTTAATAAATCAGCAAGACTTCCTGATGCCTGCAAAGGCCTCCATTCTATCGATCCTCTGCGTCGGAATACCTTTGCAATTCCGGCATCCCGCTTTGATTGCAACACTTCATATCGATCGCCTCGTATCACGATCGCCGCATTGTCATCTGCAGCCAATGCTATCCCAGGTGTGCGTGCCATGATATCCTGCATTCCTGATTCGCGGAGATGTTTCTCTCGAATGTGGTGAGGGCTGAACGTGCATGGGATGAATCCCAAAGCAGAAACTCTCATTGGCATTTCCTTTTGCTTTCCGTTCTTTATGAATCGTCTCGAATCACTTAATCCATAGCGAAACCAACAAATAGCCCCGGCGCTCAGACCCGCCAAGATAATTCCTTTTTCATAAGCTTTGCGCAACAGCTTATCGACGCCATATCTTCGCCAAATGCGAAGCATACGAAGCGTGTTGCCGCCACCGACATACACGATATCGGCAGAGAGTATCTTTTTTTCAATTTCTTTCTGAGAAGGATGTTCCTTTACAAGATACAGGACATCGGTCTCACATCCGAGTTTTTTGCCATACACGTCCTGAAAAATCTGCCAGTATCCCACTGAATCATCACTTGCTGTAGGGATAAAGAGGGCTTTTGGTCGTTTCTTGCGTACAAAATTTACAATAGCACGATCGATTGGCAATGTTTCCAGCTCTTTCAATTCTCCTCCTCCGATGGCGACAATAGTAGACATAGCAAAGATATTTTTTCTTAATTCGTTTTTTCCGCTACTACTATACCGTAACAACAGACGAAAACTTTTCTTTCAAATCATCCACATTATCATATTCGATTGATTCATCCGCCAAACCACCGATTGTTTTCGAATATTCAGCATCTTTCCTACGAAGATACACAATCCTTTTACCCAAGGCCTTCGCGTAACCAACTTCTATTCCAACGCCGATAGCCTTACTTGAAAGTTCCGCCACAAGCATTTCAGAATCCGAAATCTCCTGACAGGCAACTCTCATCATCTCCCTCTCATCAGAAGGTTCAAAAGAGAAATCATCTACAAATACAACTGGCGTATATCCATTCGAAATCAAAACTTCTTTTATAACACTTATTTCATTATTTAAAGCTTTTCTTTCTTTAAAGCCAACACCGATATATACTTTTTTCATATAAAATAAAAAGTGGCTTACCTTATATAAGGTAAGCCATAAAGGCAAAAAAAGCAATCTAATCAGTAGAAAACTCATTTGGCCAGATACTATCCACGTATTGTTGAAGTAAAACATATCCTCTATCCATCTCAATGAAATCATCAGAAGTCCCCCACCAGTGAAAATCATTGTTATAGATATGGTATTTCCCCCAATCACCATTCCAATCAGAATCCCTATCGGTTCCATGCAAATGAAACTCTTTCGGATTATTATACACATACGTTCCTGGCAATGGAACGAAACGAAACAGCGAAATCCGATCAATATAGCACTTAACTTGTTCCAATAGAGAGATAGTTTCAAGTGTCGTTGCCATATTTTCGCCCGGGTAACCGTGAATAATAAATACTTTTGCGTTTATTCCAATACTCTTAGCGAGTTTGAGAGTAGCGATAATCTGTTCTCGAGTAATATTCTTCTTCATCGCCTTCAATAAACTTTCACTCCCACTTTCAACACCGAATTTTACCTCAATACATCCAGCCGCGTAAATAATTCTTGCTAAATCCTCACGAAAAGTATCGACCCGCGATAATGCAGACCATTTTAAATTCAAATCTTTGATTGAATTTGCGACATCAAGCACCTTATGCGGACTAATGATGAAGTTATCATCAGTTACCGCAAATCCATCAATGTTATATTCTTCTTTCAATTGACTGAGTTCCTGACGAGCATGCCATCCAGAACGATATTGTATACGCGTTCTAGCAGCCGCACAAAAAGCACAGGGAAATGGACAACCGCGAGAAAACATAACATGAGCCATCTTCATATCAGTATTTGACAATCGATTATTCATAATGAAAGAATCCTGAGATAAAAGATGTCTTGCAGGCAAAGCAGGTAACCAATCAATATTTTTTGAAAATTGTCTTTGTCCTGAAAAGGCAATTGTTCCATTATCGAAATAATAGAGACCCTTTACCCTAGAAAGAGATCTCCCTACGCTGATCGCATCAAGAATCTCGACAAAAGCTTCTTCGCCTTCACCAAATACCACCACATCTGGCTTTATATCGCTAAGTGTTTCAATCGGATAAAAGTTCGAATGAACCCCACCAATCAAAATGACAGCATTATCTTTGTAAACACTCTCGAACCTTACAGATTTTACTATGTTGTATGTCGCTGACGAAGGAATGCTGAAACCGACGACGTCATAGTCCCTCAAGTTCATAGCGTCCCCATTATTTATAGCTGCAATGCTCACGTCATAGCCATACCGCTCTGCAATTGCAGCAAGGTAAAGAACGCCAAACGGAGGAAACTCTTTTCGTTTTTCTTTGAAACGAGCTAAGTCTAACACATTAGGATACACCAATAGAACTTTCATTTCACCACCTCTTTAAACACAGATTGTTAAATAACAAAACATTCTTAAACTCGATAGATTTCGCTAGTTTAAGAGCTAGCTTTAATAAACTAACTATTTATGATAACAGAAACAAGACTCACTGTCAATCTGATTTTCCATACAGCGTCAAAACGGATTGACAGAAATTCTACGCGGAGTATTCCCTACCCCAACTCCACTACAAACGTTGTGCCTTTGCCCTCGCCTTCGGATTCGATCCAGATTTTGCCCTTGTGGGCTTCGATGATGTTTTTGGCGACATAGAGTCCCAGTCCCGTACCGTTGGCATGGAGACGGTTGATATCTTTGCCTCGGGAGAATTTGGTGAAGAGGAATTGGACTTCTTCTTTTGGGATACCGATACCGGAGTCTTTGACGGTGATATGGACTTTGTTTTTTTCCTGATCGTATTTGGCTTCGATGACCACATCACCCTCATTGGTATACTTGATAGCATTGTCGATGAGATTGGAGAAGACTTCCTGGATCTTCTGCTTGTCGAGCTTGAGGGGTGGGAGCGGGCTTTCGGGGAGAGCCAGTTTGAAGTCGAGCTTTTTGGAAGTGGCGGCAAAGGTGAAGGAAGCGTAAAGCTCTTTGAGAATATCCTCGATCGGCTGCTCCTCAAACTGGTATTCCATACGGCCCGCTTCCATACGCGAGATGTTGAGCAGGTTTTCAACCAGATTGACGAGGCGGTCATTGGAAAAAATGAGACGATGGATCACTTCCTCAAGATCGGGATTGACGTCCCCGTACGCGCCCTCGAGAATCAGTGAGCAGTAGCCCTTGATGGAGGTGAGCGGTGTGCGGAGCTGATGCGAAGCGATGGAGATGAATTCCGTCTTGGTATGATCGAGCTCGCGGAGCCGCTCATTGGAAACGGCGAGCCGATCCGCCATAATCTGCAATTCCTCTTTGCGTTCCTCGGATCGCTTGAAGGACTTGATGAGGAGGATACCGGCAGACACCACCATAATGAAACTCAGAATCGTGAGAATAAAATTAGTCTGGGTTTTGATATAGAAAAACTGCGCACCTGTCAGGATGACCAGTGACACCACCAGTGCCTGCGCTCCGAAGAGCTTTATATCAAAAGCCTTGTAGCGCACGATAAGATACGCGAGAAAAGCCATAAAAATCGGCATACCGAACAATCCGTAGATAACAAGGTTGAAATTTCCGAGCAACGATGCCAGATAACCCGTCGTCACGAAAGAAAACAAGAAAAACTCCATCCCGAGAGTGAAAAGGATGATCTGCCTTCGACGATGATAATCGGCCCCGCGATAGCGCACCAAAGCAAGTACCACGATCCAGACCAAGGCCACCGCCCCGTAGAAATTATAGTAATTCACGAACCACTGATTTTCCACCGCTTCGCAACTCACACTGTTGAACACATTGAGATTGAGTGTACTGGGCGTGATGAGAATTGCCGGGATGATCGGCCCGAAGATGCACCATTTTTTTGCGAACGATATATCCGCATCATCGAAAAACACATACGTGAAATACACGGACACGGCGAAGATAAGCATAGTAAGTAACCCGATTGGCGACCAGAAAAACATAACTGCACGAGTGTCAAAACTCATCCAGATTGCTAAATCAAACGCAGACCAAAGACAAAAGAACACAGACAGTGCGAGTAATAACTTGCTACTCAATGACTTTCCGCTCTTAAAGAAAACGAACGAACTCAAAAAAAGAGCTATGAGCGCAGTTGGAATATGCGAGTAGTATAAAAGTGCACGATTATTTTGTTGTATGAACTGATAGCATATTTCATTAATCGTAACAAGGTTGAAATCCATACTATTTTGTTTTTATATTTTATATACACAACATCAAACTACATCGGGAATCAATTTTTTCATAGATTCAGGGTAGTACTTCCATGCAATGTCTGCACCCAAATGTGCGGGTGAGATAGGCGTAATTATTGGAAGAATACCAAATTTTTCTTCCAATAATTCTATAGCAGGCTTCACAATATTTTCAAAAAATATCCTGTCCTCTGCAGTATACAGCAAAAACAACTCTGCTAAAACACCGTGACACATAAAAAGCGCAAGATGATGCAAATAATACGCTCTCGCATTACCACCATTTTTTATAAGCCATGCTGACATATCAACAGCATGATTGATACTTTTATGCGATAACATCTCTTGAAGCATCCTGTGATGAAACACTGAAAATCCCTCTCCCCATGTAGTTTTTATATTATTCATTGATTCTCCATCAACGCGCTTTATATCTATAATGTTCTCTGTTGTTACTTTATCACCAGTATGCTTACCTTTTCCATCATAAAAAAATACTTTTGCCAAATGATATTTATCAAAATTTTTAGAAACAAATTTATCACTTAAATACTCAAAAAAAACGGGCTGCAAACCAAGTTTTCGAGCGACCTGTAGAAAATGAACTGCTTCTCTATTAGGACTTGCAATGCTTCTAGCCAACACGGCTTTAGGACCATTTTTTAAGCAAGCTGGCACATCATTCCCCAAAAACTTCTCCACCTCTTTTTTCAAATCCTCATTGTTCC
>CAZUWR010000010.1:0-28766 GCA_964624415.1 uncultured Bdellovibrionales bacterium | reverse complement strand
GAGTTTAAGAAAATGTTTTAGCGCAGTTAACAATTAACAATCAACAGTTAACGATGGATACACACTTGTTTCTTGTTAATTGATAATTGTTGATTGAAAAGTTATGCCATCCACCAAAGAACTCAAACAACGCATAAAAGGCATCAAGAGCACGGGCAAGATCACCCGGGCTATGGAGATGATTTCCGCTGTCAAGATGCGCAAGGCCGTGGCTAATGTGGTGGCTATCCGCCCGTATGCGGCTGCGTCTTTGCAGGTGCTGGCCAAAGTCTCGCAGGCGATGAAGGATGCTGACAACAACACGCTCTTTCGTGAGCGCCTTGTGAAGAAAGTGCTGTGCGTGGTGGTGACGTCCCATCGCGGCTTGTGCGGATCGTTCAACACGCAGGTGATGAAGCAAGTGCGCAGTGAAATCGGGAAATTGGCAGAGCGAAATATCAGTGCAAAGCAGATAGACTTCGTGTCCGTCGGCAAAAAAGGCGATCAGATGCTGCGACGATTCGAGGGGGCTATCAAAGCTTCGTTTCCGGAGGCGTTGATTGCGACACGAGCTGAAGAAGTACGGCCTGTGGCACGATTGGTACGTGAAGAATACGAAAGCGGTCGCTATGACAAGGTGATGCTCGTCTACACCGACTATGTCTCGCCGATGGTGCAAAAGACACATACGCGCAGACTCCTACCGCTCTCGCAGGGCGCGCTTGAGGATCAGCTTTCGGAGATGAATGATATGCACACACCGGTAGACGAACGCACGACAATGGCGGCGGCGAAATCATCAGGAACGTCGAGTCCTTCGGCGCAGTATGCCATCGAACCATCACCGGAAACGGTATTGCAAACCCTTATCCCGCGATTGATCGAGATGCAGATCCTGCACGCCATACTCGAGTCCAATGCTTCGCAGGAAGCAGCGAGGATGATGGCGATGCGCAATGCCACCGACGCCGCCAAGGATATGGTCGCCGATTTCACACTCTCGTACAACCAGCTCCGCCAGGCCAAGGTGACGCAAGAAATAGCCGAACTCTCCGCCGGTATGGCCGCCGTGAGCGGGTGATACGCTTGTCATCCTGAGCGAAGCGAAGGATCTCGAACTATTATCACGAAACATTATGAGTTATTATGTCTACATCGCTACGAATCAAAGAAACACCGTACTGTATACGGGCGTGACCAGGGATATCGAAAGGCGAATATATGAACATAAGAATAAAATAGTAAAAGGTTTTACGAGTAAATACAATGTTGAGAAGCTGGTCTATTGCGAGGAATTTTTCGAACCGAACGACGCTATCGCAGCGGAAAAGAAAATCAAGGGTTGGGTACGGAAAAAGAAGATTGCATTGATTGAAGAGCGAAATCCGGAATGGAAAGATTTGTTGTCATTCTGAGCAAAGCGAAGAATCCCGGACTTTATAGAGCCATCTCTTATCGTACGGGGTCCTTCGTTTCACTCAGGACGACAGCTCTGTCATTCTGAACGCAGTGAAGAATCTCGTTCCCTGAAATAAAAAAAACCACCCTTCAGTATGTTACGCTGTAACAGTGACTGAAAGGCGGGAGGGTTTCACAACATACTTCGGGATTGGAAAGCATCGAATCCCGATAGTGAGGTGAAATTTAAAATAAAACCTTCAGAATAGCCATCGGCAGGAGCGTATTGGCATATAATAACAGTATCATGAGTTTCCATGCAATCAGGACGATTACTAAAAAAATCATGACGCTTATCCAGAAACGATACTTGATTTTTTCTGTCTCTGGCAGACCGTTACCAAAGCCATTGACCATGGCTTGCGCGAGAAATCGGCAGAAGCCGCGAAGACATAAAAATTCAAGCAGTGTCAGCGCCATTACAATGATTGCGTAGATTATGGATATTAGAATCAACATGGTTTTCTCCTTTGGAGATCGATATAAAATGGATTGTTAAGCATCAATGAATACGAGATAATCTCAAAACTCATCGAAGAGCAAGTATACTCCATAATTACCCATTTGTCAAGTATTTTATAGTACAATAGCCTTAATAAAGCAAGAAAAAACCTATGAACGGAATAATCATACAAATTATCGGACCGGTGGTGGATGTGGAATTTTCAGAGGGCGCATTGCCGAAGATTTATGACGCTCTGGAAATCGATCTTTCAGATGGTGGCAAACTGGTACTCGAAACCCATCAGCATATCGGTGGCAATCGCGTGCGCGCGGTGGCGATGGGCGCGACCGACGGTCTTTCTCGCGGACTGGAAGTCTGCGCCACAGGTGCGCCGATTTCGGTACCGGTTGGCAAGGAAATTCTGGGACGGATGTTTAATGTGCTCGGTGATGCCATTGATGGCAAAGAAAACGTGAAGACACAAACGAAGCGTTCCATTCACCGCAAGGCGCCGTCATTTGATGAGCAGTCCACGGAAGCCCAGGTTTTCGAGACCGGTATCAAGGCCATCGACCTCATCTGTCCGTTTATGAAAGGCGGCAAGGTCGGGCTCTTCGGCGGGGCGGGCGTGGGCAAGACCGTGGTGATTCAGGAACTTATCCGCAATATCGCGCAGGAGCACGGTGGCTACTCGGTATTTGCCGGAGTGGGCGAGCGTACGCGCGAGGGCAATGACCTTTACCATGAAATGAAAGACTCGGGTGTGATCGACAAAACGGCGCTCGTCTTCGGTCAAATGAATGAGCCGCCGGGAGCGCGCCAACGCATCGCGCTTTCAGCACTGACGATGGCGGAGTATTTCCGTGATGACGAGCAGAAAGACGTCTTGCTGTTTATCGACAATATCTTCCGCTTCACGCAGGCTGGCTCGGAAGTCTCGGCGCTCCTTGGTCGTATCCCGAGTGCAGTGGGGTATCAGCCGACACTGGCTGAAGAGATGGGAAGTCTTCAAGAAAGAATCACGTCAACAAAGAAGGGGTCTATTACTTCCGTGCAGGCGGTCTATGTGCCGGCTGACGATCTGACTGATCCGGCCCCGGCTGCGACCTTTGCACACCTCGATTCGACAGTCGTGCTGTCGCGCGCTTTGACCGAGCTTGGCATCTATCCGGCCGTCGATCCGCTCGATTCCAATTCCACCATCCTCGATCCCAATATCGTGGGCGAGCAGCATTACAAGGTGGCGCGTGGCGTGCAGAAGGTGTTGCAGCGCTACAAAGACTTGCAAGACATCATCGCCATCTTGGGAATGGAGGAATTGACCGAGGAAGATAAACTCCTTGTCGTGCGTGCGCGCAAGATCCAGAAGTATCTCTCTCAGCCGTTCTTTGTGGCGGAGCAGTTTACGGGAGCAACCGGCAAGTATGTGAAGCTTTCCGACACTATCGACGGTTTTGAAAAAATTCTTTCCGGCGAACTTGACGCCATTCCCGAGCAAGATTTCTATATGAAGGGCGCTATCGATGAAGTGTTGGCAAGCGAAACGCAATCAACAGTGAACAAATAACAATCAACAAGAAACGCACAAAGTGTCATTCCGAGCGTAGTCGAAGGATCTGCTCAATCAAGAAGAGATTCCTCGGCTACGCTCGGAATGACAGAAGGATAGATGGATAATCAAAAAGTTTTTTGCAACAAAAAACCATTATGAATCGTATTATTCTCAAAATCATCACCCCGGAAAAGGTAGTTTCTGAAGAGGAAGTTTATCAGATAACCCTTCCTATTAAGGATGGTGAGATTACGATGCTCCCAGAGCATATCCCGTATATCGGGGCGCTTACGGCGGGCGAGGTTGTGTTTCGCAAGGAATCAGCCCAGAGTGAAGAAACGACCCTGGCGGTGTCGGGCGGTTTCGTGGAATTTCATGACAATGTCTTGACGCTCTTGGCGGATACGGCGGAACGCGCGGAGGCTATCGATATGGATCGCGCGCAAGAGGCTCGCAAGCGGGCGGAAGAATTGATGCAGCAGACAGTGCGGCATGACAGTGAGGAGTATGCTCGCGTGGCGGCGTCGCTGCAAAAACACTTGGCGCGCATCCGTGTGGCACGAAAGCATCGAAGTAAACATAATACATACGAAGATATATCGAAATAGGAGTAGATATTGACAAAATCCCAATTTTCAAATAGGCTGACAGGGGTACTTTTAGGAGGATATATGCCTACAAACAATAAGAAATGTTCATCAAAGTGTTCAAAGAAACACACGACGTTTATTGATGCTGCTATACCCATTATCGAATCGCTTGAGAGCATGTTATCGGTAAGAACATATGTTCTGGGCGTCATTACTCAGAAGGGGCAATTCAAGCATGTTAAGGTCTCTGTGCAGTCGGGCGGACTTCGTATCAAGGTTATCGGCGGCGGCGCTTCACAAGAAATATGGGCATATCCGCATAATAAATCGCTCGAACAACTTGTTACGGAGTTGCAAAATCAGCAAGATAAATGGGAAGGGTATAGATGCGAGTTTTTATAATCGAAAGAAGGGAGTAAGAACAATTATTATGCATCATAAGAAAGAGGTACGCCGATAGGCGACCTCTTCTTTGCTATAAAAAAACTGTGATATACTGGGAATAGGATTTAGTTTTAATACAAATATATGAAAACCGCATCGCCGAAAAAAACGCTTCCTATCCCGCACATTGCGAAAGGTATCGCGATCGCTGCCATTGTCATATTTGTACTGGCTGTAGTGATGAGTATAGCGAACCGTAATCAAGGTGTTACGATGATGTCAGACACCGGGTCTGGCGGTTTTTCGCGAAATACTGTGACACCGTTGCAAAGCCCGATGACATACGGAAGCGATGTCGCAAGTACGGATATGATGAAATCTTCGGAGGCAGTGAGCGCACCTGCGGTAGGGATGATGACGGCAGCGCCGGAGGACAATGCTCTGGTGACGGAAAAGAAAGTCATCAAAACAGGAGACCTCTCTTTGCAGGTGGAAAGCGTTGAAAAAACCATGGAGCATTTGCGATGGGTCGCTTCGCAATTTGGTGGCGATATTTTTTCCTCTTCCGTGTATGATGTTTCCGGAAACGGTGTGAGCAAGAGCGGACAAGCGACACTCAAGGTTCCGGTAGCGCATTTTGATGAAGCGATGCAAAGCGCTAAGTCCATAGCCCGCGTGGTGGCCAGTGAGACGACGAGCGGACAGGATGTGACGAGCGACTATATCGACCTGCAGGCTCGGCTGAAAAACAAGCAAGCAGAAGAAGAATCGATCGCTGCTATCCTCGATCGTGATACCAATAAGATAGACGACGTGCTTCAGGTAACGATGCAGTTGGCACGCGTACGTGGTGAAATCGAACAGCTCCAAGCACAGGTGAAATACCTCGACAATCAGACAGATATGTCCACTATCAATGTGTCCTTCTCAGAGGATGCACAGGTCGGCAAAGCGGACACGACTTGGCGCCCATCACAGGAAGTAAAGAATGCCGTGAACGCGCTCATCGTGGCAGGACAGCGTATGATCAGCTTCCTCATATCATTCATTATAGCGGTACTGCCGATACTCATCATTCTTCTGCTCATCTTCGGAGGCATACTCTATGTGGTGGTGAAAAAGCTCTATAGCTGGCTCAATCGCTAAACCGGCTGAGTAGATATGATAAGAGGGGCGTGCGAATATCCGCGTGCCCCTCTTTATTATCGACTCAGAGAATATCAGCATCGTTTTCGGAGAGAATCTCGTTTTCTTTGAGCCATGCCTCGACTCGGTCGTCGTCCCCAGTCGTTGATGCTTGCCCGAACCCTTCTTTGGGAAGAAGGAATCGAAAGAGCAGTATCCGAAGGACGTTGACCAATCCTTTTTTAGGAGTATTCCGCCTATCTGGAACATCTTTGATAGCACATTTGGTTTTCTTGCCAAAGCGAGTCAGAAACGAATGTGCTTTATGATGCCATTGGCCCGTTTCAGAGTTAAAGTACGCGGCAGCAAACATCTCATCCGGACGAAATACATATCGGAATGACATCTTATTCTCCCATAAAAACTTACGAAAGCGATTACGAAAATTTTCACGATACGGCTCTTCGGCTCGGACGACGCAATGAAACAGCATCGAAAGATTTTTGTCGGCCTCTGTATTGGAAATCCTTCCGTAGCACGCCTTCAAAAGAGCGTAATGCTGATCGAATGTCTGAGCTATCCAGTTGCAGAGATCTTTATGCTGCGTATCCCAGGAGGTGTAGCTATAGATTTCCAGCAAGTTTCTCTTCAGTTCGTCTTGAGAAACGAGCGTTAGATCCGTTAGAAGTTTATTGAATTGAATTTGAAACCATGCTTTGATAGTCGCATTGATTTCATCCGCATCGACAACCTTCGCTTCGTACACCATTTCATAGAGCGCGCACCCTGGACTGCTGTCCCATAAGGGACTAAGATGCCAGAGCATATCTATAGAGGAGAGTTTATTTTGCTCCCAAAGGAGTAAAAAAAAGTATTGCGAAAAAGATGAATCTTGAGTGAACTTTGTTTTTTCTCGGGTTTCCATGATGCACTCCTCATATTTGAGATTGATTGGATTGGTAAGGTTCTGAGTATTCCGTATTGTAGGGAATAGATAACCATATCATTTGAAGGTGAATCTGTCAAGATTGAAAAAAAGTCACAAAGAGGCTATACTGAGGGCAATACTCTTAATTTAGAGGATGTTTGTATTTGAGTGTGTTTTAAGGCGTCCCGACGCGTCGGGAGAACGACGAAATGTGCCAAACACAGACATCCTTACCTTTTATGGCTAGTCAATACAGCGCTAAAACAATCGAAAAAAAATGGCAAGATCGCTGGTTGGAAACACATGCCGGTCAGGCATCCGATGAATCGAGCAAGGAAAAATGCTATGTGTTGGATATGTTCCCGTATCCGTCGGGAGATGGTCTGCACGTGGGGCATGTGGAGAATTACACTGCTACGGATATCTATTCGCGCTATAAGCGTTTGCAGGGATGTGAAGTTTTGCATCCGATCGGGTGGGATGCCTTCGGACTTCCTGCGGAAAACTACGCTATCAAAACCGGCGTACATCCCGATGAGAAAACGCATCAGAACATCGCCAATTTTACCCGTCAGATCAAAAGCCTCGGTATTTCCTATGACTGGTCGCGCGAAATCGACACCTCTTCACCTGAGTATTATAAATGGACGCAGTGGTTTTTCTTGTTTCTTTACAAAAACGGCTTAGCCTATCGCAAACAGGCGAGCGTGAACTGGTGCCCGTCGTGTCAGACCGTGCTGGCCAATGAGCAAGTGGTGGACGGCGTATGCGAGCGTTGCAAGACGGAAGTGACGCAGAAGGATCTGAAGCAGTGGTTTTTTAAGATCACGGATTTTATCGAAGACCAAAAAGGAGCCGGAAAAGATGTGTCTGGGTTGCTTTCGGGACTAGACACTATCAACTGGCCGGAATCGACCAAAAAAGCCCAGCAACACTGGATCGGCCGTAGCGAAGGGACGCTGGTGAAGTTTGCCATTAAAATGCAAGAAACTCCCTTTGTCATTCCGAGCGTAGCCGAGGAATCTTCTGAAAAAATAACAGAGGTGGAATATATCGAAGTCTTCACGACGCGCGTGGATACGATTTTCGGCTGCACCTATGTGGTAGTGGCGCCGGAGCACCCTCTTATCAATAAACAATTAACAATAAACAATAAACAAGACCAAACAATCAACAATCAACAATCAACAATCAACGGCGAATTACATATACGCAATTGGGAAGAGGTGAATCAGTATCTTGAGGCAACTGCGAAAAAAACCGAGCTTGAGCGAACGGAACTGTCCAAAGAAAAAACCGGCGTGAAACTCAACGGTATCGAAGCGATCAATCCGTTTACCGGCGAGGCAGTGCCGGTGTATGTAGCGGATTACGTGTTGGGCAATTACGGTACGGGCGCGGTGATGGCCGTGCCGGCTCATGATGAGCGCGATTTCGCATTCGCGAAGAAATATGATTTGCCGATAAAGGTATCCGTCGCACCGTTTTTCTCCACTTCCGAAGGCAAAGACGCGACACGATCCAACATGCCGACCGTGCGGAGAAAAACCGCCTTTGCACTGGTGAAACACTGGAAAGAAGATAAGTATCTGTGTTTGGATTGGGAAAAATTCGGCTGGCATTCCGGTATCATCGGCGGTATCGAGGAAGGTGAAGACCCTATCGAAGCAGCGCTTCGCGAAATCATTGAAGAAACCGGATACAAACATCCTTCATTTGTGCAGTATGTCGGCAAAGCGATGCACACGTCTTTTTTCGCCGCGCACAAACAAGTCAATCGGTATGCGGACGGTGTCGGTATGCTGTTTGAACTTAAAGATGATGTATGGGAAGAACCGAAAGAGGAGGAGACAGCGAATCACAAGGCGGTGTGGATCGACGGAGACAAGATGGAAACATTTCTCAATCTCAAAAATTTCCAGTATATGTGGCAGGTGCTGATGAAGGGGGATGAATGTTTTACCGGAGATGGTATTGTTGTCAAATCCGAAGCATTCTCCGACCTCACCTCGGCGCAAGCGCGCGAGAAAATGACTGCTTGGCTTGAAGAAAAAAATCTCGGCGAAAAGAAAGTGAATTACCGTTTGCGCGATTGGCTGGTGTCTCGTCAGCGTTATTGGGGCGTGCCGATACCGATCATCTACTGCGATACCTGCGGAGAATTGCCGGCGCCGGAAGAAAGCTTGCCGATCAAACTTCCGACGGATGTGGATTTTCGTCCGACAGGGGAGTCACCGCTCACGCGTTCGGAAAGTTTCCATGATGTGAAGTGTCCGAAATGCGGAGAAAAAGCCAGACGCGAATCCGACACGATGGACACGTTCGTCTGTTCGAGCTGGTATTATCTGCGTTTCGCCGATCCGCACAATGCCGAAGTATTCGCGGATGCGGAAAAGCTGAAGCGGTGGCTCCCGGTGGACGTGTATATGGGCGGTGCCGAGCATACGGTGCTCCATCTTCTCTATGCGCGCTTTTTTACCAAAGTGCTGTGCAAATACGGTCTGGTTGATTTCGATGAGCCGTTCCTAAAGCTCAAACACCAGGGGATGGTCTTGGCGGAAGATGGACGCAAGATGAGCAAGTCGCTTGGCAATGTTGTTAATCCGGATGATGTCGTCAAGCAATTCGGCGCGGATTCCTTGCGCTTATACGAGATGTTTATGGGGCCGCTCGAGGATGCGAAAGCCTGGAAGACGGACAATCTCGTCGGACCGCGACGCTTCTTGGAAAAGGTATGGAGGATGGGATCCAAGATAACAATCAACAATCAACAATCAACGGAAAACGATCAGCAAAAAGCAAAGAGCACTACTTTGCAGACGCTGTTGCATAAGACGATTCAAAAAGTCACGCAGGATATCGAGGGGTTTCACCTCAATACCGTCATCAGCAGTCTGATGATACTCGCCAATGAAATGGATCGAAGCAAAGACATTGCTCAGGAAAATTTTGAAACACTGCTCTTACTTTTGTCTCCGTTTGCGCCGCATATTGCCGAAGAACTCTGGGAGATGCTCGGTCATACCGAATCGATTTTCACAGCCACGTGGCCAAAAGCGGATCCGCATTTTTTGCAGGCCCAAACGGTGGATATTGTCGTGCAGGTGAATGGCAAATTGCGCGCCAAAGTATCGGTGGCGACGGATACGGCGCAGAAGGATGTCGAGGCGCTTGCTTTGCAGGATGAGAAGGTTGCGCTGCATACGAAAGGAAAAGACATCAAGAAAATCATTTTCGTGCCGAATCGATTGATGAATATTGTCGTATAAAATTATGCAATGCGTGATACTGGCGGCCGGACGAGGGACGAGAATGGGTGAATTGACGAATGATATCCCAAAGCCGATGGTCTCTGTCCTTGGTGAGCCTTTGCTGGCGCACAAGATACGGATGCTCCCGGAAAACATCGATGAAGTCATCCTTATCGTCGGTTACAAAAAAGACATCATCATCGGATACTTCGGTGATACGTGGGAGGGGCGAAACATTCGCTATGTTGAGCAGACGGTGCTCAACGGAACAGCGGGCGCCATCCACCTCGTGAAAGATATCGTGCGCGGGAAATTTTTGGTGACGATGGGGGATGATCTGTACCTCCTCGATGATATCGAGAAAATAATGCGGCACCCATTGGCACTACTTGGTTATCGTACGCAAAACGCCGCATCGTTTGGTATTGTGACGGTCGATAAGGATAGTAACCTTATTGAGGTAGTAGAGCGTCCACATGGTTTTGTAGAGGGGCTCGTGAATACAGGTGCGTATATATTAAACACTGATTTTTTCAAATATTCTCCTGTTGCGATATCCGAAACGGAGTATGGTTTGCCTCAAACGCTCGTGGTTATGAGTCGTGACTATCCGGTCAAAGTGGAAGTGACAACGCAGTGGCTTCCGGTTGGCAATCCTGGCGATGTCGTTTTAGCAGAGCAATTTTTGTCAGTCTTGTAATTTCCTTGTTTCTATACAAGCAAGAACAATAGCGAATAGAGCATCGATTTTATACACACTACCATATGAAGCAAAAAAAGATCGTCACCATCGGCGGTGGAACAGGAAGTTTCACCTTGCTCTCGGGATTGAAAAAATATCCGGTAGAGCTTTCGGCGATCGTCTCAATGGCCGACAATGGCGGATCGACCGGCGTGCTGCGCGACGAGCTCGGCGTGCTGCCTCCCGGGGATGTGCGACAGTGCTTGGTGGCGCTTTCGCAGTCATCGCAGACGATGCGCGAGCTGATGAATTATCGCTTCGAGCACGGCGGTCTGCAAGGACACAACTTCGGCAATCTTTTGATCAGCGCTCTGGAAAAAACCTGCGGCGGTATGTCGCGCGGACTTACGGAAGCATCGCGCATTCTCAATGTATCAGGCAGGGTGCTTCCGGTCACCGAAGACGATATGCGATTGGTCATCACCCTCGAAAACGGCGAAGTGCTCTATGGCGAAGACCAGCTCGACGACAACAAACACCTGCGCGAGGAAGGTAGGATGCTCGACCATATCGAGCTTGAGCATCCGGTGCGCGCCAATGCCGATGCGCTCGAGGCCATCGGTGAGGCGGATATCATCATCCTCGGACCCGGGGATCAATTCGGCAGCCTGATACCCAATCTTTTGGTCAAAAAAATCGCGCAGGCCATCAAGCGATCCAAAGCCGACGTCATCTATGTCGCCAACCTTACCAATAAGCGAGGACTGACTAATGGTTGGAGCATTCGCGAATACGTGCACTCCCTAGAGCAGTATATTGGCAAAGGCAGGATCGATTATGTGATATGCAATGACCGCAAACCAAAAAAGAATCTGATCGAAAAGTACGAGCAGTTCGAAGGTAAGGACACTTTGGTGCGATTCGTCGAGTATGACGCGCGGACGTATAAAGTGATCAAGGCGAATGTGGTGAGCGATAAGGTTCCGGAAATACGCAAAAACGATGCCATCACCAACACGCGTGCCTTCATCCGCCACGACTCGGACAAATTGGCGCAGGTCATCGCCTTCCTGATGACGGTCAATGAGAATAAAAAAGTAATACACGATATCCTATGAAAGTTTTTATTGACTTTGACGATACGCTTTTCAATACCCGCGATTTCGTGATCGATTACAGCCAGCTCTTCGTCGCTGCCGGTTTGACGCCCGAAGTGTATGAAGCAACCTACCGGGAGGCGCACCGTCGTATGGGCGAAAGCATCGAGGTGTATGAGGCACAGACGCATACGGATACTATCGCGAAACAGTATCCCGCTATCGATATACAGACATTGAAGGCGAATGTTTCGGAATTTTTGAAAGACACTTCGGCGTATGTTTTTTCAGATGTGAAGCCGTTTTTGGAACAGACACAGCGGAAGGGTATACAGCTCTACATTCTTTCCTTCGGGCAGTCCCAGTTTCAGAGCGACAAAATAGCCGGCACCGGATTGACATCATATTTCCAGGACATCTTCATCGTACAGGAAAAAAAGTATGAGCCGATCGAAGCGATGATGAAGCGCGGCGATTTCGATGAACGCGTTTGGTTTTTTGATGATCGCGCTGAGTTTGTGCAAGATGTCAACCAGCGCCTTTCGCAGGTCAAGACCGTCCAGATGATGCGCCCGGAAGGCCGCTACCGCGATACTCGCAGCCCCGACGCGGATTTTATTGTGTCCGATTTCTCCCAACTGACTTTTTTCACAGAGTAAACCGTGAAGCGGACCTTGACAAAAGCAGAATGCTATGATACAGTCAGGAGTCTAGAATAGACCCATTATCCAATCGGAAATGGTTTTGTAAATTGAAAAATATGCATCCAGGGGGTGTATTATGAGTGAAGAAATGTTTAGTGTGGATAACATCGAACCGCTACAAGAACTCCAACATAAAGAATATTATGAAATCGACATCGATGCTTTCAGCGAAGCTTGTGCGACAATTCGCTTTTACCCTCGCATGGTATGGCTGGGGTGGGAGCTACTGCTACCTATAGTGGAAAAATTCCTGGATGACTTTGGACAAGGTGGAATATATATGGGGACAAGATTGAAGGGGATATGGATAAGCGAGCAGTGTATGGTTATGGCACGCATGCTTATTAATCACGCATTCGAAGTTACGTCAAAAAAAGAACGGCGAAAATTAATGCGCATCGGATATGTTTTTTTGGAGCATGAATCGAAAATGCATATCGATTGGAGTGATCGATATCCGAAACCGACGTGTTTAGATGTCAGTCCGTATGCTGAAATCATGCTCCATTTGCAATTCCAGAAGTATCTTTGGTATACCTACCCTAATGATTTTTGGGTGGTAGATAAAGATATTATCAAAAAAATGTCACTGTTATCATCAGTACAAGCGGCGGAGTGCTATCAAGAATTATTTACTGTTGGGAAAATGAGTCAAGCATTCGTCAGACGTCAATTATTAAGGAAGTGTAGAATGATGTCTAAGGCGAACGAATGAAGAAATAGTCAAAAAAACGGCGGGGTACAATGGATTACCTCTGCCGTTTTTGTATGCTCAAAATAAGTGAGAGCACTCCGAAACCCTCTTGTTGAAGGGGTTCTTTGGTGGTAGAGTAGGGGCAGGAATCATTATTCTTATCTTTACCCCTATGTGCGGAATTATCGGCTACATCGGCAAGCGCAACGCGAAGGATTTTTTAATCGAAGGACTGCGTCGTTTGGAGTATCGCGGCTATGATAGCGCCGGGATGGCGGTGATACAAGACGGAGCGATGCGAGTGACCAAAGCGGTCGGAAAGGTGGTCGAGCTTGAGTCGAAGGCGAAAGACGATACTCGGGAAACAGGCATCGGCATCGCGCACACCCGCTGGGCGACGCACGGCCGACCGACCGAAACCAATGCACATCCCCACAGCGATTGCTCGGGACGATTGAGTTTGGTGCACAATGGTATCGTGGAGAATTATCAGGAATTGAAAAACAGCCTTATCGCCAAAGGACACACCTTCGTGTCCGAGACCGATAGCGAAGTTATCGCGCACCTTATCGAAGAGCACCTGAAAACGGATACATTCGAGGATGCCTTTATGTCCGCGCTCGCGCTGTTGCGTGGCACGTATGGCGTGGCGGTGATCAGCGTCGATGAACCCGGGAAGATATTTACGGCACGCAAGGGCAGTCCGCTGGTAATCGGCGTCGGTACGGATGAGTATCTGGTGGCATCCGATGTCTCGGCGATGGTGGGACACGTGGACAAGGTGGTGTATCTGGAAGACAGTGAAATGGCGATTATCGAACAGGATCGGTATGCGGTCAAGGCATTGAATCACAAAGAGCTTGTTAAAAAAGAGCAGACGCTCGAATGGTCGCCCGAGCAGGCGCAGAAAGACGGCTATCCGCATTTTATGCTCAAGGAAATTTTCGAGCAGCCCAAAAGTTTCGAAGATGCCTTGCGAGGACGATTACTACCCGAGGAAGGTGCGGCAAAACTCGGCGGACTCGAACAGGTACAGGAGCGATTGCGATCCATCGATCGTGTCATCATCATTTCGTGCGGGACATCGTATCACGCGGGGCTGGTGGGAGAGTATATGCTCGAGGAATACGCCGGCATTCCGGTCGAGGTGGAATACGCTTCGGAGTTTCGGTATCGCAAACCATTGATCGATGAGAAGACCGTGGTCATCGCCTTGTCGCAGTCGGGCGAGACAGCCGATACCTTGGCGGCTATCCGCGAGGCCAAGCGCAAGGGTGCGCTCACGATCGGCGTGGTCAATGTGGTTGGCTCGACCATCGCGCGCGAGACCGATGCTGGTATCTACAATCACGCGGGACCGGAGATAAGCGTCGCATCGACCAAGGCCTTCACCTCGCAGCTCGCTATCCTTTCTCTCCTCACACTGTATCTGGGGCGACAGCGAGGAATGTCGCTGGTCACCGGCAAGCGCATCGCCAAGGAATTGCGCAAGATCCCGAAGATGATAGCAAAGGCGGCCGAGCAATCCGAGGCGATTCAAAAGATGGCGCACAAGTACGAAGACATTTCCCATTTCCTTTATCTCGGTAGGAAATACACCATGCCGATCGCGCTCGAGGGCGCTCTTAAGATCAAAGAGATCGCCTATGTCCCGGCTCAGGGTTATCCGACCGGTGAGATGAAACACGGCCCCATCGCCCTCATCGACGACCGGTCTTTGTGTCTGCTTATCGCACCGCAAGACAGCGTGTATGAAAAATCCATCAGCGGACTCGAAGAAATCAAGGCGCGCGGCGGCAAAGTCATCGTCATCACGACCGAGGGCAATGAGCTTATAGGCGACAAAGCCGATGAGATCATCTTCATTCCCAAGACCCTCGAACTGCTCACGCCGATTCTGGCTGTCATCCCGCTTCAGCTATTCGCGTATCATATGAGCGTCGCCAAAGGCTACGACGTCGATCGTCCGCGCAACCTCGCCAAGAGCGTAACGGTGGAGTAATCTTGATGCCATCCATTTCTCATATTCGAATCGAAAAAGAGATATCAGGTTTAGGGTGTGCATCTTATACGCAGGTTTGATATTTTGCAAAGGTATCCTATACTACTTATATATTATATTCAAGAGGTACGGAACGTGTTTTGGTGAAAAATGCTGTAAGTGTTATTGGTTCTGAACTGAAAAGCTCATCATAGAATACACAAACAATGGATGATTTGCGTCTTTAAATTAAAATAGAAATACTATGGAAAATGGCTCTGCGAAAGAGGAATCTGTTGATAAACAAGAGGGTGATTATATGGTGCCCGATTTTCATTCGGATGAAGCTGATAAAAATCGCGTAAAAGTGGCGGTGGTTTCCATTCTCATATCCGTACTGGTATGTGCCGGACTATTCTTGTTTTATTTCCCTCATTTTCAAGAAAATGGTAAGCCTGTTACGGCTCACAATAAAGAAGATACTGATAAACGTAGCAGTGATACCTCAACAGATGAGGGGAATATAAGCTTCAATGCGGAGAGTATGAAACTCTTGGATCTGAACGGCTATAAACAACAATGGTCGGAAAATTTTCTACCCGTATTCAGTCCGCATGGAAATTGGATTATGGCGCCCATGATCAAGGACGACAAAGATGTCATGGTACTTGGTTTGCGGAATGGTCAAACGAGGGAGATAGGGCTCAATGCGGCAGTTTCACCGAATTTCAAGGAATTAGCCTATGCCGTGACCGAGGGTAACGGACTGAAGATCACTACGGAATTATTTGAACATGGTCAGACAAAACAGAACAATTTGATGTTTGAAAAGATATTACAGCTGTATTATGGAGCGGACACGAATCTTTTGAATATTCTGGGAATGCAGGACGGACGAACCGTGTGGTATGTCGATGGACAGAAAAAGGCGGAATTCGACCCGATGAGATATCTGACTTCAGACAATGCCAAAATGTCGGATGATAAAACAAAACTGGCTGTAGTGGGCTTGAAAAATAACAAGCCGATTCTTGTGGTGAATGGCGAGGAGAAGGTGTTTGAAGCCGCTTCAGCGATTGATTTGATAGGATTTTCTCGCATCGGCAATCATATTGTTTACACGCTCTCTTATGCCCAAGGAACCAAGGTCTTTTATTCCGACGACAAAGAGGTTGCGCGCAATGTCTTATGCGATAATCATTGGGCGGTTATCAGTCCAACCGGAGACAAGATCGCATGTCCGTCGACCGGGACAGGGGCATCGGGTAATCAATATGTATCCGTGTTCGGAGAGAATCCGAAAGTTTTTCGCAAAGCCTATTATGAGACGAGTTTTCCGTCGTTCAGTCCCGATGGGAAAGAATTGGCATACATTGTCAATACCGGAGAAACCCAAGATGTCGGGGTTACTAAATGGATGGCGGTGATAAACGAAAAAGAGGAAAAACAATATGATGAAGTCAGACCTGTTTTCTGGGGAGGAAACAATGCGTATGCCTATATAGCACAGGAGCTCACGGGGGACAAAGGGGATACGATCGAAACAAATTTCGTGGTTGTTAATGGCGTTGAACAGCATAAATTTAGCGGGAAGTTCGGTGATGCCCCGAGAATTGAAGCGTATCAGCTTGCGGTAAATCCCGTTAATGGAAAGGTTGGTTATGTCGTGTGTGCTTCCGATGTGACGACGGATGAAAAATGGGCAGATAAGAATGCTCTTACTATAAACCTTACAAATATCACTCACAGATGTTTTGTTATGTACGACGGTCAATCGCAGCCGGAATTCGGATTGATCTCGGACAAACCGCAGTTCACTCCGGATGGCAAGCATATTGTCTATCGGGCTTTAAGCAAAGATGAAAAAACAAGTTTTTTGGTCATCGATGGGAAAGCAGTGCAACTTGACGGCATAATTTGGAGTGGGGCAAATTTCAGTCCCGATGGTAAAAAGGTAGGAGTCTATATTGTTAAAAACAACGAATACTGGTGGCGGGTATATGATATTGCGGATGCTCTCGATACAGCGGAGGTATTGCCGAGTAAGGATATAGAATCCGTACAGGCTGGTACTTGGAATGATGTGAGCAGTGCAAAAAAAGTAAATAGCACCCCTGATGGTTGGAAAAAATATACCGATAAGAATTTTGAAATATACTACCCGGCTGAGTACAGGGAGCAATTTGAAAATCATTCGTTCAAGATAGTATCGAAAAGCTCGGTATATAAAAAAATAAGTGGTGTCGATATGCTTCAAACCGGTATCGAAATTTCGAATAGCGAAACGAATAGCTATGCTTCAATGATTGGTGGCGCAACTTTTGAACAATGGAAATCACAAAAAGACGCATCGCTACAATCCGCATTGAGCAAATGGCCGAGCGATGATTTTAAAACCGAATTGAGTTCCGGTTCTTATGATGGTCACAATGTGCCGGTGACAACGATGCGTTGGACATCCGGAGGCGGAGAGTGTTTTTCCAAAGATGTGTATCTGTATAGTCAGAAAAAACGTATTGATGTCGGATTTCATATGAAGACCTGCGGTGAATCTGAAAAAGAGACCAAGACATTCGAAGATATGCTGGCAACTTTCGCATTTATCGAATAATAATGAAAAAACGCCTGTGATATACTGAACGTATTCTTATTCATTAAATAACTTTTACTCCTATGAATGAACCAAACGAACCTGTAAGCTTTGCTCCCATTACTGCGTCAGAAGCGCGTATTGAATTTTCGGATGCTCGCCCCGTCGAGTTAGAGAAATCAGGACTTACGATGGATGGCATTATTGAAAAATTCATTCCGATAGTGGGGAGTCTTTTCCTTACGGTCGGTTTGGTGTACTTGCTTTATACGAGCGTTTGGGTTCATTTAGATATCGCACTCCGTCTTGGTTTGGGATTTTTCCTGAGCCTGGTTATTATCGGCGGATCATACTCTTTTTCTGAGAAATGGCATTATTTTGCCGATTTAGGGATCGGTTCAGGAGTTTTGTTGCTTTATGGAACGCTTATTTATGGTTCGCGTACGACTGACTTGGCGACCACTGCCCTTATACCGGAAATCGCCACACTTATTACAGCCTTTCTTTTTATTCTTGCCGTTTCGTATTTTTCATTCGTAAGGAAGTCAAAAACGATTTTGATTCTCGGTATGATCGGCGCCTATATCACACCTTTTACAATCGGTCAGAATGGCGTCTGGATCCAACACATATCTTTCAATGCTTATTTGATATATTTCTTGGCAATCAATATAGCCGTATATGCTTTGGGCAGAGAGATATCCGTACGCAATATCATTCCTTTGAATATTGCCGGTCTTTTTATAGGGACTTCGACACTCTATCATTTGTCTTATGCGTCCGGTATAAGTATAATCGTGGCCGATAATTTTTTCACAGGAGAGATTTTCTCCGCAATTTTATTCTTTGTTATTGTGGCGTTTTCGATGTGGAGCATCCTGCTTTCGGCTCAAAAATTCGAAGAAAACGATGATGGATATTTGGCGCTCGGTTATTTGGCTCCGATATTTTGGTTTATTTTCAATATCGACAGACTTGCATCGATCAGTGATATTTTTCAAGGAGTGCTCTTCGTGCTTTTGGCGGGAATGTATTTCCTTGGATGGCATTCCTTAAATGGTGAGCGTACTCGCTTTCAGCATACTGCTCTCTACGCCGCCGGTATCTTGGCAGCTATCAAAGCCTTTTTCGCTTTTATTCCGGAGCTTGATATATATTCAAGCATCGCTATTGCTTATGCCAGTCTTATTTTCGGTATAATTTTTACATTGAAGCCTGATAAAACCGAGCGTTTTTTCGGGTATTTTTTCCTTTCATCGATTGGCGCAGTATTATCTTTGGTACATATTTATGAAAGGGCTATCAATTATCAGACGCTGTATGCTGTGATATCGCTGGTTCCGGCAATGTGCGCATTTCTGATTGCAAAAGTTACCGAAAGACCGGATATCAGATGGATAGCGAATCGATACTCGATATTCGCAGCAGTGCTTTCTTTTATGTTTATCCTCAATGAAATAATCGATTATATAGACCTTTCTTTCTTATTGTTCTACTTGGTTCCATTGCTCCTATTGATTTTCTCGATTTTTGCCAATACGGAAAAGCATGATGCGGAATCAAGATTATTGCAATTCATTATGGTCTGGTTTGCTCTCGGTTTTGTAGGCATTTTTCTCGATTTGGTCGGGAGTATCTATCCGGCACCAACCGATACGTTCATTGTCACGCATACCGATTTACCGACAGACTGGATTCTAGTCAAGGGAGTATTCGCCACAGCCATTCTTTTCTTAGGTTTATTCATAAGTCGAAGATTGCAGGCGGCACAGGTGGAAAAACGACCCTCATTTCTCTTGGTAATCTTCGGTTATTCCACGCTTTTATTGACGGGCAACTATATCATATATGCATTGATGAATGATTTCGGAGTATCAATGTTGCATGGCGGACCTCGCGCTATCGCTACCACTTTTTGGTGGACACTCATAGCCTTATACATGTTGATTATCGGAATCAAAAATGGCGCACGCTACCATGCTGAAAAATTGCTAGGATTGATTTTACTCTCGATTACTGTCGGTAAAATTTTACTGTATGATCTTTCAACGATGGCCATGCAAAACAAAATTATTGTTTTGATGATAATTGGTTTCGCGCTCGTCGTCTTCTCGTATGGGGTTCGTTCACGCGGTTGGCTGCAAGAGAATAGTCAAGCGTAGGAAGCATTTCGGTTTGATATACTGTACAAAAGATGGATTATGAAAGCATCAGAACGAAAAATGATTACAAAAATTGTATTGTGCATAGCGGTAATCTTGGTGATTTTTATCGGTTGTTGGTATTTTTTGGAAAAACCGTCTTTACAAGGAAATTGGCAGCAACAGTTGGCGGTAATTTCGACTGCGGAGTTTGACGGCAATTTCGTGACGGTTAAGAATGTTAGGAATTTTCGCTACTATCCTACCGAGTCGGATATGCATCCGGCTTACTATGACAAAACGTACAATCTGAATCAAGTGAAAAAAGTATGGTATGTGGCAGAGCCGTTCAATGAGAGTACTATCGCGGCGCATACATTCGTTTCTTTCGAATTCAATAACGGAGATTTTCTGTCGATCAGTATCGAAGCTCGAAAAACAGTCGGTCAAACGTATAGCGTATGGAAAGGAATGCTTCATTCGTACCCGCTTGTTTATATAGCGGCAGATGAGAGGGATACTGTCCTTATGCGCGCCAATATCCGCAAGGATAAGGTGTATGTCTATCCTGTGAAATTGGAAAAGCCGGAAAATGCGAGGCTATTGCTTTCGGATATGCTTACCAGAATGAATGAGTTGGTGTCTACGGAGCCTGTGTGGTACAATACTCTTTTCGCTAATTGCACTTCCAGTATCGCGTATCACATCAATAAGCTCTCACCTGGAAGAATCTCTGTTTTTTCTTGGCAACTTTGGTTTACCTCGGCTGCGGATGAATTAGCTTTGAATCATGGTCTTTTGGATACCGATCTATCTATCGATCGAGCCAGAGAACAGTACGTCATCAATGAGATTTCAGAAAAAATCGGAGATGTACCAAGTTATTCGTTGGATATCAGAAAGAAATGGTAGCGATGTTTACCGAATAATATATTACCGTCTTTTTTGATTTAGTCTTTTGTAGGACTTCTCGATTAGTCATATGAGCGTCGCCAAAGGCTACGACATCGATCGTCCGCGCAACCTCGCCAAGAGCGTAACGGTGGAGTAGCAGAGAAGACAATCGCACAATATTTTGCTATACTGGACACATTGTTATTCTTTCTTAAACTCTGCATTGCCCTATGTCCACCTCCATTATCCCGCAATTTTTGCCTCTCGAACGTCCGATGGTTATCTTTGACCTTGAGACGACGGGGCTTTCTATTGGCGAGGACAGGATGGTGGAAATCGCGTACCGGAAAATTATGCCCAATGGTGAGGTGATCGCGGTGGCCAAGCGTATCAACCCGGGTATGCCTATTCCCGAGGACTCGATGGCAATACACGGTATCACGGATGCGGATGTGGCCGGAGCGCCGTCTTTTGCGCAGCTGTGCTACGAGCTTTGGAGCGTCTTTGACGGATCGGACGTAGGAGGATTTAATATCACCGGATTTGACCTGCCATTTTTGCGGGCGGAATTCGCCAAGGTGGGCAAGAACTTCGACTACAGCAACAAACGCGTGCTCGATGCCAAGGTGCTCTATCACAAGATGGCGGCGCGCGATATGGTCTCGGCGCGCAATCTTTCGGCTGCCTACAAGCTCTACTGCGGCAAGGAACACACTTCCGCCCACACGGGTGCGGGGGATGTCGAGGTGACGGTGGAAATCCTGGAAAAGCAATTGGAAAAATACCCCGAGTTCCGTAACTGGGAAACCATTGCCGAACTGCACGGTCGCAAAAAGCTCCTTGATTCGGTCAAAAACGAACACGCTGCAACAGCGCCAAAGAAAATAATGAGCACTTTGTTCTAATAATTTGACAAATTTCCCCGTTGTGATAGGATATATACGTATTCAACTTTCAAGAAATGCACGATTGAGGACAGATTGAGTTGAAGGTTACTTTAAACAACGACTCGCCATATTTCTAACTGCTAAAGGCTTAATAAAGCCAAAAGCAAAGTGGAAACAACGGAGAGTTAAAGTACCGATGAATGTTTAGTGTTCGTGCCGCCGTTGTATAATTCGCGATAGTAGTAATCTCATAGCCCGCACCTTTTTTCCGGAAGGGGCGCAGCATGGGCGTTTTTGTATGTCTCAAGAAAAAAAGAGCCTGTCGATCAAGGATAATTTCGGTGCCGGTTCCTCGCTTTCCAAAAGAAAGTTTTTCAACCGTCGCATCATGGTGTCTTTGCCAAACCTCATCGAGGTGCAGCTGGATTCGTTCAAGTGGTTTTGGGAAAAAGGCTTGAAAGAGCTTTTGGTTGAGGTGAATCCGATGAAGGATTTCGCCGGGAAGGATATGGAATTGACTCTGGACAGCTACTACCTGGACGAGCCGAAATACGATGAAATTACCGCCAAGGCCAAGAATATCTCCTATGAAGCGCCGTTGCGAGCCAAGGCGACTTTGACGATGAAAAAAACGGGTGAAGTGAAAGAGCAAGAGATCTACCTCGGAGAGTTCCCACTGATGACCGATCGCGGAACCTTCATTATCAATGGTGTGGAGCGTGTGGTGGTCAGTCAGCTCATCCGCAGCCCGGGCGTGTTCTTCACGATGAATTATCAGAAGGGCCGCAAATTGTTTGGTGCAAAACTTATCCCGAACCGCGGTGCATGGTTGGAAGTCGAGACCGATTTCGACGGTGTTATCTATGCCAAAATCGACCGCAAGCGTAAGGCACCGGTGACGACGCTCTTGAAGGCGTTCGGATTTACGGAGAAGGAAATTCTTGACACATTCGAAGATGTGGATACCGGAGAGATCAAGTATATGACTGAGACACTCGCAAAAGATCCTGCCCACAATCAGGGAGAAGGGTACAAAGAAATCTACAAGCGTCTAAGGCCAGGAGATCTGGCAACGGAAGAGAATGCCAAGTCGATGGTCAATGCGATGTTTTTCAATTTCGAGCGCTATGACTTCGGTGCTGTAGGACGCTATCGCTTGAACCAGCGTCTGGATATCGACCGCGAAGACATCGAGGCCAACCGTGTCCTCAATACCGAGGATCTGGTTTTGGTTATCAAAGAAGTTATCAAACTCAACAATGATCCAACCGCGAAGCCGGACGACATCGATCACCTCGGCAATCGTCGCGTGCGAGCCGTAGGCGAATTGATTCAGAACAAACTGCGTGTCGGTATGTACCGTATGGTGCGCAATGTCAAAGACCGTATGAGTACCTGCGATCCATTGACCGTCGTGCCCGGACAAATCATCAACCCGCGACCGGTCGCCGCATCGGTGAAGGAGTTTTTCTCCAGCTCGCAGCTCTCACAGTTTATGGACCAGGTCAATCCTTTGGCTGAGCTTGAGCACAAGCGTCGTCTGAGCGCGATGGGACCGGGCGGTTTGACCCGCGAACGCGCCGGATTCGAAGTGCGCGACGTGCACCATTCCCACTACGGAAGAATTTGTCCCGTGGAAACACCGGAAGGTCCGAACATCGGTTTGGTGGGACATATGGCCAGCTATGCTCGTGTGAACGAATACGGATTTTTGGAAACGCCGTATTTGAAAGTCGCCAACTCTGTGGACAATGATGCTAAGAAATTGCAGTTCCGCACACTGGCTGTGGAAATCCCGGGAGTAGCCAAGGCTGACACATTGATCGATGCCGCATTGGCAGAGAAAATCGCTGCCAAAAAAGACCTTAAGACGATTGTAGTGCGACCGTTCGTGACGCGTGAAATCGAATACCTCAACGCTATTGTTGAGGATAAGCAGATTATCGCGCATGCCGGTATCCACATCGATGATCATGATAATATTTTGGACGCGATGATCGAAGCGCGCGTGAAAGGTCACCCGGAAATGGCGGAGGCTGCGCTGATCAACTACGTGGATGTGTCCGTGAAGCAGTGTATTTCTATCGCAACTTCCCTCATTCCTTTCTTGGAGCACGATGATGCCAACCGAGCTTTGATGGGTTCGAACATGCAACGCCAGGCTGTATCGTGCGTGGTACCGCAGGCGCCGATCGTGGGAACAGGTATCGAAGACAAGGCAGCTGCCGATTCCGGACAGGTTGTCTTGGCACTGAAGCCCGGCGAAGTGATTTCCGTGGACGCAAGTCATGTGACGGTGCGTGAAGAAGCTCCTGCCGGATCCAAGAAACCCTATCTTGATCACACTTATCACTTGCAGAGTTTCGCCAAGTCCAACTCATTCACGAGTATGAACCAGGTGCCGCGCGTTCAGAAAGGCGCGATGGTAAAGAAGGGAGATCTGTTGGCTGACGGTGCCTCAACCGATCACGGCGAGCTCGCTTTGGGACAGAATATGGTCGTGGCTTTTGTGCCATGGCAGGGTTACAACTTCGAAGATGCTATCATCCTTTCGGAGCGCTTGCTTCATGAGGATCGTTACAGCTCCATCCATATTGAAGACTTCTCGCTCGACGTGCGTGATACCAAGCTTGGACCGGAAGTTGTCACACGCGATATCCCAAACATCGGCGAGGATCGTTTGAAGAACCTCGACGATATGGGTATCATCCGTATCGGAGCCGAGATCTCATCGGGCGACATTTTGGTTGGAAAGATTTCTCCGAAGGGAGAAGGCGATCTGACAGCAGAGGAGCGATTGCTCCGCGTCATCTTTGGTGAGAAGTCTCGCGATGTGAAGGATACTTCTTTGTACCTTCCTCATGGCGAGCATGGAAAAGTCGTCGACATCAAGATTTTCTCCCGTGAAAACGGTGACAAATTGCCGATGGGCGTTTTCCAGCAGATTCAGATTTCTATCGCGCAGTTGCGCAAAGTTTCCGTCGGAGACAAACTCGCCGGACGTCACGGTAACAAGGGTGTTATTTCCCGTATCGCGCCGGTCGAAGATATGCCATACCTTCCCGATGGTACGCCGGTGGATGTCATCCTCAACCCGCTCGGTGTTGCCAGTCGTATGAACATCGGACAGATTTTGGAAACGCACTTGGGATGGGCTGCGCTCAAACTCGGGTACAAAGTAGCCAGTCCTGCATTGGACGGTGTGTCCGAGGCGGATATCAAAGGAGAGCTTCGCGCCGCCGGACTTCCGGAAAATGGTAAGAGTCAGTTGGTAGATGGACGAACCGGAGAGAAATTCGACAATGAATCGACCGTGGGTGTGATGTATGTCTTGAAACTCAATCACTTGATCGAGGACAAGTTGCATATGCGCTCAATTGGACCGTACTCTTTGATCACGCAGCAGCCGCTCGGAGGTAAGGCACAGTTCGGAGGACAGCGCTTCGGAGAAATGGAAGTGTGGGCATTGGAAGGATATGGCGCCGCTCATACCTTGCAGGAAATGCTTACCATCAAATCCGATGACGTGTTGGGACGCTCGAAGGCCTATGAGTCGATCATCAAGGGTGAAGCGATCAAGAGCCCGAACCTGCCGGCATCGTTCCATGTGTTGGTCAATGAATTGAAGGGATTGTGTTTGAATGTAGAATTGGTAGGGGCAAAAATAGAAAACTTTGATCCCGAAGACGAAGATGTAGTCATAACGGAAGCGGTTATTGAACCGATGACACTTGAGGATACTACTCAAACAATCTAATCCGCTTACTTCAATAACATCAGAACCCTTATGAACAACAAGACTGTAGAAAACAACATCACCAAGGTCAGCGACTTCGAAAGCGTCCGCTTGACCTTGGCGAGCCCCGACCAGATGATGGAGTGGTCGCATGGAGAAATCACCAAACCGGAAACCATCAACTACCGCACCCAGCGCTATGAGTTGGACGGTTTGTTCTGCGAAAAAATCTTCGGTCCGGCCAAGGACTGGGAGTGCTACTGCGGAAAGTACAAGCGTATCCGTTACAAGGGTATCGTCTGTGATAAGTGTGGTGTCGAAGTGACACGATCGATCGTTCGTCGTGAGCGTATGGGTCATATCAAGCTCGCTACACCGGTTTCACACATTTGGTTCTTGCGCGGTGTGCCGTCGAAAATCGGTCTCGCTTTGGGCATTTCCCCTCAGGAATTGGAGAAGGTAATCTATTTTTCCGCTTACATCATCACCGAGGTGGATGAGGAGGAGAAGGAACGTGCTGTCGAACAATTGGAGCGCGAGTACAAGTCCAAGCAAAAGGAAGTCAAGAACAACGGAGCGGATGAGAAGGCTGTGGATGCCGGAATGGACGATCTGAAGGAGCAATATCGATCCGCCAAGGATGATATCAAGAATCTCCAGCCGTATCAGATTCTTTCCGAAGTGGAATACTTCAACCTCTCGACCCGTTTCGGACAGGTGTTTCACGCCGGTATCGGAGCTGAGGCAGTGCGCAAAGTGCTCAGCAAGATCGATATCGATGCGATGACTGAAGTCCTCAAAGAAAATCTGGACAAGGACGAGTCACTCGATCGCAAGAAAGCTTTGCAGCGTTTGAAGCTCTTCCAGGGATTCAAGAAAGCTCAGCTGAAATTGGAGTGGATGCTCCCGACCATTATTCCTGTCATCCCGCCGGATCTTCGTCCGATGGTGGCGCTGGATGGTGGACGCTTTGCCACTTCCGATCTCAATGATCTCTATCGCCGTATCATCAACCGAAACAACCGACTGAAAAAACTCAACAGTATCGGCGCACCGGAAGTTATCACACGCAATGAAAAGCGTATGCTTCAGGAGGCCGTCGACGCTTTGTTTGACAACAGTGCTCGTCGAGGACAGGCTTCGACCGCCGCTTCGACCGGACAGCGCCGCGCTCTGCGCTCGCTCGCGGATGCCTTGAAAGGAAAGCAGGGACGCTTCCGTCAGAACTTGCTCGGAAAGCGCGTGGATTACTCCGGACGATCCGTTATTGTCGTTGGACCGCAGCTCAAACTGCATCAGTGCGGTTTGCCGAAGAAGATGGCTTTGGAACTCTTCAAGCCGTTTATCATCAACAAGCTCATCGAGCGTGAGTACGCACACAATGTCCGTACGGCCGGAAGAATGGTGGATGCGGAAGCGGAAGAGGCGTACGAAATCCTCGACCAGATCATCGAGCATCACTATGTCTTGCTCAACCGTGCACCGACACTTCACCGTCTGTCGATTCAGGCCTTCCAGCCCGTCTTGATCGAAGGTAAGGCTATCCGTCTGCACCCGATGGTATGTACCGCTTTCAACGCGGACTTCGACGGTGATCAGATGGCTGTGCACGTGCCGCTTACCGATCAGGCTCGCAAGGAAAGCGCCGAGATTATGCTCTCCGCTAAGAACCTGCTCAAGCCGGCTTCGGGAGATCCAATCGTTGCACCGTCTTTGGATATGGTGCTCGGTATGTACTACCTCTCGCACATCAAGAAGGGTATGAAGGGCGAAGGCAAGGTATTTGGTTCGATGGAAGAAGTGATCTTGGCCTATCAGTCGGAAATCATCGCCATCAACGCCAATATCAAACTGCTGTACAACGGAGAAATGATTGAGACCTCCGCAGGACGCGTCTTGGTCAATGACATTTTGCCGGAAACTTTGCGCTTCGTGAACCAAGAGCTCATCAAAAAGGACCTCAAGAATATGATGATCACCATCATGACCAATGTGGGTCAGGATGAAGCCGCTTTGTTCGCGGATCGTGTGAAGGATTTGGCTTTCCGTTTCGTGAGTAAGTCCGGTATCAGTTGGGGTATGGATGACCTCAAGGTGCCGACCGAAAAGAAAGACATCATGGCCAAGGCCGAGGGCAAGGTAACTGAAGTGAAGGCGCAGTACAACATGGGACTCCTTACCAATGAAGAACGCCGCAACCGCGTAATCGAAATCTGGAACGAAGCCAAGAACAGTATCACTGACGCGGTACGCGCCTCTTTGGACAAAGAAGGACCGGTGTATTCGATGGTCTACTCCAAGGCTCGCGGTAGCGAATCAGTCGTCGTGCAGATGACCGGTATGAAAGGTTTGATGGCCGGTCCTACCGGAGAAACCATCGAGCTGCCGGTGAAGAGTTCGTTTAAGGAAGGTTTCAATGTGTTGGAATACTTCATCTCCACTCACGGTGCGCGTAAGGGTATGGCTGATACCGCCCTTCGTACGGCAACTGCTGGTTACTTGACCCGCCGTCTTGTGGACGTGGCGCAGGATATTATCATCCGCGACACTGATTGTGGCGATACCGAAGGAGCGTACCTGTACAAGGCGGACTCGGATGTTATCGGACAAAGCTTTGCTACCCGCGTTGAGGGTCGCGTCGCACTGATCGACATCAAGGATGCTTCCGGTACCGTACTCGCCAATGAAGGGGACTTGATCTCCAAGACACAGGCCCAGACTATCGAGGATCTCAATGTTGAGAAAGTCAAAATCCGTAGCGTCGTGACTTGTAAGAGTATGCGCGGTGTCTGTCAGAAGTGCTATGGTCTCGACTTGGGACGAAGCGCTTTGGTACAGCTCGGACAAGCCGTCGGAGTGGTGGCTGCACAAGCTATCGGAGAGCCGGGAACACAGCTGACGATGCGTACCTTCCACGTCGGAGGAGTCGCAGGATCAGACATCACCCAAGGTCTCCCTCGTGTTGAGGAAATCTTCGAAGCCCGCGTGCCGAAGGGTGAAGCTTTGATCGCCGAAGATGCGGGACGCGTCGTCTCCATCGTCAAGGAAAGCAGCAAGGTGGTCGTGATCAAGATTCAGGCGCAGGATGAAAGTGTCAAGGAATACCAGATCGCTGCCGGCACCACACTCAAAGTCCAGGAAGGTGATTTGGTTGGCCAAGGATCGGTTTTGTCCGAGGGACATATTGACCTGCGCAAGCTTTACACCGTGATGGGCCGCGAGGAACTGCACCGCTACATCATTCGTGAGATTCAGGAAATCTATGCTTCTCAGGGTGAAGGTATCAACGACAAGCACATCGAAGTGATCATCCGTCAGATGCTCTCGCGCATCCAGGTGGCGGAGCCGGGCAGCACCATGCTCCTCCCGGGCGATGTCGTCGAGCGCGTACAGTTCGCCGAAGCCAACGAAGAAGCCAAGAAGACCAAGGGTCAGGAAGCGACCGGTATGGCGCTCATACTCGGTATCACGAAGGTGGCCCTTTCGACCGAATCCTTCCTCTCAGCCGCCTCCTTTATGGAGACCGCGCGCGTTCTCATCAACGCCGCCGTCGCCGGTAAAGAGGATCGCCTCAGAGGACTGAAAGAAAACGTCATCATCGGACGCCTCATTCCTGCCGGAACCGGTTTCCGCGAAGGCAAGAAGTAA
>CAZUWR010000009.1:0-29591 GCA_964624415.1 uncultured Bdellovibrionales bacterium | reverse complement strand
AAGGTCCCAAGGGTTTGGCTGTTCGCCAATTAAAGCGGTACGCGAGCTGGGTTCAAACCGTCGTGAGACAGGTTGGTCTCCTATCTGCTGTGGGCGTTTTGTTACTTGAGGAGAGTTTTTCCTAGTACGAGAGGACCGGAAAGAACAAACCTCTGGTGTATCGGCTGTTCCGCCAGGAGCATTGTCGAGTAGCTATGTTTGGAACGGATAACCGCTGAAAGCATCTAAGCGGGAAGCCAACTTCAAGATAAGGTAACAGTTTCGGGTTCGCCCGAAACAAACTTCCTGGAAGATTACCAGGTTGATAGGCTTCAGGTGGAAGCCCTGAGAGGGGTTGAGCCAAGAAGTACTAATAAGTTGAATAATACTTTTTTCTTCTTTTATCGGTTAGCAGTTTAGAATAACTGTATACAGACACGGGTTATCTGATTTCTTTTGAAACAGACTTTTAAGAAAAACAAACGATACGACATATCGTCTTGGTGGTTTTTGCGTGGGAGGTACACCTTTTCCCATTCCGAACAGAGCCGTTAAGCCCCACAGCGCCGATGGTACCCGCAAGGGGAGAGTAGGTCGCCGCCAAGACAATGCGCCGTATCGTTTATCGAAAATGCCCTTTGATGGGTGTTTTTTTGTGCCCAGAGCAAACCGTGATACCGTCAGGAGTTGCGCCGTATCACATGTTTTTTTATTGACTTACATTGAGAAGTACGTTATGATACATTTTCATGGATGGAGAGATGTTGGAAAAAGGTTACTTAACAATTTTTTAAAAAAGCTTCGCTTACGATAAGTAAGAGAATTCTTCTAAATAAAAATGAAGGGGTGTAAAATGACAATAGTAAGAATGACGGATTGTTGGTGGCTGTCTTTTGAGGAGAAGCTACTTCAAAAATCGCAACTTTTGGTAGGTATAGACAACTTCTCATGGTCGAAGTTTGTGATGCTTATCGAGGGTGTGATTATCATAAGTATTCGTGTATTTCATCTTGATCCAGGAGGTACTTTGGAATATTTATTGAATAATCAGTACTTTTTATGGATAATGACGATTGGATTGATAGGAGGTTTTATCAGTGTAAATCGTAAACGCAATAGGGTTTATAAAGAACTTGAAAATGGATACAAAAGCTACCTGAAGTTAGAATGGGAAAATATGCGGATGATATATATCTGCGGTTGTCCTTTTGCATTTGGATTATTGTTTATCAATGAAACAAGATTTACGGGAATCTTATTTCTTCTTATCTTGCTCGAATTGTATGCTTTGTGTTGTGATCCGCTACCGCCACAATCGAGTAAGCTAAAAGAATGGTTTCGAACAATGCTATGGAATGATGCGAAAGCCACAAGCATCGCAGTTAATGAAAAATAAGTAGTAATAAATCAGAATAAAATAAGACTTGGTATGAGTATAGAATACTCTTTAAAACCAAGTCTTTTTTAGTAGTATTTCTTCGTATTTTCAGGTATACTGGGAGTATTGAAACGATATTTTTTGATACACATAATCCCTATGAATCCTCGAGATACAAGACGCGTGTTTGTTTCTGTGGTTTATTTAGCTATTTTCAGCGTACTCTTTTTTTGGATATACAAGACATTTTTGAAGGCGCCGGAAAGTTGTTTGGACGGTATTTTGAATCAAAATGAGACGGCTATTGATTGCGGTGGGGTGTGTAGCGCTTGTGTCGAGCAGATACCTGCTGTTGCTTTGCAGGTCAAGGAATCGTCCATCGTATATGGTGGTCCTGGGAAAAATGATGTCTTGGTAAAAATCTACAATCCCAATGATCGCTATGGCGCTGAAAGCTTTACCTATACCGTAACCCTCAAGGACGCACAGGGTAACACTTTGGCGCAAAAGAAAGACACAAGCTTCATTCTTCCGAAGGAAACCAAATATGTGATGCAAATCGGTCTTGAGACCGCTTCTCCCGCATCCAGCGTGGATACGGCGATAGATATGCCGCAGTGGCAGAATTTCTCGGGTTATCAAGAAAAACCAGTGCTCAATGTACTGCACAAGCGCTACGGACCAGTAACTTCCGGAGTTGGTTTTGGCCAGGCAGATGGGACGCTTTCTAATGAGAGTGGTTTCGATTTCCAAGCATTGACCATTAAGGTGATTTTACGTGATGCGAACGGCAAGCCGATCGCTATCAATCAAACGCAGATGCGCACGGTCATCGCTGGCGAACAGCGAGACTTCCGCCTTATCTGGCCAGCGTATTTCGAAGGTGACGTCAATGCCGTAGAAACGGAAACAGAGGCGGATGTCTACCATTCGGATAACTTTATTCGGCAGTATCTGCCGGGAGGGATATTTCAAAAACTTTAATAGTACTTAGAAAAGGGGGTTGCTATGTATAAGTGGTTACAACTCGATTGGATTTTGTTGACGGCGGTATTATTTTTGAGTGGTATCGGTATTTTGGCTCTGTATAGCATTTCTCCAGATGCTCAAAGCGGAGGCTATGCTTTGCGGCAGTTACTGTTTTTCGGTTTCGGTTTCGCCGGTTTGCTCTTATTTGCTTCGTTTGATTATCGTCATGTCCAGCGTTACAGTACGCCCTTGTATTTTGCGATGCTTGCTCTTTTGATCGGCGTGCTTTTGTTTGGCAAGACGGTCAATGGAACGGAAGGATGGATCAATCTCGGTATCGCTCGTTTTCAGCCGGTAGAGGCAGCCAAGCCCATACTCATACTTTTCTTGGCGAGTTTCATTTCTAAAAAAAAGACGGAGCTTGGCGAAGTGGTGCGTTTGGGTGTATCCTTCATTCTTTCTTTCATACTTATCTTTCTCGTCTTGAAACAACCGGACTTGGGAAGCGCCTTGGTGTTGACGGGTATCTGGGTGGGGATGATACTCATTTCGGGTATGCGATGGAAGCATTTTTTTGTGATGGCATTGATCGGATTGTGTGTCCTGGGGGCAGGGTGGTCTTTTTTGGCCCCGTATCAGAAGGACAGAATCAGAACAGTCATTGAACCGCAGATTGATCCGAAGGGGAGCGGATACAATGTGATTCAGGCGACGGTAGCCGTAGGGTCCGGAGGGATTATAGGCAAGGGTATCGGGCATGGATCGCAGTCTCAGCTTAATTTTCTTCCTGAGAAACATACAGACTTCATTTTTTCGGTTATTGCGGAGGAGCTCGGTATGCTCGGCGCCTCTCTGGTTGTTTTTCTGTATGGTGTGATACTGTATCGATTGAATCGTATCGCTTGGTCAGCGCGGGACAATTTCGGCTTTCTGATGACCGTTGGCGTGATGATGATGATCCTTATCCAGGTGACGGTCAATATCGGGATGAATATCGGATTGCTCCCCGTGACGGGCATTCCGTTGCCATTCCTGAGTTATGGAGGAAGTTCGCTTCTGAGTATGTTTTTATCTTTGGGATTGGTGATGAGTGTCTTCTTGAGAAAGAAAAAGGAAGCAGTGCTACAGGTATCTTTGGATCAATCAATGCTGTAATAGATATATATGTATGATTGGAATTTTTGATTCGGGATTCGGAGGACTGACCATCCTTAAGGAAGTGACAAAGATTTTACCCCAGTATTCTTTCATGTATCTCGGGGATAATAGGCGCGCACCGTATGGCTGCAGAAGCGATGCAGAAATCTATGCTTATACGCTTGAAGGCGTGGAAGCGCTGTTTGCCAGAGGGGCGAAGGTAGTTATTTTAGCATGCAATACCGCATCTGCTGTGGCATTGCGAAGGATTCAGCAGGAAGTACTCCCTTTCAAATATCCTGATAGAAAAGTACTCGGTATCATTATTCCGACCGCAGAGGAGAGCGACACCTTCAGTCAGACTAAACATATCGGCGTATGGGCGACGGAGGCGACGGTTCATTCGGGAGTCTATGAAAGGGAGATGCTGAAAATCGATCCGCAACTGCGCATCACCTCGCTTCCATGTCCCTTGCTCGTCCCGCTGATAGAGGCCGGGAGCAAGGCGTCTGATGAGATAACAGAGGCTGTAAACGGCTATATAGAGGCATTAATGGTGAAAGATATTCGTATCGATACGCTTATTTTGGGATGCACGCACTATCCGATTATCGCGGATGAAATAAGGAGATTGTTGCCGAAGCATATACGACTCATACAACAGGGGGAGATTATCGCGGAAAAATTAAGGCAATACCTTGTGAGGCATCCTGAGATAGAATGCGTGTTGAGCAGGGAAGCAAACAGGGTTTTTTTGACCACGAGCGATACCGAAAACGTCAAACGGATTGCCGATTTTTTCTACGGTGAGCCGGTTGGTTTGGAGTGTGTGGTATTGTGAATATGGAGTGTCGTGTACGTTTTTTGAAGAATTGAAAAAAGCCCGGCTTGATAGCTGAAGGGCTTTTTTTAAATGCTTTTAAGCATTGATCCGCTTGTTAGCGTGGATGTTTTTTCGATTGATTTGTTTACTTTTTTTCCGACTTGGAAAGCTTGGTGTTAAGCTTCTTCTTCGCCGGCCTTTTCGTCTTGCTTGACATCAGGGTTTTCGGCCGCTGCTTGTTCGTCGTTTCCAGCATCGCCCGTATCGATGTCTTCTTGTTGTTGGCCTTGTTCGTTGCCAGTATTTCCTTGTTGGGTTTGGTCTTGACCTGGTTCTCCAGCCATGATGGCGGTCCTCTTTTTGATTTGGTTGATAGTAAGGGTTTATTTTCCCATAACACTTTATAGCTTGCTTTTTCTCAATCGTTGTTGAGAATCACAGGCCATTGCTCGTGAAACGATCACGAGTCAGTATATATCAGTAAGATACATACTGCATGTGATGGGAAAAATAGGATATCATAGCTTTCAAACCCATTTTTCCCACCGCATACTCTTGGGACATGCCTTTTTAAAAAAGAGCTTCAACCTCACAAAGTCACTCTATCATAGCGCCACAAAGTGCGCAAGTATTTTTGGGAAAATTAAAAGACCCCTTTACCGAGTTGCAGGTATCGAGGTCTTGAAGCAGAATTTCTTCTGCGGTTTGAGGTACTGCCGACATTGTTGCGACTACAACTCACATTATAACGATAATGGGCGAGGTGCCGGATGTTCAGCTATACCTATTATGATGAGAACCCGCTCACTACGGGTCGCGGCGTCGAACTTTTACTCTTCATTTGCGACGGGTAATATAACCAGGGTACCGCTCCAACAGGCCACAAATGAGGGATCTCCACTTACCGAACTATAGCCTGCAGGGTTGATGAACGGTTTGTTCATGATTTTTCTCCGAAATGTTGAAAAAATAATCCCGTTACGCTTGATAGTATATACTCAATCGTAGTGTATATAGATTGGAAACAATGTTTCCTCCCTGAGGGTAGTAACCCTACTATCAGAAAGTCTCATGTAAGGAACATAGACTACGCTTATGTAACGGGGAAGATGGCTTCATATAGGCTTAAAACCATTTTTCCCATCACATATATCATTGTATTGACAAGGGACTATTACTCTTACAAAAAGAGCATAACACACTCCCGAAATCTTTTCAAGTATTTTTCAGCGATTTCGTTTTTTGTTCTTTGTTAACTGCTTATTGATAATGTGTCCAAAGAAACATTCGCTTCACTCTTGTGTCCTTGGCAGGAATCGGACCTGCGACCTCCCGGACCGCAACCGGACGCTCTATCCACTGAGCTACAAGGACATATGGGAAAACCCTGTTCAAACAAGGTTGTTTTCATGATACTTCGACTTCCTATCCACTATGAAGCATTTTTCCGAAGATGTCAAGAAGTGTGGGCTCGTGCTTCTCCTCGCGAGCGTGCTGACTGAGGAGCTCGTGGATGGCTTCGGGATCCTCTTCTCCTATGGGAATATGGACGAAGGGTGTGAGCTTTCCGTTGGTTTTGAGGCTTATGTACTGCTCATATTCGTCGTATACTATCCAAAATGATTCGATATTTTCGAATACGTACAGCTCTCTGTCGACAGTGACACCATCTGGGGTGATAGCGCAGTGGAGAATATGCGGAGGCTGTTCAAGGGTGATGAAGCCCATGATACCGATAAGTATGAACGTGATGGCCATAATCGGACTATTGCTGACCAGGGCATAGGTGATAGTGGCGAGAAGGAAAGCCCCACTCCACAGATAAAAAGTCCGGCTGATAGTACGCGGTTTGAAAGCGGGCGTTTGCCAGTGAAGAAGCGAGTCGGTAGGTTTCATAGTATCTTTTTTCTCAGTATAGCATATTTACAAAGGGGCGTCCCTTTGCTATGCTTACGCTAGTATACGGAAGCGTGGCCGAGTGGGTCGTATGCGAGCGGGCGCAGCATCGACGGGTTGTCGTAGCAACCCAGGAAGCACGAGGACACAAATAAAAGAATATACGGAAGCGTGGCCGAGTGGGTCGTATGCGAGCGGGCGCAGCATCGACGGGTTGTCGTAGCAACCCAGGAAGCACGAGGACACAAATAAAAGAATATACGGAAGCGTGGCCGAGTGGTTGAAGGCAACAGTCTTGAAAACTGTCGTACCTGAAAGGGTATCGTGAGTTCGAATCTCACCGCTTCCGCCAAGGTACTGGTATTTTATTACTTGAAAAATTGCCAGTTCAAATCTTGAAAACTGTCGAACGGGGAGGGTAACTGAGTACATATCATAACCGCTTCCGCAATAGAAATTACGACACTGGCGTCGGGGAGGGTAACTGAGTGTGTATCATGCCGCTTCCGCAATAGAAATCACAACCTTTGCATTCTTTATCAATCAAAAGTCATTCATATGAACTATTTTGTTTTTATCCCGACGGTTTCATTGGTATTGGTGGCTTTTTTCGGTGCGCATTACGGTATCTATGCTTTCTTGGTGCATTTTTTCTCAGGACTGGCGTCACACAGGCTTGCTTTGGGCATCATTGTGTCTGTGTTGGCCATCAGCTTTTTCACTTCCTCCGCTATAGCTCATATTGCGGATAATGCTTTTTCTCGAGGCCTGTATTTCGTATCGGGTATCTGGATGGGGATGTTTCTGAATATCTTACTGGCTATGGCAGCAACGGGCATCGTGCTCCAGGCGATGCGATGGTTGTCTCTTTCGGGAAATCATTCGCTTATCGCGGGAGTATTTTTGATAGCGGCATTGATCGCATCCGTGTATGGCGTCTGGCATGCCCTGCATCCGCGTATCCAAAATATATCCGTGACGATTCCGAATCTGCCGGAATCATGGAAGGGGAAAAAGTTGGTGCAGATTTCCGACGTGCATTTGGGACATATCTATCGCACGGCATTTTTGCGGAAGGTCGTGGCGCAGATAAATGAGGAGAATCCGAAACTCGTGGTGATTACCGGGGATTTGTTTGATGGTATGGATGGAGGACTCCTTAATCTTGTTCAGCCGCTTGATGATTTGAATGCTTCTGATGGTGTCCTGTTTGTCGATGGCAATCACGAGACGTATCTTGGCACGCAAGAAACCTTCGATATTCTCGAGAAGACCAAGGTGCATATTCTACGTGATGAAGTGAAGGATGTCGATGGATTGACTTTTGTGGGCATTATGTATCCCGAGCGCAATGAACACAAGAATATCACGGATACGATTCGTACGCTCGAGCCTCAATTCAAAGGCAAGCCCAATGTCCTCTTGTACCATGCACCCGCTATGATTGATGAGGTGGCCAAGATGGGTATCAATCTTCAGCTTTCGGGACACACACACCAAGGACAGCAATTTCCTATGCAATTCATTACGCATCTGGTGCACAGAGGCTATGATTACGGCCTGTATACCATAGGCGACTATAGCCTCTATACGAGCAGCGGCGTGGGTACATGGGGCCCGACGATGCGTATCGGCACTCAGTCGGAAATTGTTGTGATTACCCTGCAGTAGTTTTAAGAAATGTATCATAGCAGATCCTCAGTTATCAAAGATGTGCGCATCTGAAAAACACTTAATTGTTTGGCACGCAAAAGTATTTTTTCACAGCCGAAGCGAGTACGCTAATGGCTTTTGAAAAAATCTTTTCCGTACCAAACAGATTTTCAAAAACGTAAATTATCTGTAGTATCCCTATGTCGAAAGCCCTTTCGATCAAACAACTCAGCAAAACCTATGCCACCGGAGCATCTGCTCTGAATCAGGTTGATTTGGCGGTGCAGGAGGGGGATTTCTTCGGATTGCTCGGCCCTAATGGCGCGGGGAAATCGACACTGATAAACATCGTTTCGGGATTGGTGAACAAGAGCGATGGCAAGGTTTCCATCTTCGGGTATGATATCGATACGGATGTCGAGAAAGCCAAGGCATGCCTTGGGATAGTGCCGCAGGAATTCAATTTCAGTATTTTTGAAAAAGTGGAGGATATCATCGTCAATCAGGCAGGGTATTATGGCGTTCCTCGAGCGCAGGCGAAGCGGTCGACGGAAGTGCTTCTGAAACAACTGGAACTTTGGGATAAACGGCAGCAGCCGGCGCGGACGCTTTCTGGCGGTATGAAGCGGCGACTGATGATCGCTCGCGCCCTCGTACATCAGCCGAAGCTGCTCATTCTCGATGAGCCGACAGCTGGAGTGGATGTGGAATTGCGTCGTGGTATGTGGGAGTTTTTGCAGAAGCTCAATAAGGACGGGATGACGATTATCCTCACCACGCACTACCTTGAGGAAGCGGAACAATTATGCAAAGATGTTGCCATTATCAATCAGGGACGTATCGTCGAGGAGGGATCGGTAAAGGATTTGCTCGGAAAACTCCACATGGAAACATTTATCGTCGATACGTTCGAGAGTGTCGGTGCGGATATCGTGCAAAAATTGGATATGTTTCAGGCGCAACCGGTGGATAGTAATACCTTCGAAATACGTATTTCTGATAAGCAATCGCTCAATGAGGTGATGCGGATACTGGATGAATGCGATATCCGTGTACGGAGTATGCGCAGCAAAACCAATCGTCTTGAAGAGCTTTTTGTCAGTCTGACCCATAAATAATCGGTATGAACAGAGATCAAATTTTCACCGCTTACTGGACTATCACGCGTAAGGAATGCGTGCGGTTTTTGCGTATCTGGAAGCAGACCCTGCTCCCATCCGTCGTGACGACCGGCCTGTACTATGTGATTTTTGGGACCTTTATCGGTTCACAAATAGCTTCCATCGGAGGGTACACCTATATGCAGTTTATCGTTCCGGGACTGGTGATGATGGCAGTGATTACCAATTCATTTGCCAATGTAGCCAGCTCGTTTTTCGGTTCCAAGTTCCAGCGGGATGTGGAAGAGCTTCTTGTATCACCGACACCGAGCTTTGTTATGATTGCAGGCTATGTGACAGGAGGGGTGCTCCGCGGGTTATTAGTGGGGGCTTTGGTATTGGGCGTAGCGCTCTTTTTCACGAAGTTAACCGTGTACAGCTGGGTGATAGTGATTGGCTTCCTCCTGCTGACTTCCATACTGTTTTCGCTGGCAGGGCTTTTCAATGCGGCTTTCGCTAAAAAGTTCGATGATACGATGATCGTGCCGACTTTTGTTTTGACGCCTTTGACCTATCTGGGCGGCGTCTTCTATTCTATTCACGCGCTCCCGGCGTTGTGGCAGATGGTCTCGAAGGCCAATCCGATTCTGTATATGGTGAGCGGTTTCCGTTATGGATTCTTGGGCATTTCCGATGTGAATGTTTTTGCCAGCCTGGCGATACTTATTATCTTGAGCGGATGTTTGCTTGGTGCCAATATCTATATCTTCAATAAAGGATACGGTTTGAAGAACTAGATATTCACCCTTTTTTCGGCGGAATGATAGTTTTCAGTCTTGACATATCTGGTAAAACGTGTAGACTAAGGTTTCGGTTCTTTTACAAGAACTTCATACCGGTTTAACCTAGCGCGGAGATTCTTATGCTTGCGCTTTGGCGTCTGTGCGCTAGGAAAAACTTAGCATAACCCCTCTCTTACGTAAGGGAGGATCCAATGTTTTGACCCGAAGGGGGATGGTATGAGCACATATGCAGAAAAATTTTTTAACTTGATTCATCGGATTACAGGGGGAGCTGACACAGCCGCATCTATACAGAAATTACGATTTTTAGGTTCGTCGCTCAATTATATATTGTATGATTGTGGGGAGTTTTATAAGCAAAAAGCCAGCAATATTTTACCCCTCGAGCTCGCGTGTATGGCAGGTCGGTATGTTAAACGAAATGGCGATATTGGTAAGGACAAAAATACTTTTTCATTTCATCGGCTTGAGGTTTCTGAAAGGATGGATGATGAATTGATCTACAGAGAGCTCCATCCATATCATCAGATGTTCGCTTTCGAAGATGCTTTGATAATGATCGTACAGATTGTCATGGGGTGGAAAGATCAGGAACATGATTCGATCACAATCCTGCTTGCTGATGTTTCCGAATGCGGTTTCTTTATGGTTGATGAAGATGGTGTTCCCTGGACAATTCGCTTGATACAAAATGAAGGCAATCCTATCGTATCGATGAGCGAGTTTAATCAGACGGATGAACTGTGGCCTCAATGTTCGGTTGTGTTGAGTCCATTAACAGCAGGCGAAGAAAACTTCCTGTATGATTTGGAGTAATTTAAGGATAACTCCGTACCAGAAAATGGTTGAAAATAATGTTAAGCGCTTACCAAATGGGGGCGCTTTTCTTTTGCCTTTACAGGCTGAAATGGTATACTGAAAGGACTGTTTTGGCTGTTATTCACTGTATGAAGAGAGCACTAAATTATACATATCAATCATATGAAACGAAAAGAATACACTCCTCAGGATTTCGCGTGGACAGCGTGGACGGGAGCGGAAATTGCCAAGGTGGCGGATGAGATATTGGAAAGCAAACGAGCCGCCCATACGGCTATCAAGGCTATTGAAGGGGAAGCGCGGACATTTGAGAATACCGTGTATGCTCTGGAAGCCTCCAATCATATCTTGTGGGAATTGCAGGTCGTTGACCTTTTGATGAGTGTGAGCCCGTCGCAAGAAATCAGGGATGTAGCGCAGAAGACACTGGAAAAAATAGAGAGCGGTTTGGTGGATATCGAATACGACGAAGGTATCTACAAGGCTATCCGGGAGTACGGATCTACCGAAGAATTACTTGATGGTGCAAGTAAAAAACTCCACGAAGATATGACGCGCGACTACCGTCGTATGGGGTTTGAATTGCCTTTGGAAAAGCGCGAACAGATCAAGAGCAACCTCAAGCGGTTGAGCGAGCTCTCGAGCGAGTTTAGTAAAAATATCAATGAGTATCAGGATACGATTACAGTGACGCGTGATGAGCTTGATGGCTTGTCCGAAGGGTATATCGCCAGTCTCAAACGCGAGGGAGAAAACTATCTGGTAAGTTTGGACTACCCGGAACTCAATCCGTTTTTGGAGCATGCGACCAATGCTGCCAAGCGGAAAGAATTGACAGAGAAGTCATTACATAAGGGAGGTATCCGCAATATGGACATTCTGAAAGAAGTGGTGAAACTGCGGGATGAAAATGCGCGATTGCTCGGATACAGTCACCATGCGGATTTCAGGCTTGAGGTGAAGATGGCGAAAAATGCCCAGACAGTATTTGGTTTTATGCAGGATTTGATGGAAAAAATGAAGGATGGATTGGCGCAGGAAATGAGCGAATTGAAGGAATTGAAACACAGAATCGCCCCCAATGAAGGGGAGGAAGTATATTTTTACGATATCGCTTTTTTGATTAATAGATTCAAACAAGAGCATTTCGCTCTCGATGCACAAAAAATGGCAGAATACTTTCCTCTGCAGAAAGTATTGCAAGGAATGTTTGAGGTTTATGAGATGCTTTTGTCGGTGAAATTCGAAAAGGTCTCTGAGTATCCGATGTGGCACGAGGATGTGGAAGTGTATGCTGTGCGTGAACTTGATGGGGAAATACTCGCTTATTTTCTGCTTGACCTGTATCCTCGTGAGGGGAAATATGGGCACGCGGCTGTCAGTCCGGTGATTGCCGGGCACGCGGCAACATTATCCGGCGATGAGTATGTGACGCCGGTGGCGTGTATGATGGCGAATTTTTCGAAACCGAGTGCGGAGCAACCCTCATTGATGAATCACAGAGAGGTTGAGACATTGTTTCACGAATTCGGCCATATTATGCATAGCGTTTTGACTCAGGCTCGATTTATGTCTCAGTCCGGGACATCGGTAGCATGGGATTTTGTGGAGGCGCCATCGCAGATGATGGAGAATTGGACATGGAATAGGGAAGTACTGACAAAGATTTCAGGGCACTACAAGACCGGTGAGTCGTTGCCGAAAGAAATGATGGACAATCTCATACGATCCAAAAATAGTATGGAGGCATACGCAACGATGCGGCAGATGATGATGTCGTGGTTTGATATGGAGCTGCATACTCAGGGTATCAAAGGGGAGCTTAATGAGGAGTATGCTCAGATGGTGGCGCAGACACTGGGGATACAACTGCCGAAAGACCAAGTGTTCTTGGCGGGGTGGGGACATCTGATGGGTTATGATGCCGGATACTACGGGTATATGTGGTCACTGGTGTATGCGGCGGATATATTCACTCGCTTTGAAAAGGAGGGTATACTGAATCCGAAAACGGGAATGGAGTACCGAAACTGGATTTTGGAGCAAGGGTCGAGTCAGGATGAAATGAGTCTGGTAGAAGGATTTTTGGGGCGGTCGGTGAGTAATGATGCTTTTCTTCGCGACAAAGGATTACTGTGATGCAGGTTGCATTTCGCGGAATGCAGGTATAGAATGTCTGTGAGAGAAGCGCTGGTAGTATTGCTTGATAATGGGCTATTTTTGCGGCGCAGACTCTCAGTGTCAATATATATTGACAAAATATGGGAAATGCGCTACAATGATGGCGCAGTGGGTATTGAACTAAAAGGTTAGTTCAAGCTCTTTAATAATTTAATAAATAGTGATAATAAAGCGAGGATTTAAAAGATGAATAAATCAGAACCAATGGATTTAACGCAGTATGCTGGTGGAGATTGGTTTTGTGTTCTATCGACGGAAGCAAATCCGTGGAATAAAGATAGATGCGAAAACAACCAAACATTGAAAGGCATTTTGTTAAAAATAGGAGGCTTTCTCTCATTTGAAGATGCTCAAAGATATGTCGATACACTTGCAGTGTATGCAAAGAAATGCCGTTGTATTGATAAAAACAATGATGTGCGTTTTTATCCAGTAGTGCAAGCCTTTTTATTTGGGGGTGTTACATATTCATCATGTACTCACCTGGGGCCAGAACTACCTTTTATAAGCATACCAGTATCCTCATGTATGCTTGAAGTAGAATAAAACCACCACAAGTGGAAAGAAGCCGCATAATATATGCCGCTTCAAAAAGGCTAGCTTACCAAGTTGGCCTTTTTTAATTTTCCAAAAACAGATTTTTTCCCGTCATAGCAGCTGGCTGATCGAGGTGCATCAGGTGCAGCATCGTCGGGGTGACATCCGCGAGGGAGCCATTGGTAAGTGTTCCAGTAGCGGTCACGATGGCCGGGACGACATTGGAAGTATGAGCCGTGTGGGTTTCTCCGGTCTCGTGATCGATATTGGTTTCGGCATTACCGTGATCGGCGGTGATGAAGGCGATGCCGCCTTTGGACAGGGTTGCTTCGATGACTCGCTTGAGCTGTGCGTCGATTTCTTCGAGGGCGACGATGAGCGCCTCGGCATTGCCCGTGTGCCCGACCATATCCGCATTGGCGAAATTGATAAACAGAAAATCTATACCCTTTTCGAGAGACTCGATGACTTTGTCGGCGATTTCCTTGGCGCGCATTTTTGGAGCCTGATCGTGGGTTTGGATGTCTTTACGGCTTTCGATGAGGATATGCTCTTCGTTCGGGTGAGGGAGCTCTCGTCCACCATTGAGGAAATACGTCGCGTGGGCGTATTTTTCCGTCTCGGCGATGTGAGCTTGGGTCAGGCCGGCCTGTGAGACTTCCTGGGCCAAGGTCGTGGTGATGACGCTTGGTGGGAAAGCGACGATGCTGGGGATGTTTTTGTCGTATTCGGTGAGGGTTACGAAGCAGAGGTTTTTGTCGTCCGCGTGCGCCACGATTTTGCTTGAGAGCATGCGCGCCCGATCGGATCGGAAATTGAAAAAGAAAATACCGTCATTGTCATTGATAGTCGAGCTTCGACCTTCTTCATCCAGGAAGATGACGGGCTCGAGGTGTTCATCGACCACGCCTTCCTCATATAGTTTCTCGATAATCTCGGACGGTTTTTTGGTTTGATAGGAAGTTTTGCTCTCGCCCAAAAAGAGAGCCTTCTCGACTTTTTCGAGCCTGTCCCAGTTGTTGTCCCGATCCATAGCATAGAAGCGCCCCGAGGCGGTGGCGATGAAACCGATGCCGAGATCGTCGATGACATCCTCGAGTTCTCGCAAGAACGCGGCAGCGCTGCGAGGGCCGGTGTCGCGACCGTCGGTAAAGGCATGGATGGCGATTTTGGTGATGCCAGCTTCCTTGGCAGCCTTAAGAAAAGCGTAGAGATGCTGCGTGTGACTATGGATACCGCCGGGGGAGAGAAGGCCTTTGATATGAAGCACGGAATCGTATTGTTTGATATGATCGAAAAGTTGCACGAAAGCGGGGTTGGTCGCAAATTCATTGTCACGGATAGCTTTGGCGATTTTGACCAGGTCGGTATCGATGATTTTTCCAGCGCCGATGGTCATATGTCCGACTTCGCTATTGCCCATTTGCCCGTCGGGGAGCCCTACGCTTTCGGAACTGGCGTCCAGGAAGCTGTGCGGATAGGTCTGCCACAGATGATCGAAAAAAGGTGTCTTAGCCTGTGCAATGGCATTGTCTTTGGTATCTTCACGGTAGCCCCAGCCGTCCAAGACGATAAGGAGATAAGGCTTGTGGATGTCTGTTGTCATACGGGTATGCGTGAGGGTGGATTAGGGGAGATTATAACCCTTCCAGTATACGCTTCCGGGGCATTTTCGGCAATGATACAACGCGTCAAAGACTCTTGACGTAATAGAGAGGAGGTGTCATACTGTACTATCCTGGTGAAGTGGTCATCAGGCTTTAGAAAAAACTGAGAGGTGTTTGAAATGAAGAGTTATTTAACAAAATGTGCGTGTTTGGTCTTAGTTTTGTTGGCGCTGCAGGGTTGCACTGTTGATGATAAACATATCGTCACCGAGAGTCAGGGTGCATTGCCTGATATACCTACACTTGGGAGAAGAATTGATGATGTCGATGTTGTTTTAAATATTGATTCTCGAACAGCTTATCTGGTCGATCAAGATATTATAACAACGTTTTTGAGCAATGGGTGGCATAAACAAAGCGGAGACAAGGACGATTTCATAGGTGTCGTGTGTTTTGTATTCAATGAAACAATGACTGCTATAGTCGCACAATGCCAAGTTAATATCGCTATAAAGTATGGTGATAAAATGCTGGATATGCCGATTTCACGCGGGAGCATCTCTGTTAATGAGGGTGGCATGCATTTAGATAATGCTTCATATGTTCGTAAAAATGTTGCAGAACTTGTGCGTTCTCAAGCGATTGATGCGGCCGATGCCAGTGAAGAAAGACTTCGAAAAATACTACAATAACGCTTTTTTCAGGCCATTTTTCTGTTCTATTATGTCAAATTCTATTGACATAATAGAGAATAGGTGCTATACTGGAACAATCCTAATGAAGGGTCATTGGGATAAAAAAGTGAGGATAAAAGATGAAAGAAATTAAGATTCGGGTTGCTGATGGTATTATCATTAGCATATATATTGATTCCTGGCAGGAAAATGCCATGGAAAAAATGAAAAAGGATTTACAAAATCTTACATGGAAGTTATTTCATCGCGTGGAGATTGTTTCCGTACAAGAATAAAACTGAAGGGATACCGGTTATAACCATAACAGAAAACGGTGTCCCTTCTTGATTTTTTGGCTCAAATAAACTAGGCTTAAAGGAGTTTAAACAGAACTCCTTTTTTGTATGGCACTGAAATACTGTATCAAAACCTTTGGCTGTGCGCAGAATGTGGCGGATTCCGAGCGAATCTCGTCCTTGTATGAGTCGCGCGGGTATGAAGAGACCCTAGACGAGACGCAGGCAGACACCATCGTTATCAATACCTGCGTGATCCGCGGTCGGGCTGAGGAAAAGGTCTACGGCCTGGTGCGTAATCTGCAGCCGTTGCGGGAGAAACATCCCGATTTATCTATCGTGATTACCGGGTGCCTTATCGGGGCGGCATCGCGCGAGCCCTCGGGCAAGATGATGAAGGCTTTGCGCAAGCGTGTGCCTCACGCTCAGCTGCTTCCTTTGGATGAGGTCGGTTTTGAGTATGCGCCCAAGCGTTCGCAGGGGAAAGTGGCGTACATACCGATTTCCAATGGGTGCAATAATTTTTGCGCGTATTGTATCGTGCCGTTTTCTCGTGGCAAGGAACGCTCGCGAGCTTTTGATGATGTAGTGACGGAAGTCGCTGAAGCAATCGAATCCGGTTGTGAGGAAATCGTGCTTTTGGGGCAGAATGTGAATTCTTATGGCGCTGATTTTTTGCAGGAAAAACTCAAAGAAGGGGATGTATATACCTTGCCCGATGGGAACAAAGTGAAACCGGTGATGGTGAAGCATCTCAATCGCTATCGCATCCCGACGCTTTTCCCGCAACTTTTGGAGTATGTAGCGGGTATTTCCGGCGTGAAAAAAGTTTCTTTCTTGTCGTCGAATCCGTGGGATTTCTCGGATGAACTAATTGCGGTGATGGCGCGTCATACGAATATCGACCGGAAATTGCATTTGCCGGTGCAGGCGGGGAGCGATGCGGTGTTGAAAGCGATGAACCGCTGGTACACGCGGGAGGAATATATGGCTTTGGTGGGAAAGATTCGCGCGGCTATTCCGGAGATACGCATCACGACCGATATTATCGTTGGATTCCCGGGAGAGACACTGGCGCAGTTTGAAGACACGATGGATCTGGCACGCAGAGTTAAATTTGCCGGCGCCTTTATCGCGTGGTATTCGCCGCGACCGGGCACATCCGCCGCGACCGCAATGCAAGACGATGTGCCGTTTCTCGAGAAGAAACGCCGTTTCAAACAGATCGACGATCTGGTGTTCGGACGGATAAAATAATATAACAAAAATATGTCTCAAAAAATCAATCTCATCTCGTGGAATGTCAATGGTATCCGTGCTGCGGAGCGCAAGGGGTTTTTGGAGTGGCTGGATCAGGGGAAATATACGATTGTCGGGCTTCAGGAAACCAAGACCTCGCACCCCGATCAACTTTCGCACGAACTTAAGCATCCGGATGGGTATGAATCATTTTTTCACTGCGCGACGGAAAAGAAGGGATACAGCGGAGTGGTGGCGTATACGCAGATGAAACCATTGGCGGTCAAAACACAGTTTCCCGGAGCGGTGCTTTCCGGTGAGGGGCGAGTGATAGAGCTCGAATTCGCTGAGTTCACCTTTCTCACTATCTATTTTCCCAATGGCGGATCGGGAGCGGCACGACTGGCCTACAAATTGGAGTTTTACAAAGAGTTCCTCGAGTATGTGAAGAGTCTTGTTGCACAGGGTAAGAAAGTGGTTTTTTGCGGGGATGTGAATACGGCGCACAAGGAAATCGATTTGGCACGGCCGAAAGAAAACGAGAAGACGTCGGGATTCCTGCCTGTCGAACGTGAGTGGCTTGATACGTTTGAAGCAGCGGGCTTTGTCGATACCTTCCGGATGTTTCATCCCGATATGGCGGAGCAGTACACCTGGTGGGATATGAAGACACGGGCGCGCGATCGCAATATCGGTTGGCGCATCGACTATTTCTATGTGAGCGAGAATATGCGAGAGTGTGTGAAGGACGCGTTTATCCTTCAGGATGTGCCGGGATCGGATCATTGCCCGGTGGGAATAGTGCTTGAGTTGTAAAGTATTTCTATGCAAACAGCGCAACCATTGGCGGATCGCATGCGACCTGATAATTTAGAGGCTTTTTTGGGACAGCACGATCTGATTGGAGAGGGAACTTTTTTGAGACAGGCTATTGCGACCGATAGCGTGCCGTCTTTGATTTTATGGGGGACGCCCGGGAGCGGCAAGACGACGCTGGCGCATATCATCGCGGCGCAGACCAAGTCGCATTTTGTGGCGCTGCCGGCGGTCGGGAGCGGTGTGAAGGAGTTGCGCAAGGTCATTGAGGAAGCGAAAGTTAGCCGGGCGCTGGGTGAGAAAACCATTCTCTTTATCGACGAGATCCATCGGTGGAATAAGTCTCAGCAGGACGCGCTTTTGCCTCATGTTGAGTCGGGTCTACTGACACTGATCGGAGCCACGACAGAGAACCCGAGTTTCGAGGTCAATGCCGCTTTGCTTTCTCGTGCGCGCGTATTTATCCTACAGTCTCTCTCCGAGGAGACAGTGGTGGATATTTTGAAACAGGCATTGCAGGATACGCAGCGCGGATTGGGAAAAAAATCAGTGAAGGCCGATGATGATGCTCTCGGACTGATCGCCCGATTTGCTAATGGCGATGGTCGGACAGCGCTTAACACTCTGGAAGCCTGCGTAACTCATGCTCATAATGTGACACTTGATACCGTTAAGCAGATTTTGCAGAAACCGCACCTTCTCTATGACAAGGATGGCGAGCAGCACTACAATATCATTTCCGCATTGCATAAGTCGATGCGCGGCGGGGATGCCGATGCAGCACTCTATTGGTTAGGGAGGATGCTAGAGGCCGGTGAGGATCCGCTGTATATCGCGAGGCGTCTGGTGCGATTCGCTTCCGAGGATGTGGGGGTTGCCAATTCCTTCGCGTTGCCACAAGCGGTGGCCGTCTATCAGGCGTGTCATATGATCGGGATGCCGGAATGTAGCGTCAATTTGGCCCAGGCGGTTGCGTATTTGGCGAAATCTAAAAAAAGCAATGCTTTGTATGTCGCCTACCAAGAGGTGCAAAAGGATATCCGCGAGCTCCCCAATGAACCCGTGCCGATACATCTGCGCAATGCCCCGACCAAACTAATGAAGGATATCGGTTATGGTAAGGGATATAAGTATACACCCGACTACAAAAACGAGGAGGAGGCGCAGCAAGACTACTTGCCGGAGCGTTTGCAGGGAAAGAAATATATCAAGTTCTAGGGTGAAGATAAGGCGCAGAATGAATGTATACTTCTTGACATAATCGCTATCATATGCTAGTATAGTGCATTAAGGTAAGAAAAGAGACCACTCCCTGGGCGAGAAAAAACATACCAATTTTACTGTATTTTTACAATATACAAAAAATTGGAGGTCATCATGAAAATACAATTTGGAAGACCGCAGAAAGAAACTGATGAAAAATGGCGAGAGGCTGATTCTGTTGCTGTATTGATCGGATCTATGTGTCCTTGTCTCTACTTCTTTTCAAATGAAAAGAGGGATGAGCCGACAGCATTGCAGCAATTGATCGCTTTTATATCAATGTTTTTTGCTAGTGACAATGAAGCTGTTGAGCATTCCGGTATCAATGAAGCCGGAATACATGTATGGGGAGTGGAGGATGGTATAAGGCAATCTTGTACCGATATTATTCCTTACAATGCTTTCGGGGGAAATAAACATTGTACTATGGAACAATTCCGCCAAAAGGTGGAAGAAATAAGAAATACTGTTTTCAAAGAGAGTTACTGGACTTTTGAGGAAACAGTGCGTTTCTTGGAGCGCGAGGGAATTTTAGAGTAAAGTAAAAGAAGAGGGTTTTCACCGGTATATATACCTATGTGGCGACCCTTATTTTTTTATTCATTTTTTACAGACTGTGCTATACTGGAGTGTAACCCTTAATGATAATACTATGCTACCGAAAGTCGGACACAAAGCGCCGGAATTTACACTTCCGGATCAGAACGAGGTCGAGCACTCGCTTTCGCAGTATGCGGGCACGTGGGTGATACTGTATTTCTATCCCAAGGATGACACGCCGGGGTGTACCAAAGAGGCGTGCAGTTTCCGAGACAGTTTCGCTGCGCTCAAGCAGGCAGGTGTCACGGTATTGGGTGTGAGTATCGATCCGGTCAAAAAACATGCGAAGTTCGTAGAGAAATACGAGTTGCCGTTTACGTTGCTCTCGGATGAAGAGAAGCAAGTAGTAGAGCAGTACGGGGTCTGGGGAAAGAAAAAATTTATGGGACGCGAGTATATGGGTACCAATCGTGTGACCTTTCTGATCGATAAGCAAGGCGTTATTGCCAAGGTTTACGAGAATGTGAAGCCGGATAATCATGCTCAGGAAATCATCAAAGATATACAGACATTTGCTTGATAAAAGGCGTTGTCTGTGATATAGTAAAAAGTGCCCAATTCAGGGCATTTTTTACTTTTTTAACGCGCGATTCGCATGGATAAAGAAATACAATCCGACAGCAAGCCATTCGATATGCGTCTCTTCTGGAGTCGTCTGTGGCAATTATTAGAACCATCGCAAAGGCAGATCAAGCAATTGGTCGTTTTGATCGTGGTCGTGGAATCGACGCGGATGGTCGGGCCGTATCTTTTGAAGTTAGTCATCGATGCGATCACGCATTTGCAGGCGGATTCTTTCGTGTGGCTTTTCTTTCTAGTAGGGATGATGTTTGTTTCGAATCAGTCCGTCGCTTTGCTCAATTTTTTCGCGGACAAGAAAATCTTCGCTATCTTAGGCGATGTTATCGTCTACCTTTCCCGGAATGCGCACCGGAATATGGTGTTTTTGGATTTGAGCTATCATGAGAAGGAAAACACCGGGAACAAGATTACCAAAATTCAGCGCGGTGTGGATAAGATCGAAGGATTGATAGGAAGTTTGTTTTGGGAAGTGATACCGACACTATTTCAGGCGGTATTTTCTACTATTGTGCTGTTTGCAGTTGATTGGCGCTTCGGCACCATATTCTTGATTTTCGTGCCTTTGTTCATATTCCTAACCTTCCGACTCAATAAGGATGTTTTCGAGCCGCGAAAAAAACGCTATACACTTGAAGAAGAAGCTTCAGGATTGATGACGCAGTCGATTATCAATATCAATACGGTGAAATCATTCGTTCAGGAACAGCCAGAGAATAGCCGATTCAAACAGAAAATCGGCGCGGCGCGCGATATGCTCTTGTTTGAATTTGGCAAAGTGCGCCGGTACAATCTGGGGAGATTTTTCATTATCGATTCAGGAAGAGTGACACTGCTTATTACTGGTGTCTATTTGGTGTGGCACGGGAGTATCACGGTGGGAAGTTTGGTGTTTGTGTATACGATCTCGGAAAAAGCGCTGCTTTCATTGTTCCGTATTTCCCGTCTGTATGATCAGATCATGCAGAGCAGCGAGGCGGTCAATCGATTGCATGATCTTTCTTCGGCGAAACCGGAAATTTCTAATCCGAAAGATGGTGTGAAGCCAGCCTCTATCAAGGGTCTGATCGAATTTCGCGCTATGAGTTTTCAGTACAATGAAAGCAAGCGGATGGCATTGAAGGATGTGAACGTTAAGATTCCGGCCGGGAGTATGACAGCCTTGGTCGGCCCTTCGGGCGGCGGCAAGACGACTTTGGCGCGGATGATCTACCGGCACTACGATCCGACAACAGGACAGATCTTGCTGGATGGCATCGATATGAAACGCTATGACCTGTATGCGTTTCGACGGTATATGGCGATTGTGCCGCAGGAAGTCGAGGTATTCAATACGTCTGTGCGGGATAATATTGGGTATGCCAAGGAAGACGCGAGTTTTGAGGAAATCGAAGCAGCAGCCAAAATCGCCAATGCGGATGAGTTTATCACGCAGCTTTCCAATGGGTATGATACCTTGGTGGGAGAGCGGGGTATCAAACTTTCCGGCGGTCAGCGTCAGCGTCTCGGTATCGCGCGGGCCATCTTGGCCAATCCGAGAGTCTTGATCTTCGACGAGGCAACAAGCAGTCTGGATTCGCAGAGCGAACGATTGATACAGGAAGCGATGGATAAGATCAGCAAGAATCGCACGGTAATCGTTATCGCGCATCGTCTGAGCACTATCAAGAAAGCGGATAAGATTATCGTGCTTGAAAAAGGACGGGTCGTCGAGGAGGGTAATCACCTTGAATTATCTTCGGTTGAGGGCGGTTTGTATCAGAAACTTTTGAAGCTCCAGGCGATGGGGGATGTGGATTGAGGCTTGTTTTGACAAGGTCTGCATGCATACTTTATACTGAGTATGTAAACCGTGTAAACAAAACCCGTATGCAGATGCTCACTCCGAAACAAAAGATTGTCCTGCAGGCCATCAAGCAGTATCTGATGGAAAAGGGGCAGTCGCCGACCGTGCGAGAATTGCGGCAAGAAACCACCAAGCTCGGATTGAGTCTTAAGAGTTTGCGCAGTTTCTTTATCTATCTCAATGCCTTGGAAGAAAAGGGGTATATCCAGCGAACTGCCGGAGAGCGCGGCATCACGCTCAAGGGCATAACGCGTAACAACTTCGTGGATGTGCCGGTACTGGGTATGGCCAATGCGGGTACGGCCTTGATGTTTGCGGATGAGTATGTGGAAGGGTTTCTCAAGGTCTCCAAGCGTATCGTGCGCGATCTGGAAGTCTTTGCGGTGCAGGTTTCGGGGACATCGATGAATCTCGCCACCGTGAATGGCAAAAACATCGAGGACGGGGATTTTATTTTAGTGGATAAGAATGCTGAGTGCGTCAACGGTGACAAGGTGTTGGTTGTGATCGATGGCCTGGCGACAGTCAAAACCTTCCGCACGGTTGATGGCCGCAATATCGCCCTCACTCCCGAATCAAGCGACCCGCATCACCAGCCCATTTTTCTCACCGATGAGGACAACTTCGTCATCAATGGTAAGGTGATCGACGTGTTGAAATTGGGATAATGCTAATCGTATGACATTGGGAGAGTCTGATGCCTTTAAAAGTTTGCTCTTCCAAAATGAAATATCAAAGCGCGGAGGAACCAGAACACGTGATTCAATAGACATAATAACTTCATAGTACAAGAATATGTTAGTCAAAAAAGAAAGTGCTATCGAGAAACATGTTGCAACTGGCTGTGTTGTGCGAGAGTATGCGTGCCCGAGTACATTGATGAGTTTTGCAACCGCGTTTATCGATGGACGTTATCCTGATGAGAAGAGAACGACTAATTCCGAATGTGAAGAAATATACTATGTTGTATCCGGATCGGGAATTATCCATTCTGAGAAGGGAGACTTCGAATTATCAGAAGGGGATATGTATTTTCTTGAGAAGGGAGAGGTGTACTGGACGGAAGGAAAACGGATGTCTGTCGTCTTGGTGAATGCTCCCGGTTGGTTTTTTGAGCAGTGTAAGAATGTTGACTAGAAAATCCTGAAAGTATGAAAAAAGAACGCGAATTGTACTCCGAGTTTGGTTGGGAAAATAAACACCAAGAGAAGTCTTCGTATTTAGACTAACCGATTTTTAAATAGCCTGGAGTGATTTCTGATCCTTGCTACTTTAAGAGGTCTTTATCAAGGTTTTCTGCTATGGCCCAAACAAGCTCGCCTTGATCAAAATAGTTTTTGTTTTTCTCTGCAAAATCATTACATAGTTTTTCTGTGAGGTGTTCAATACCACCGATTTTCTCGAGAAATTGTCTGACGAGGGCTGCTTTTTTCGCCATATACATAATTTTTTCCGCATGAGCGATCTCTCTTGCATATTCTCTTAATCGCTCGACACCTTCTTCGAATGTTTGCGATCTCTCTTTTTTTGCAATCGCCTGTTCTTCTGCTGAGAGATAGTCGTTATTTTCGAAATCTTTTAATCCACTATGAAACTCGCCCATATTTCGTATTTTTAACAAATAATATCCTACTCTGCTATAATGCTAGTATAGCACAAAGGCTTAAATGCAAGGAAAGAGATGTCTGTACGAGTGAGTAAGCCGCTTTTAACAAGTTTTAAGATGTAACCCTATGACCGAGCAATCCATCGCGTGTCCGAAATGCGGCACCTCCATCCCTTTGACCGAAGCGCTTTCACAACAGATCGCTGAGCAGTTGCGAGATGAATTCGAGCAGGCGGAACGCGAACGCAGCTTGGCGTTTGCGGAGCAGCAGCAGCGACTGGAACAAGAGAAAAAGGCACTTGAAGAAAAATCCGCATCGGTGGATGCCTTGGTAGCGAGGGAAATCGCGCAGAAGCTCTCCATAGAAAAGGAATCTTTGTGGAAAAAAGCGCAGTCTGCGGCGCAGGAGAAACTGTCGGTGGAGATGGCCGATCTGAAATCGCAGAATGAGGAACATGCTCGCGAATTGGATGAGGCGCGTAAAAATGAGATCGAGCTTCGCCGCAAGACGCGCGAAATCGAGGATAAGGAGAAGAATCTCGAGCTTGAAATGGAGCGCAAGATGGATGAAGAGAAAGAAAAGCTCGGACAGATGATCCGCAAGGCGGCCGAGGAGGAGTTTCGTATGAAAATGCTCGAAAAGGACAAACAATTGGAGCAGGCGCAGCGTCAGGCGGATGATTTGAAACGCAAGCTTGATCAGGGATCGATGCAGATTCAGGGCGATGTGCAGGAAAATGACCTGCGCGATACCCTGCGTACTACCTTTTTGAGCGACCTCATTGAGGATGTGGCGACGGGCATTCGCGGGGCGGATATCATCCAGACGGTACAGACTCAGTTCGGGCAAAAGTGCGGCGTGTTGCTCTGGGAATCCAAGAATACCAAAGCCTGGCAGGCCGAGTGGATCAAAAAACTCAAAAGCGATCAAGGACTCGCTAAGGCGGACGTGTGTATTTTAGTGTCCAAGACCTTGCCGGAAGGAATCAGTTCGTTTGGGTTGGTGGACGGGGTGTGGGTATGCGAGTATGCCTCGGCGCTTCCTTTAGCGGAAGCTTTGCGCGTGACTTTGCAGGAGGTGCACAAGATCAAGCAGGCATCGGTGGGAAAGGGAGAAAAGATGGAGGCCTTGTATGAATACCTGACGGGCAATCAGTTTAAGAATCGTATCGAAAATATCGTGATGGCCTTTACGAGTATGAAGACCGATCTGGATACCGAGAAACGATCCTTTCAGAAGATGTGGAGCAAGCGGGAAAAGGAAATCGAGCGCGTGACACTGAACACAGTTGGGATGTATGGCGACTTGCAGGGAATCGCGGGCGTGAATGCCTTGCCTCGCGTGGAAAGCCTGGAATTGCCCGAGGGTGAAGAGGAAATCGAAGAAGTGGATATCGTGGTGGCGATAGATGTGGCCGCGGATACGGAAGCGAAACCGGAGAAAACAATGAAGGGAAAGAAGACAGCGAAGAAAGCCGTAACAGAGACGCCTTTGGGAGGTTTGTTTTAAATAGGTATCAGCCGTATGAAACGAAGAATATATTTTTTGATACTGGCGGGATTGCTCGCGCTCGGTCTGGGCGGGTATGCTTTTTGGCATCAATCCTTGCTCCATACGACAGAGGTGTTGCACCCACTCACAGAAACGACGCTAAGTGCTGGAGAATCCCTTGTAACAGATAGCGTACCTGATCAATCTACACTGCCTATTCAAGAACCCGCATCGACGGAAGGTGATGTTCAACATCCAGCACCTGCTACGGAAGTGCAAAGGGTGAAGCGGAGCGTTGTGCAAGAAGTGCCATTTACCTCGCAGGCGCCGACCGGCAAGTGGGGCGATCTTGTCTTTCAAGACGGCTGTGAGGAGGCATCGATGATGATGGCGATGGCCTGGGCAAAAGGTACGAAACTCTCTTTGGAAGAAGTTGTTATCCAAAACATCACTCAAGTCGAGACGAAAAAATTCGGCAGTTTCACGGCGGATACATCGGCCGAGGATACGGCGCAGGTGATGCGTGAGTATTTCGCGTATGATAATATTTCCGTCGCACGTGATGTTTCAATCGATGATATACGGAAACTTTTGAATGATGATGCGCTTGTGATGGCGCCGATGAATGGCCAATCCTTACACAATCCGCACTTCACACAACCCGGACCATTGCATCATATGCTGGTAATTATCGGATACGATACAAAGACGGGCGAATTCATCACCAATGACCCCGGAACCAAAGAAGGGAAAGGTTATCGATACGATGAGGATGTGCTTTATCAGTCGCTCCGAGATTATCCGACGAGCAATAAGGCTATGATTGTCGAGGGGAATAAAAAAACGATCATCGTGATACGCAAACAAACACCTTGACTTTTCGTCGGTATTCGGGTAGTATGAAAGACTATGCCACTCACCCGTAAAGAACAATTTCAGAAGCTGTTTCCGGATATGCCCAAGTTCCGTCTCACCCAGATAGATGAGGCTGTTTTTCATACTGGCTGGACCAGCTGGAACGATGTGAGCAATCTTTCGCTGTCGATGCGCGAGACAGCAGTGGCGGAAATCCCCTGGATGTCGGTCAAAGAAGTCTTCACTTTCGAATCCAAGAACAAAGACACCTTCAAAGCGGTGCTGGAGGTGGATGGTGGCAAGCGTATCGAGACGGTGCTGATGCGCAATGCCCGCGAGCAGTGGACGGTGTGCGTGTCCTCGCAGATCGGTTGCGCGATGCGCTGCACATTCTGCGCGACGGGTACGATGGGTTTGACCCGCAATCTGATATCGGATGAAATCGTCGACCAGGTGCGCTTTTGGGATATCTTCCTGGCCAAGAAACCGGAGCTTTCGCAGCGCATCAGCAATGTGGTATTTATGGGTATGGGCGAGCCCTTGGCTAACTATGACAATGTTCGGACTACCTTGCAGACGCTTTTGAAGTATACCGACATCGGACCGACCCGTATCACGGTTTCGACGGTAGGGCTCATCCCGATGCTTGAGAAGTTGTTGACTGATCAAGAATGGCCGCCGGTGCGCCTGGCCGTCTCGTTGCACAGCGCGGACTCGGAAACGCGCAAAAACATCATGCCATCATCGTATGACGGATTCCTTGATAAACTGGCTCTGTGGGCCGATAAGTACTTCGATAAATTCGACAGCAAGCGAAGGCATATCACCTTCGAATATGTGATGCTCGCCAATGTAAATGACACGCCGATGCATGCCAAGGCGCTGGCGTCCTTTGCGGATCGCGTGGGCAAAGTGCGTATCAACCTCATCCCGTACAACTTCACCGGGAGCAAATACTTCAATAGCGAAGGCGACAAGGCGGACGAATTCCTGACCTATTTGAAATCCAGAAACGTGGACGCCACCAAGCGTCGCACGATGGGGGATGATATCGCCGCCGCCTGCGGACAGCTGGTGGTGGAGGGGAACAAGTAGATCTTCTTTTTTCAAAGAGGGTCAATTGACGCCGTAAAATCCCTATGCTAAGCTAGAATTGTAATTTTTTACACTAATCACAACCACAACCAACCGGAGAACGACCATGTTTTTTAAAAAGTTAAGAGACTTATTCGAAAGTACAAATATTGAACATAAAGATTTACACGATCCCGCTGAATTGGAAAATCTTTATGATTTGAAGAAAGAGCAAGAACCAGTTCATGAACAATCTGTTCGTGTCAATGCCTTTAAGGCAGTATCAATCACTGCCTCCATTGGACGTGATAATAAATGTCCTGGCTGCAAACTTTCTGAGTTTGGTGCTACGGAATGTGTGAATGGATCGGCAGGTGCTTCAGGCGGTTCTGGATGCGTAATGCATAGCAGTAATCGTCAGGATTTATTTTCTGCCGGGGTTACTGATTTTGTTGTCGCTGTGGGGCATGTTGTGAATGCGGGTGAGGCGCCATCTCGTCGAGCTATCGATCAATACAATAAAACTCGTCAAGAAGCCCTGGATGAACCGGCAAGAATTATTGAGTCCATTGTACGGCTTTGTACTGGCGAGAGAAAATAGAGTTTCTTAAAGAGGAAGGAGACTAAAGAGCTATTCAGTTGAACCTAACTGTTAAAAGGGTGTGATAGTAATTGTCATCACCCTTTTATACTACCCAAAAAAAGTAAGCAACAAAAAACAGCCCCCGAAAGGACTGTTTTTTTGCACATGCATCCGATTGGAATTTGGAATAGAATTTAAGGGTGGTTGTTTGACAAATAGTACGAATCTGTTACAATGAAGCGTTCGATAATTTCGAATACAAAATCCTTTCATACAGTCGGTATGTAAGTTTAAAAACCGTCAAAAATCCGAGGTGACCAATGAATCAGTCTGTAGATGATGCACTTTCTCTTTTTGAGAAAGCCGTAAAGGAAGCTCGACTAAATAAGGAAAAGAAGAAAGAAATGGGGGAGTTCTTTAGTAATTTACTTGTCGCCGCAGGAAAAACACCCAATGATTTGATACTTGCTGGTATTGCGCACCGAACCACTTGTCAGCGTTGGTTGCATGGAAATTCCATACCGCACCCAGGGCAAATGAAAAACTTGAGGGAATATTTGAGTAATAAACAGACTACTGTTGTTGAACACGCTTCTCTTTTCAGTATTTTATCCGATTATCGTTGCCAGCCAGTCATAAGATTCTTTTTGGACAAAAAATTATCCGGTAATGATTTGGATGAAAATCAACTGAAAGTTCTTTTGGAGATCGCGAGTAAGAGTAAAGGCGAGCTTTCAGTTGCCTTTATGCAAACTATCTTGGGCTTGGGAGGTGATGAAGACTGAAGATTGAAATATTTTAAATGAAAAAACCACATGGTATTATCCGGTGGTTTTTTTAAATGGTTGTTTCTATCCATCAAAAAACAGCCCCCGAAAGGACTGTTTTTTTGCACATGCATCCGATTGGAATTACCAACGGTTGTTGTTTCCGCCTTGGAAATCACGATTTCCACCACGGTTACCACCACCGGCATTGAAATCCCTTCGTGGAGGACGAGCTTCAAGAGGACGAGCCTCATTGACGGTCAAAGTGCGACCGTTGAACTCTTTTTCGTTCCACAATTCGATAGCTGCCTGTGCTTCTGCATCATTTGCCATTTCTACGAAACCGAAGCCTTTTGAGCGACCGGAAGCGCGATCAATGATGATGGTAGCAGAAGTTACGGTACCTGCCTGAGCGAACGCGTCTTTCAACTCGTCGTCGGTGGTAGAGTAAGGCAAACCGCCTACGTATAACTTGAGAGCCATAATATATGTAATATTACTTGGCTGATTACTGTGTAAGCCGACCCTTCTCTTCGTACTCCCACCTTTTTCAAGGCCAAAGCCTTTGCTTACGACTCAAGTTAACCTGAGAACCTAAGGGTAAAGAAACCTGCTGAGAAAACTTACATCAACCGCAGTATATATCAAATCGGCAAAAAAAGCAAGGGCTGGGGGTTAAAGAGAGGGGAAATGCCCGGCTTTGGCTCTGCTAGCGAGCCCTCGCAAATCACGCCCGCGTTCCCATGCTTGATTTTTTCGCAGGGCGATGATAGAGTAATAGAGTTGGAAAAAGACTCACGCTTGTCATCCTGAGCCCCGCCTGCAACGTTATACGTAGCATTTCGGGCAGGCGCAGCATTGCGGGCAGGGTAGTCGACCGCGTGTCGCCCTAGCTTTAGCGGTGGCACAAGGATCTCATCGCAATAACTGGAGAGATGGCCGAGTGGCCGAAGGCACCACACTGCTAACGTGGCATGGGGTAAAACTCATCGAGGGTTCGAATCCCTCTCTCTCCGCAA
>CAZUWR010000008.1:4603-32206 GCA_964624415.1 uncultured Bdellovibrionales bacterium | reverse complement strand
ACCGGTGACCTCGTCCTTACCAAGGACGTGCTCTACCAACTGAGCTACAACGGCCGCTTCGACAACTCTTTACATCCTTTGTGTGGGTAGGGAGGGATTCGAACCCCCGTAGGCATAAAGCCGACAGATTTACAGTCTGCTACGATTGACCACTCCGTCACCTACCCGTATTTTCTTTTCTCTATCCTTCTGAGCCACCTGTCGGATTCGGACCGACGACCCACGGTTTACAAAACCGTTGCTCTACCAACTGAGCTAAGGTGGCTGAAAAAATTACGTTCGCATATCTTCGGATATGCGATCATAACCCTCTCTATTGTATATCATTATTTCGATTTTTCTTCAAGCATTTTTTCCAATCGCCTGATTTTTACCTTGGCCAGGCGATGTACGGGACTGAGCCTGAGGACCTGTCGGTAGCATTCTTTGGCATCTTGCACATTCCCCTGCTCCATATAGTACTCACCCAAACGCTCATATGCTTCCAAATCACGAGGATTGGCTGCGATACGCTCCACCAATATATCCTCAAGCTGATTTTTGAGAGGTGCTACCGGCTCTGCTTGTAGTACGGGACGTTTTTTGACCAATGCTTCCGGCTTGGTGATATGACGACTAACCATAGGGCGAGAGCGTTCACTGATAACGGGCGCTGCGAGAGGCGACGGTGTATCGGTATGACTTAACTCAATCACTGGCTCTGAGATAGGAGGCATAGCTGCTTTTTTAACAGCAGCCTGGATCTTTTTCTCCCGAAGTGACTGCGTCCAGTTGTGCAAAACATTATAGGACCGTAGCGACATCACCTTAAACCACTGGGCTAAATGCTCCAAAATATACAAAGCGAAGCGCTTCAACTTGTCAAAAAGGCGGAAATCGTAAGCGCTTGCCACCTCCGGATCACGCAGGTGTGCTGCAATTTCCTTTTCAACGGACGGGTATCGCCGTGAAAAGAAGTAGATCAGCAGCACAAGCGCCGTGATAATGATGATGGGAGGAAGTATCAGATACAACATGGAAAGCGTTATTACAATTCATAGCGCACAAAATCTCCCACAACGATATTCTCTCCCATTTTTCCGATGAGTTCGGTGATAAGATCCTGCACGGTCTTTGCATCATCCTTTACAAACGGCTGCGTCAACAATTCGGCGATATCGCTTGGATTGAGCGCGGCGATATGCATCGCGATATCGCGTCCCAAGTCAACGAAAGCCTCATTGCGTCCTACAAAATCAGTCTCACAAGAAAGCTTGACCATAACACCGACTTTTTTATTCGGGTGCAGATACTGAGCGATGATACCTTCGGTCGTCTCCCGATCGGTTTTTTTAGCCGCTTTGGATTCTCCTCGCTTACGTAAGAATTCCAGAGCCTTCTCCATATCCCCGCCTGACTCATCGAGCGCTTTTTTGGCATCGACGACGCCGGCACCGGTTTTCTCACGCAATTCCTTGACTAATGCTAGGCTCATAAGTGTGGATGTTTAACTTGATGATGTGTTATTTTGTCGTCGAGACATTTTCGGTCAAAGCCTTACCGATGCATGCCAAAATCAATCGCAAAGAAGAAATGGCATCGTCATTGGCAGGAATCGGATAATCGATATGAGAAGGGTCAGTGTTGGTATCAACGATACCGGATACAGGAATACCAAGCTTGCGAGCTTCCTGTACTACGATAGAGCTCTCTTTGACGTCAGCGATAAACACAGCGCCCGGGAGCTCAGTCATTTCTTTGATACCTCCCATTCGCTTCTCCAATTTCTCCAATTCTTCGGTTTTTTTCGACTGCTCGAATTTCGTGTACTTCTTGAATTCTCCGCGAGCCATCTGCTCTTCGGATTCCTTGAGGTATTTGGTTCGGGCGCGAATCACCTTGAAGTTGGTGAAAGTACCGCCGATCCAGCGTTCCACTACATACATAGCGCCCAAACGGTGCGCCAAAGACTCGATCAGGTCATTTGCTTGCTTCTTCGTGCCTACAAAAAGTACTTTCTTACCGTCCTTTTGCACGGAGCTGAGAAATTTCATCGCTTCCTGAAGCTTCTCCATTGTCTTTTGGAGGTCGATGATGTTGATATTGTTACGTGTCGTATAGATATATTCATCCATTTTCGGATGACGACGGGATTTCATATGTCCAAAATGCACACCGCTTTTGAGCATCGATTCCAAGGTCAATTCCACCTTCGAAAAATCGAACTCGGTAAAATACGTATCACCGGTGTTTTTCGCGCTTTTTTTGACCGCTACCGCTTCCGCGACCACGGCCTGTGTCTCTTCTGCTGCCATATAGGTTATTCCTTATAAATTACGTCTATCGCCCCTTTATAGAGCCTTATTCCGCGATATAAGATCGCGGTAGGACAGCTCTTGCGGCGATATGTGAATTTCTCTCCAATAGAGAGATGTATGAAAAGTATACCAAATTGTCAGGACTTGTCAATTTTTACCGCTTATGCTAGACTAATTCAGTCAATGTAAGAATGATTTAAACCATACGTTAAAGACGCGATTATGAAATCAGGCATTCACCCAAAATATTTTGAAAAGGCGGAAATCACCTGCGCCTGCGGAGCCGTGCTCACTGCCGGATCGACCGTGGAGAAGATGAGCATCGAAATCTGCTCTAACTGCCATCCTTTCTATACCGGAAAGAAAAAGACTATCGATGCCACCGGTCGTGTCGATCGCTTCAAGAAGCTTTCTGAAAAGACCAAGGCGCTCAAGGAATCCAAGCCTAAGGCTACCAAAAAGGAAAAGGTTGTGGCTCGCAAAGAGAAGAAAGAGGTCAAGAAATAGCGACAAGTAGATACAAACTCAAGGGTTGTCCGTTTTAGTGCGGGCAACTTTTTGTATATATGAAGAAAGTGAAGACTCTTGTTTTTCTGGAAAAGTATTTTTTCACAGCCGAGTCGAGTACGCCAATGGCTTTTGAAAAAATATTTTCCGAAAAACAAAGATCTCTTAGGCTGATTGCCTATACAAAAGGACAGAAACTCGCTACAGTACACATATGCATACACCGCTTTAATCTAGATTCATCTTTATGAAACAACTCATCGCCGATATCAAAAAAGAATACGCTGACATCACAGAGCAACTACAAGACACGGCCACATTGTCGGACACAGCACTGATGATGCGGCTAGGCAAACGCCAAGCGGAGCTCAATCACGTGCTCCAGTATGTTGCCACGCTCGAAAAGATTGAAGCGGATATGAAGGGCAATGCCGAGCTCATCAATACCGAAACGGACGAGGAACTCACCGCTATGGCAATGGAAGAGAATGTCCAAATGGCCGGCGCCAAAGAAGAAGCCGAGCATCAGCTCAAAAAACTCCTCCTCCCCAAGGACCCACACGATGACAAGGATGTTATCGTCGAAATCCGTGCAGGAGCCGGCGGCGATGAGTCAGCACTCTTTGCTGGCAGCTTGTTCCGTATGTACTCACGTTATGCGGAAAAAGAAAACTGGAAAATCAATATTTTGCACAGCAGCCAAAACGGTATCGGTGGTTTCAAAGAAATCGTTTTCGAAATGAACAAGGGTTTTGGTGAGCATAGCGTCTTCCAAAAAATGAAGTACGAATCCGGCGTGCACCGCGTACAGCGCATCCCCGAGACGGAAAAATCGGGACGTATCCATACCTCCACCGCCACAGTCGCCGTCTTGTCACAGGCCGAAGAAGTCGATCTGGTCATCAGCGACAATGACCTGCGCATCGACACCTACTGCTCTTCCGGCCCCGGCGGACAGTCTGTCAATACAACCAAAAGCGCTATCCGCATCACGCATATCCCCAGCGGACTGGTGGTGACGTGTCAGGATGAGAAATCGCAGAACAAGAACAAAGAAAAAGCGATGAAAGTACTCCGCTCGCGACTGCTCCAGGCGGAAGAAGACAGGAATGCCAAGGAACTCGGCGACGCACGGCGCGATCAGATCGGTACCGGTGACCGAAGCGAAAAAATCCGCACTTACAACTTCCCGCAGGATCGTGTGACCGATCACCGTATCAAACAATCCTGGAGCAATATCCCCGGTATACTCGATGGCAAGATCGAAGATATTATTGACGCCCTTGAGGAAGAAGATATGAAACGAAAGCTCGCCGCTCAGACAAAATAAAAAACGGTAGCGCGGACACTTCTGTGCCGGCTACCGTAATTGCGCATTGATTTCGATTTTCTCAAACTTGCTCGAGGACCTGCAGTAATACTTCTGTGTCTGATTCAGGTATCACTTCCAGCATAAATAATCGGTTTGCGGAAACGAAGACGGATCCGAAGGAAACATTCTTTTTTACTGATATCGTTTTCCCTCGCCTGCCAGTTCTTACGCAAATATCTATCAAGGATTGCTTGTTGCGTTTTATAAGGATATTTGCAACGCCATATTCCCGAAGCACCTCGTTTCTAAACTCTGTGCCAAGAGGTATAATCATATTTAAGATCACGCCAAACTGTATTGTTACTATTTTATCTGTATTTTTCATTTCACACCTTCTTTTCAAAGTATCCCGCTCAAAGCCCTTCTTTGAGAGTATTCCATTTTTAGCATTTTCATCCTCGCATGTCAACCATCCAAACCATTCTCACACGCTGGCACTCCAATCTTGATATGCTTGATGTCGAGCTACTTGTTGCACATGGTATCGCCCAATCGCGCGAATTCGTTTTGACGCATCCGGAATATGAAATAGTACCGGATCAATTCTCAATTATAGAAAGTTTGTTGCAGCGCCGTCTCAATCATGAACCTCTCGCTTATATCCTCGGACATCGGGAGTTTTTCGGATTGGACTTTGCCGTCACTCCCGACACACTCATCCCCCGCCCCGAGACAGAACTGATGGTGGAAAAAATCTTAGCTCAAACATCAAGCAGTGAAAAAATAGCGATTATCGATGTTGGCACAGGTTCGGGATGCATCATCATCTCACTCGCGAAAGAACTTTCAAAAAAGAAACCTAAAAATACATCTCTCACTTTTCACGCTGTGGACATTTCATCGCAAGCACTTATAGTCGCGCAAGCGAATGCTCGCGCACACGGACTTGAAAACGCTATCAACTTCGCTCCATCCGATCTGTTGCAAAATATTTCTCAAACCATTCTCGATACGGAAATAGATACACTAATCGTCGCCGCCAATCTTCCTTATCTCTCGAAAACCATCTACGCATCATCAGCACCCGATGTACGAAACTTCGAACCAAAGTCAGCATTGCTGAGCGAAGATGAAGGGTTGCAACATTATCAAAGACTCCTCGAACAGATATGGACGCTCTCAGAAAAAAAATCATCGATGAGTGTGAAACTTTTTTTTGAAATCAGTCCCGAGCAAAAAGATGCGTGCGAGATACTGATCCGAAACTCTTTTCCGGAGGCGTTTATCGAAACGATTGAAGATCTCGCTGGGAAATACCGCCTTACTATCGCGGATATACAGGCTTCCTAAAAAAACTCATCCACTGTTTTCCGGACACAATAAAACCGCCTCATTGGGCGGCTTTATTGTTGTGCCTCTTTCCAGAAGCAAAACGAAAAAATATCACGGATGATTACTTTTTCTTTGAAGTCTTTTTCACGGCCTTCTTTACAGCCTTCTTAGCTACCTTCTTTACAGCCTTCTTGGCTACTTTTTTCACAGCCTTCTTGGCTACTTTTTTCACAGCCTTCTTCACTACTTTTTTCGCAACCTTCTTGGCTACTTTTTTCTTTGCTGCCATATGAGTCACCTCCTTTCCTATTTTTATTTTTATTTAACGCGGGAGAATTTGTATAGAATGTTTTTCGTTGCAAAAAATTTTCTTGCAAGTGCTTTCATTATACACGAAAAAAATATTTAAAAAAATACCTTGTCAAGTATATACATACAAAAAAATATTTTCGTAGCATACTTTTTATTTTTATAATTTTTTTTAGAAATAAAAAAAATAAAAGTATCGATCATTTTTTTAAAAATGAAATTGAATATCATAAAAAATATATTCTTTTTTTCTTAAAAATTATCTTCTTTTCTTGTGTCCATCTCTTCTGAAATTCTTCGATTGGTACAGCAAAACAAAAAACGATTAGGCTATAAAAGTCGTTTTTTGTCCAGTTGACGCCAAAAAATGGAAAAGTTACAATGAAGGAAAGTTGAGGGTCGATACTGCACACCCATGCTGCGCGGAGTATCCGAGAGGATATAAGCGCGATACGGGTCGGGGCAAGGCTTCAACGAAAGCCGATACTCACCAGCGTACCAATCTTATTCTAGGAAGGAAGGTGAATTCTATGAACGAACACAATATGGATAACGAAGACGAGATCAATGATAGTCCTGTTAAGAACTGGCTTGAAGACAACCTCCGCGTTCTCTTGAGCATCCTGATAGTAGTGGCTATTGCTGGAGGAATTTACTCTTATTCCAAGCGATCCGTAGCACCGAGCGTGAACACCGTATCACAAGATACTCAAGACACTCAAAATGCTCAGGACTCTTTGCTCGACAAGCTCGCATCAGACCAAGGTGATACAATAAACGCCGATAAGGCCGATGAAAGTGCCAAAGCTGATGATACTGCTACACCGACAAAAGATAGCGCTGTATCTACAGACACGCAGGTAACATCAACATCCTCTACGGAAGCGAGCAAAGAAACGGAAGCTTCTTTCATCGAGACCGCAAAGAAGGGTGATGGAGTGACTCATCTTGCCAGACGTGCTACTGCTGACTATCTCGAAAAAAATCCTGACTCGACATTGACTGTTGAACACAAGATCTATATCGAAGATTATCTCCGCAAGAACGTGAGCAAATCCAAGGGAGTGACTGTCGGATCATCCGTTGAATTTTCAAAGGACCTGATTCACAGCGCGATTGAAAAATCAAAAACTCTCAACGAGAAGCAGCTCAAGAATCTGAAGAAGTACTCAGCGCGCGCACCATCCCTCAAGTAGAGGTATTGAATGCGATAACGCTACACACATACGAATTGGTTCTTTCTATAAAACTCCGCAACGCGGAGTTTTATGCTGTCCGTTTTTGAATCCAGATGAAGAAAAGTAACATGCTCGCACCCATCACCAGCAGCGCTATGAGTTTCTGCATCGCGTCAGTATGCAAGGCGATAACGGCAATCAGTATAGTCAGAATATAAAGAAACACTGTGATGGCACGCGATGACCATCCGAGTTTCCGTAGCCGATGATGAAGATGGCGCTGATCGGGAGCGAAAACAGAAACCCCCGAACGAAAACGATCGAATATAACCCATAAAGCATCAAACAAGGGTAAGGCCAATACCAGGACAGCCGTCGCAATCTTGGTTCCCGAGAAAACAGCCAGGACCGCGAGCATGAAACCCAAAAACCAAGAACCGCTCGTCCCTGCAAGAATCTTTGCCGGATAAAAATTAAAAATAAGAAAGCCCAAACTCACACCTACAAGTGCGAGCGAGAGAATGGCTACCGGTGGCTGATTGACTTCCGGTCGCAGGCTGAGAAAAAAAATAGTGGCGAATCCGATAAAGGATATCCCGCCACACAGGCCGTCGATGCCATCAGCCCAATTCATAGCATTCATAACCAGTATGATCCAAAGAATGGTTAGAACAGCGCTTACGCCCAAGAGCAATCCGGCATCAAAAAAAATAGTGTGTCCGAAAGGGTTTCGCAAGGAAAGTAACCGGATACCGAAAGCAAACACCATCGCACCTGCTACTATTTGAATCACCAACTGATTTTTCCAAGAAAGCTCACTGATATCATCCCAAAGACCGAGTATCAACAGCATAATAGACGCGATAATCACACCCTGCCACCCTCTGGTCAGCACAAGGTAATGATTCGTAAGGATGGTCGCCACAAATGCCGCAACCAAAGCGACTCCGCCAAAACGAAGCACGCTATCTTTATGCGTATGGCGAGCGTCTCGCCGGCTTTGCGCTGCTAAGGGATACCGAGCAAACACGAATCGCAGTGCCACAATACTCAGAATGGTCAGTAAGAAAGCCGTTAGAAAAGGTGTCAGGTAAAACGATGCATTCATACGCGCGCGACTAGTAGTTGATAAGGGCAATACCGCTGCAAGCGACCACTGATCCTAAGCTTATCAAAAGCGAGGTCAGGAGTAATACATACGAAGCGATACGCTCCTTTTGACTGTAAAACCACTGCGCCAAAAAAACATTAACGATGACAAATAACAGCGTCACTAAAGGCACCATAAAGACCTGTGCCCACTCACCGACGATATCAACGCCGAAGTAAACGTTGTAGTGCACGATAACGATCGACTGGGCCGACCGGACAAAAAAAGCCAGCAACCCGAAAGCTATCATCTGAAGCAACGCTATCGCCAAGAGCACAAACCGCACGATATTATTGCGGTAAAAGTCCATATGCCCATCCGTCACATACCTACGCATCCATTCATTCAAAATGTGTCTCCCCTTTTTCATCATGCTTATGTCTCAATAGTCTCTGGTATTTCATCATGCAATCGTGTCCGTTCCAACTGTTCTTGCACCTTTCCCAAACGCTTATCAGCCTCTTCATACTTATTCTTCGCATTGTTCAAGTGACTGCCCAAGACCTCGAATTCCCGGGAAAAACGATCGTACTCACGACCCAATCTATCCAAATGGCCCATAATTTCCTTGGCGCGCTTCTCGATCTGAAAGCCCTGCAGACCGAGTAAAATCGTCCGCATATACGCGTAAAAAGAATTCGGTGAGACCGGTACCACTTTCTTTTGATACAGGTATTCCACAAGACTCTTTTCATCACCGTCGCGCACGATCAATTCGTAGTACACATTTTCAGCAGGAATATACATCAGAGCAAAATCGAGCGTCCCTTCTTCGGGCACGATATATTTATGTGCAATAGCGTCGACGTGTTTTTTAACGTCATTGTAAAAGACGCGCCTGTATTGCTTGCGTTCCTCATCAGAGTTCGCCTCGATCAGCTTGCGGAAGTTTTCCAGAGGGAACTTCGAATCAATACTGATAGAACCGCCCTTGAGTTGGATGAGAGCATCCACCACCTCGCCACTCTTGAAGGCGTGCTGAATGGCGTAATGCTCCTTGGGCAGCATCTGTGAAAGCAAATCCTGAAGCATCAACTCACCAAAACCACCCCGCATTTTGGGCGACTTCAGGATTTCCTGAAGCGACGCGACTTCCTTGCCCACTTCGAAAATCTGCTGACTGGACTGACGCACCTCTTCAAGCGCCACACGCACTTCCGCAAACGATCTCGTGGCGCCATCGAGGCGTTGATCCAGGCGCGTGGTATTGTCGCGAAGGCGGCTATCGATAGTGTGTTGCAGATTGCCGAGTTGATGAATGAAAGAACTTGAAAATTGATGCATCTGCTCAGCAACACGGCGATCCATCATATCCATACGAGCGAACAAATCCTGCGAGGACTGTTCGTTTTGGGCACCGGAGGACATACGTTTCCACATAAAAAATGCCGCACCAAGTATCAGCACAGCCACCACGATACCGAAAAAAAGAAATACGGACATAGGCTACAAAAAATGAGTGTATTGGTTTTTGTTTGAATTCTACTGCGAGCGTTATCTTATCAATACCGCGATTGAGAATACTACCGCTTGAGTCCGGCAACGAATCGACGAAGCTCCGGAACTTTGTTGACGATTTCCTGATGCGAATGCTCGAGGAATTCCATCAGGAAGCGATCCATCATATTGAGCCGATACTGCAGCTCCTCACCGCTCATCAGGACAAAGCGGATTTCACGCCCCACCTCTGCTTCCAAATAGCTCATCGCCGATTTGAGCTTGGCGCGATTGACGTTATTAACCACCAAAATCATATCCGCCTTGCTTTTGGGATAATTAAGGAAGATACCGCTCACGATGACGAGTTTCACTTCGCCGACGGAGCTTAATTTCTGAAACGCTTTCGACTGGGCATCGATGTCAGATTTAGCAAACAGATCGCGAAGTTCGATAAAAAACGGAAACTGAGTATTCACCACCATGACCTTTTTGGTCTTTTTGACCCGCTCGGTCACTAGCTTGATTTTTTTGAGATTGCTCAACTCGCGATTCAACTCCGCCTTCTTCAAAAGCGTCTTCTCCCCAATTTCCGCGACGGAAAATTCTTTTTCCGCATTCACGAGCAATAACCGCAACAAACGAACCCGAGCCTTTGATCCGAACAGTATTTCAAAAATATCAGCCATAACATTATCATCAATCTACCTCGCACATATTAAGCATTTTTTCATCTCTTCCCTTTTCACTTTCCCCTCTCTACGCTATTATATACCTAAAAGCGTCGGATATGCAAAATTACTCACGACAGAATACTCTCACCCCAAAAACCGCGGTAGCGGATGTTGTGTGGTATACTGAAGAAGCCTATGACACGCACAAAAAACGACACCATAAAACCATTACAAAAAATTGATATTTCCGTCACCGAGATACTCGTTACCGGTGACGGCCATCTCAAGCCGTATATACAGACATTTCACTACGAACCCGAAAATATCGCGCTTGCGCCGCTCGGGTCTGTTCTTGGTATCTTCGAAATCGAAGATCATAGCGAAGATTCCGCCTACATCGTCAATTTCCTCGCATCCGTCGTCAAAAAAGAATACTTTTCCCATCCTAAGCGATCCCCGATCGAAAATCTGGAAGCAACGCTTCACAAGGTCAATCTCGCGCTCGCAGAGCTCATCAAACAAGACAATACTGCCTGGCTCGGCAAGCTCAATGCAGCGCTATGCGTATTCGAAAAAAACAATATTCATTTTTCGGTTGCAGGAAAAGGCAAAACACTCCTGATGCGCGAAGGGGTGCTGAGTGATATCAGCGATGGATTGGCCGAGGAATCCACCCCACACCCGCTCAAAACCTTTGTCGAAGTCTCAAGCGGCCGCTTGAAATCCGAAGACAAGATCATCCTCACCACACCGGGATTGTTCGATATCTGCTCGCCCGAAGAGCTCCGTCGGAACGCTGAACGTTTTTCCAATGAAAAATTTTCCCAATTCCTCAAAACAGCACTCGTCAATCAATTGACATTCGGTAGCACCATCGTTGTCGATATCATCGAGGCCGCCATCCAAGAACCGGTTCTCAAGAAGGCAGCGCCGGTCAAGGAAACCCCTGTAGTAATTCCCAATGCCTTCAGTCAGTCGGCTTTTTCGAGTAAGAAACCACCAAAACCCGAACCAATAGTAACAGAGACTCCACTCGTCGCACTGACAGACACACTTACTCCAGATATCGAATACACCGATTCCAAAACCGGACATATCTACGTGCAGGGAGATGACATACAGACACCGCCCAATGAAACCTGGCTGCGCATACAACTATCTCTCGAAGATGCTTGGAGAGCCACGCTAGATGGCATCAAAAAAACCTCCTCCCGTATCAGCCGTAGTATCCGGGATGCTTTTACGAACAAGATCGCGACTTTCCGGGAACAGTCGCAATTGCGCGCGCAAATCAAATTAGAGGAGCAAGAAAAACGGCGAGAGCAAGAACGTCTGCAAGCCCAAGAACAGGAATATGCTTTGATGCAAGAGCACATTCAGATCCAAGAGCAGGCTCAAATTCAGACACAGGAACAAGTGCCGTCACCAGAATACGAACAAGATGCCATTGTGTATACCGAGGAATCTCCCGTCGCATCCCCCACGCTCGAATCGCTCCTGCGAGGCACATCGAAGCCTTATTCCGAACCAAGCAAACCTGTCGTCCATATCACCCCTACCCAACCGCTTTCAGAGCGCTTCGGTCCAATTGTTGCTGCGCTGCAGAGCAAAATAAGCATGCTGGCAAAAATCCTGCCGAACTTTTCTGTTATCAAGCAAACCTTTTCCAAACTCAGTCCCGCGCACAAAAAATACGCCCTCATCGCTTTGGTATGTATCTTTGTCGTACCACTCGCGATTACCAAGCTCCTCAACAAACCAACGCCCATCAGTGCACCGATCCAAGACACTTCTTCGCAGATAACGATCAACCCCCTCACCTCGGACAAAAACATCCGTATCGTCGCCTCCGCATCATCCCTCTTCTCCGGTACCTCGCTTATCGGTGCGACGATACTTGGCGACACGCCCTTCGCCATCGCCAAAACATCCGTGGTCAATCTCAGCGACCCTTCCCATCCGAAAGCCTTCACCCTCCCGAGCGGTATGGGCAGCGCCATCGTGCGCGCCACGACGATGCACGACCTGAATATGATTTTTCTGATGACCAATACCGGCAAGCTGGTCGCCTTCACTCCCACCAACCACGCCTTCACAGAAAATACCATCGCCTTTCCCGATACCTCGCACATCACTGCTATCGCTACCTACCTCACTTACCTGTACGTCCTCGACGACAAAAATAACAGCATTACCCGCTATCCGCGCACGACCGGAGGCTTCGGTGATGGGACATCCTGGCTCAAAGACAGCGTCGACATCCAAGACAGCGCCTCGATGGCTATAAGCGAAGATCTCTACCTCTCGCAGACCGATCATATGCTCGCCTTCAATAAGGGCAAGACGGATGCTATCACCTTCGAATCTTCATCCACACCAATCGTCTTTTCCAAGGTCTTCACACAGCCTGATATGCAAGCGATTTATGTCCTCGACGCCGTTAATGGACGTGTGATTCTATTCGACAAGTCCGGCGCACTCCTGAGTCAATATGCTAACGACTCACTCAAACAAGCGACATCCCTGAGTATCGATGAACCCAGCAAAAAAGCCTATTTCTCCACTTCCTCCGAGGTTTTCTTGATGGGGTTGGAGTAGGGTATGCTCTTGCTTAAAAACAGAAAGACCAGAGAAGAGCATTGCTCAACTTTGGTCTTTTGATTTGTTTTCTTAAAAAATACCTACAACTTAATTGAAGCTCTTTTAAATATGAGATACCCTGATTCCAGCCAATCTTCGACAATGGCCGCCGTCACACGAATAACTCTTACTGGTTGTTGCGGAATTTTTGAAAAACATATGACATCGTATGTCAGTCCTTTGAAATATTTTTTAGAAAGGACATGTACATATCCAGTCATCCTCAGAAACATATCCTTATCAGAGGCAATGGTCACTATCAACTCTCCGGAGTCAGTAACTTTCCATCCCCATTTATCACAAGGAAGATCAATGAGTGCATAGAATATCGCAACTTCCTGCAGCGATGTTCCATATACGCACTTTCTCTTCGCTATTCTCGGATTTTTTATTTCACCACAAGGTTTTCGTGGCATCAAAATACGACTACTCCTTTTGGATCCATGAAGCACATACGTCTCATGAGGAATCCTTTCTATCGCTTTTAAGATACGTTTATTTCTTGGCGTCATGTTTACCTCCGCTCCTCAAATACAATCAAAAAAAATCACCGCTACCGTAAATCAACTTTCAGTGTACATGTTAGTACATTGAAATAACAGTCTATTACATACGTCTGAAAAAGTCAATTCTTGAATCTTCCTGAATCTTCCTATCGATTCCGTTCGAAGATTTCGCGGTTGACGATTTTGGCATCACGGCCATAGCGCAAGCGAGAGAGCTCCTTAAGATGGTGTCCAAGCTCGATATCGCCGGAAATTGGCGCATACGTCTTCATATTAAATGGCCTGGTGAGTTCGTTGTTCATCAGAAGCCTTGCGAAACAGTTGCGGTTGTCGACATTGACCAGATCTTGCGCGGAAAAAACGGGCGCGAATTGTTTTTCGAGGAATTCGGCATCCTCGGGTCCAACTCGAAAGACAACGAGCGATCCGACATTGCCGAAGACAGCCTTGGAGATTTCTTCTTTAAGCTGGCCGATAAACTGATGTGCGAGCGTGAGGATGAGGCGGTACTTGCGGGCCTCGGAAAGGATCTGCGCGATTGAGTTGGTCGTGACGTTTTGAAACTCATCGAGATACACATAGAAATCGCGACGTTCTTCTTCGGGCGTATCCACACGCGAGAGCGCCGCCATCAGGATTTTGCCCACAATAACCATACCTAAAAGGCGCGCGTTAATTTCGCCGAGCTTGCCTTTGGAAAGATTGACGAGGAGTATCTTGCCATCATCCATCAGCTCGCGGAAATTGATGGTGCTTTTCTGCTGGGAGATGATGGGGCGCATCATATCATTGGAAGTGAAGGTGGTGAGCTTGGATGTGATATAGGGCACCATATTAGCCAGCGCCGCCTCACCGCCCGCTTTCTCCGCCTCCTTGGTCCAAAAATCCACCACGATAGGATTGGTACAGTGCGAGAGTTTCATCTTACGGAAATCCGGATCAGCGAGAACTTTGGCGATTTCCATCAAAGTCGAACCGCTCTCGGGGTGATCCATAATAAGAAGCATCGCATTGCGCATATACTGCTCAAACATCGGCCCTCCCGTTGCCTTCAGATCATAGAGCTGATCGAAAATACCGATCATTTCATTGATGACAAATGTCTTCTGCTCCGGATGGGCAGGGTCGTATTCGAGGAGATTGAGACCAAACGGACGCTCGATATCGGATGGATCCAAAACAATGACGTCTTCGGCGCGCTCCTTGGGAATAGACATCAAGATATCCTCTATAGCATCACCGTGCGGATCGATAAAGCAAAATCCCTTGCCGGATCTGGCGTCTTTTTTGGCCATTTCTTGAAGGAAAACAGACTTTCCTACTCCGGTCTGTCCTACCACATACATATGGCGGCGTCGGTCGCTATCGGTAATGCGGATATCCACCTTAGCCCCGCGATAGTCATTATAGCCGATAAGGATACCTTCTTTGGGGATATTGACCGGAGGAGCGGCAGCACCTGCCTTGAGCCATTTTATCTTCGGGGTTTCTGTTGTAGAAATAGGCAGATGAAAAAGGCTAGCCACTTCCTCAGTGCTCAATATCATCGCGCTGTCTTCTTCGAAATTGCGGAAGATATAGTCGTAGACGATTTCCTGCATCACACGACCTTTCTTGCGATTCTTAATCTGAAAATGATTGACGCCGTGATTTTCGAACTGCGAAAAAGCATTTTCCATATGCCCTAAAATCTCATCCGCACGAAACTGTGTAGCAGCCGACGTGACCAAACGTACATTGACAAGAAAGGCGGATTTGCTCGCTTTGGCATCGATCGATTTAACCAGCTCTTGTTCTTCCGGTGTCAGTTGGATGATTTTTTCGCTTTCGCTCGGTGTTTCTTTGTGTGCGCTTTTTGGGGAGGAAAAAATAGCACGGAAAACACCCTTGGTCAAATCGCTCCCAAGTTCGCTTGCGATCGATTGATGCGCATGCTTGAGCTGCTTGCCCTGCTGCATCTTGTGCGCGATTTTCTTACCCAGCTTGCGCCATTCCATACCGGCCGGCACCAAAACGACTTGTATGACAGCGCCTTCTTCTATCGTATCGAGTTTGCTGAGGGAATTGGAAATTTCATTGAGCGGGTCAACTTCGAGAGACTTATACGTCTTAATTGGCAAGGCATAGATATTCTTGAGTCCAATCGTCGCCACCGAAGTAAAGCTTTTCGGAGAAAAAATCGTGTAGTCGGTGATTTTTTCAACGGAAGCATTGGGGAAAAAGCTGTGTATTTGTTTTTCGATGCTCTCGCGGAATTTTTTTGGCACAGCCATATAAAAGAGAATTTCCTCACTGTCCGAGGGGTTGGCGATCTCAAAAACCACCTGAGGTGCATGATAGAGCACGCGATGCATCCATGACATATGGTCCTTCATATTTGAAAGCGACCCTAAGAGCTGCTCCATCGCGCCGATTTCTTCGCGCCACTCGTCGGGTTTGGTCATCTCCTCTTTTTTCTTACTGATCTTGCTGATCTTGATCATTTCCAGATCCATATTGAGCGATCGATTGATCTCGAATCGGAAACGCAAGAAACTTCGCGCAATCAAAAACAGTCCGCTCAAAACGAAAATAGTCGCCCCTATAACGGCGAGCGGTATGAGTACAATATTGAGATCGAAGGCTTGCGCCGTATTCATATTTTCTGTGTGTTGTTGTTTTTTTGTTACTCTAAGTTCACTCTTCGGAAATCAGGCCCTTGGCTTTGAGCGATTCGTAAAATTTTCCCACTAAGCCGTCATGCATCTGATCAAGGACGTAGAAATCATTAAGGCTGCGGGCTACTTTGACCGCATAGACCACGCCTTTGGTTGAGGCCAAATCCACTAGCTGCGTCACTTTGGAATCAGCGTCTGTCTGTGCGGATACCTGTGCGGCATCGTGCTGAACCTGTGCATCACTGTGCACTGTCGATGCTTTCGACGACGCGGCGGATGCAAGAATTTTCTGATAGAGCACCTCGTTTTCACCATGCGTTTCGGTTTTATCCTCAGCTAATCCTTCCGGCAGTATCGTATTTTCAGCTACACTTTCGCTCTTCGCATCCATTCCGGCTGTTTCGGCAATAATCTCTCCCTTGATCGGCTCAACATACACTGTTTTTGCTTCAGACATACCATTCGTATATTACGTGCTTATCCCTATTTATCACCTTTCATTTTCGTTTTGAAATCGGCGACAATCTGCTCCACCATACTGTCGTATTCCGGAATCTTTCCTTTGAGGAACTCCTCAATCTGAGATTGCTCAGGGTTCTGCTCGATGAGTTTCTCGTATTCATCCATTCCTGCCTCACCCAATTTCTCCATAGTATCGACAAAAATGCGCTTCATTACCGCTTCTGTCATGCTGGCGATAATCTCATCCTGCTTCTCGGGCGACAACACACCTAAACCGAATTCATCGATAAACTGCTGTTTGAGTTGTTCGTACTGTATCATACGCGTGAATAATCATTGATTACACTGTTTGTTTTAAAAATACCTATGCCCAGCCTTTCTTTTTGTAGTAAGCCTTGGCAGTCAAAGAAACGAGCTGTTTCATCGTCTGTCCGGGCTCTATCTTCGGCATATCCTTACCCAAATAGGCAGCATATCGACCGAGCAATTCCTGAGCTTTTTGATTTATTTCAGACCGATCCTTTAAAAGATCCGCAACGGGAATATCCTTGAGTTTGCTCCATTCTGATGTGCTTCCTCCGGAAAATCCGCGCATGATACTCAGGAGTGTCCCTTGTTTATCCACGATATCTACAATCTTGCCTCCTTCGACCACTACCTGTGCCCCGGGCATCGTCATCGTATCGGGCACGAAGAACGGATTGTCCACATTTACCTTGGATGAGAACCATTCTTTAGCTATCTCCACCGGATGCATACCCGGTACTTTCATATCGCGCAAACTCCCTATAATAGTACCTTTTTCAGAAAGTGGTGCGGTAACCACTGAGTCGAAGAGCGGCTTTGCAGATTCGGGAGCGACAGTATGAGAAATCTGCTCAGATACCGTACCAACGTGACCGAGAGGTTCATGAGCTATCTGATCTAGAGTGATGATCGTCTTTGGAAAAATCAGTTTCGAGTGGATTTCGGCGGCATTCGTTGCCAAAACCTCGCGTGATAAAGTCGGTGCTTCGGTTCCCGGAAGCCTCGTATCACTGCTTCCGACGGCGTAGGTATGCAGCATTTCGCGCGCTTTTTGGACAGCGCTTCCGGCTTCATGAGCCTTGTTCTCGATAGCCCCGGCAACAAGATGAGTATCCTCAATGAAATTACCTCCGATTTCTTTCGCCTTATGAGCAATTGTTTCAATAGCTGCTTGCACACTTTCAAGGTGAAAAAATTTCCCGATCGCCCACTGCGGCACACCGAAAGCCAGCATTGTACCAGTCACGATACCCGCCCACTTACTTCGATCACGGTTGAGTTCCAATCGGTCGATGCGTTCCGTACTCTTGGCAATATCAATCTGACATTTCTCGCGTATGGCAGCAACCATCGCTTCCGCTTTTTCGGCTGCGCTCATTTCAGTAGAACTTTCTTGTTTTTCAAGAGGCGTCATTTCGGCTTCCGCTTGAGCAATTGCTTCTTCACTTCCTTTTTCAAAACTTTTTTGAGCCAGTTCATTGCCCAGCATCTGCAATCCACGACCGGTAGACAATGCACTAAAGGCACGCCACCCGGACATACCAAAAGCTGCCGTTGCTGCTCCAAGCGTCGCACCCGTTGCGATACCGACGCCCATCACCGCTCCCGAAAAAGCGAGTTTTTGCGCGGTAGAAAGATTTTTGTACCAATCCCGATAGGCATCAAGGCGTGCTACCGACCAATTCTTCATACGATCACCGAGTCCATCCTCCGCATTCTCCGTACTTGCATTGTATTTGTGCATCCCCTCAAACAATCGGATCTCTTCCAAAACACCCACCAGATTCCGTTTCAAATCTTCCGGAGTAGCACTTGTCTCGCGCACCGCATCCAAACGGGCATTGGTATATTCCGTCACGGCATTATCATATCTCCTTTTCGCATCCTCTATTTCCCCATCCGATATATCCTTCAAAGAGCCCCCGAAAAACTGTTTCAATTTATCAATCGCGGCTGTTTTGTTATCACGCACCGTGACATACTCTTGGCGTGCGGATGTCATAAACAGCCGCAGCCCTTCGATATGATTGTTTTTTTCCTCAAAAGCTTCTCGTTCTTCAGGAGTCATATCCTTGCCAAAAAGCTTTTCGTTTAAGCCATGCTGAGGATTTTCGGTTTCTTCCAGTAATTTCTTTTTTGCCTCCGATACATCAGGCATTGTTGCTGTATTCACTCCCGCAATATCCTCCGCACCACCGAATTCATCCTTAAAAGTCTGATTTATTTTCTCTATATCAGCATTTTTTTGTTCAGTTTCTTGGATCAATGCGTCTATACCCTTATCTGTAACCTCCTGAACGTCACCGCCCTCGCTAACAGGCAGCGCTACCGATTCGACAGGTTCTTGAGTAATTTCCCGGTCTGATTTCGCAGCCGATTCCCGTTGTATAAGAGATTCTGCGTCATTAAAAAAAGTCCGGTGATCAGCAAATTGTTTTTTGAGTTCTGACAGCGTTATTTTTCCCGCTCGAGCATCTTCCACAAATGCTATCAACTTTTCAGCGACGCGAGGACGATCCTTGACGCTCTTGCTCTTTTTAAACGTTTCATAAAGAGATATAAATGGATCTTCTGTCTCATTTCGCTCTATTGCTGTATTTTCGGATGGCGTATTCTCAGGATTTTCAGAACCAGCATCTTTAACTTCTTTTGTCATCTGATGCCATACTTTTGTTCCTGCATCCGCATACTCCGGATTCTTTTGTAATTCATTAAGATGTTTATCCAAGTCCTCAGCAAAAAAGGGCGGGGGCTCGCTTTCTGCAACCGCTTTCGGAAGTTCGATATCATCCACACTGACAGTTTCTTCTGAGTCTGCTTTTGCATCGGGAGTCACAGGTGCCAGAGCATCCGATTCTTCATTCACAAAAAGGCCATCTTTGAAAACAACCGGTTTCGATACTGTCAGGCCCTGCCGTACGCTATCATCTGCATTCCCTCGACCCCTCGAGGGCATAGCAGGCAAATCCATAGCCATATCATCTATATCCGTATTCGTATTTTTCTTAGCTCGGGGATTATCCTGAAAAATGGAATCATCTATCACCGGTTCCGGCGGGCTATCCGTGTCGTATTCAGTGCTCAGTGGATGCATCGTGCCTTCGATAAGACCGGTGGATACAGTGACAGGGACAAGCACTTTCACCGGCGCGGTATTATCTTCCGAAATTACCGTATCCAGCTGAATACTATCCTCTTTTTTCTCTGAGATTGCTTTAAATCCATTTTTTTCCAATCGTGAAACAAACACACTTTCATCATATGGGATTGGCTTTTTCATATTCGTACCTGACTCATACTCCATGAAAAAAGATTTTTCCACCTCATCGTACCACGCTAAACATTTTGTCTTATCATCGGCAGCTACAAGCTCTACTTTCTCCCCTTTTTTAGATTGAATGTCGTGTGCAAGATCACGCCATTGCGGCTTTTCAAGATAGGCTTTCAATTTTTGATTAGCAGCCTCTTCTTCCTTACCTAAAACAGTGTTGATCTTATTGCTATCAACATACTTCATCTCCAAAATCTCATTGGTAGCTTTATTATCAGGAATCTCTTCATTATTACCAGATACCGCTTGCTTTAATAACAACCCAAATCTATCGCCCCATGTTACTTTCTGCGGTTGATTTTCACTCATAGCTTTTGTTTTTTGAACAAGACTCTTACCAAAGATATTGTATGCTATAATTGTAACATACAATATCGTAACGTGTAAAAGTTTAAAACAAAAAATTATGCAAACGCACACATCTGACAAGCGCACCCTCAAACTCATCACGGTAGGTTGTCTCACTCTCATACTTCTCATCGCCCTACTCCTTCGCACCTACAATATCGAAAATCTCCCTTCCGGACTCTATCCTGACGAAGCGGTCAATGCGACCGATGCCCTCAATGCCCTCAAAACGCATCATTTCAAATTCTTCTATGAAAACAATCAGGGTCGTGAAGGATTGTTCATCAATCTCCAGGCCCTGTCGCTCGCAGTTTTCGGCATCAGTCTCTTCGCGCTCAAATTCTGGTCGATGATATTCGGAACCCTGACCGTTTTGGGTATCTACCTGCTTGCCAAAGAAATCTGGCAGAAGCGTGCTGTAGCTCTCGTTGCAGCTTATCTAAGCGCTGTTTCCTTTTGGGCCATCAACTTTTCTCGCATCGGTTTCCGCGCCATCATGGTGCCGTTTTTACTTTCCTTTTCATTCTATTTCTTTTTTCGAGGACTTCGCACCAAAAAATTGCTCCATTTCGCCATTTCAGGAGCCATTTTTGCCCTCGGACTCCACACCTATATCGCCTTCCGCGTCGCACCGCTAATATTTATTATCTTCTTCATAGGGTTACTGCTTTCTTATGAAAAATTCCTGGCATTGTACTGGAAACATGCGCTTGTATTCCTTACCTGCGCACTTATCGTGGCCCTGCCAATGTTCTTTGATTTTTATCAAAATCCGACGCATTTCAATTCCCGTGCGGCGCATGTCTCCATATTCTCTCCCGAAATCAATCATGGCAACTTCTGGGGAACCCTCGGGCAGACGGTGGGACTGAGTCTTATCAAATACAATTTTGTCGGCGATCAAAACTGGCGTCATAACTATCCTCCTTATGCCATTCTCGATCCTCTGACAGGCGTCGCTTTCCTTATCGGATTCCTCTATCTGATTCCGCGCACCGCATACCTGCTCACGATCCGATTTAAAAGAAAAGAACGCAACAAAGAGCTGGCGATCAATCTCCTCTTTCTCGGTTGGTTCTTCACTATGCTCATACCGGAATTCCTGACTGACGAGGGATTGCCTCATGCACTCCGGTCCATCGGCACGCTGCCAGTCGTCTTCCTGATCGCTTCCATGCCATTTTTGTGGATCAGCGACCGTCTACGATCAACATCATCGGAGATAAAGGTGATCATACTCTCATGCTTGGCATTCTTGCTGATCGGAATCGGCCTCTTCAATAGTATTAAGTACTTCGTCTTTTTCGCTGCCAATCCCAAACAGCATATTGCTTTCAATGAAAATTACAAAAATATGGCACAGTACCTTCTGGCGCTTCCGGCACAGGATAAAAAGTATGTCTATGTCAGCTCCGGAGGCATTCTTCCTGAGAACCATCTACCTATCGCCGCCCAGCCTATCATATTTTTCACCTACCGAAAAGATATCAACCTATCTTTCATTCTTCCCGACTCTACCTCTGACGGCCTCGCCATACAGTCACCATCCACCATCGTTCTTATGAATGATGATGAGGACTTTATCGATGATATTATGAAACAGTACCCGAAAACTATCAAGGAAACTGTCGATCTGCATCCGGGATTCGGCAGTGAATTCCGTGTCCTTCGCGTTGCTCGTTAATACAGACTGCTTTTATCGAATATTATTCATCCCCTCACTATGATACTTCTCAAAAAACACGCTGGACTCATCCTTCTTATCATACTCGGTATATCCTTCACGCTTTCAATCGGTGCAATGAGAGATGATACGGCTACTTTTGATGAACGCGCCCATATTCCCGCCGCTTATTCCTATGTCCGTTACGGCGATATGCGCCTCAATCCCGAACACCCTCCATTACTTAAGGATTTAGCTGGACTTCCACTGCTTTTTCTTCACCCTGCTTTTCCTATTGAGAGTGACTTGTGGACCGATGGTATCACCAAAGAGTGGCAATTCGGTACCGCGATGTGGTCGACATGGAATATTGGCTCGGATTTTCTTTATCATAGCGGCAACGACGCTGAAGCTCTTCTCTTTTGGTCCCGCCTCCCTATCGTACTCCTCAGTCTTTTGCTTGGCATATTCATCTATCGCCTCACCAAAGAACTTGCCGGAACGGTTGCTGGTCTTTTTGCCACCCTTCTATACGCCTTCGACCCCAATGTCCTCGCACATGATCATTATGTCACCACAGATCTGGGTATCGCTACCTTTATCTTTATCGCTGCCTACTATTTCATCCACTTCCTTAAAAATCCGTCCCCTCGAAATATCCTCCTGGCAGGTATCACCCTCGGACTTGCCGAACTCGCTAAATTTTCAGCCATTATCCTCATTCCACTCTTCGGACTCCTGATGATTATCACTGCCCTCACCATTACAATACCTCATACGTATATCGGGTCGCGACATATCTTCCGTGTCAAGACACTATGGCGAATGTCCCTTCATTACCTCAAGATTCTCATCATCGCCTTTTTCGTCATCTGGATGGGTTATCTTGCCAATACGTGGAATATGCCTGCCGAAAAAACCGTACTTCACGCCAACCTTGTCTTCGCTGGCGATGCTCTACCAAAAACTATCGCGCGCAACACCGTGGTCACTTTGGCCAATACGCCGGGACTTACGCCCATCGCCCACTATATGCTCGGTGTCTTTATGGTGTTTTCCCGCATCACCGGAGGCAACTCATTCTATTTCCTCGGCGCCATGCCCGATCAGGCATCCAAGCTCTATTTCCCGACCGTCTTCTTCCTCAAAGAAACATTACCACTGGTCTTTCTGATCTTTTTTACCTCTATCTACACTATTTTCCGCATCATCCGATCATCCGTATCGAGTACTATTCCTTGGCGGAAGCGCACGATAGTCTTTTTCCAGGAACATATCGCGCAATCGACCATGCTGAGTTTCGTCATCCTCTATGCATATCTTAGCATCTCCGGTAATCTCAATATAGGTTTCCGACACCTCTTCCCGATACTGCCTTTTGTCTATGTCTTGGTCACCGTCTCGCTGTTCACCTTTATCAATAATCGATCCGTTTCAGAAAAACACGCTTATTGCCCGACGCGACATCTGTATCGTATCCTTCTGGGAGTATTCGCTTTCTGGATAGCACTTGTTCCGATTATCGCTTACCCGAACTATCTCTCCTATTTCAATGAAATCGTCGGAGCGAAAAACGGTCATACTATCGCCGTCGATTCCAACTACGACTGGGGTCAAAACCTCAAGCGGCTGAAGATATGGATTGATACGTATAATCAGTGCGTTGGTGAGATGAATAGCTTTCCGCAGCATGAGTGCAACACCCTCACAGAAAACGGGAGATACCCGACACAAACCCCTATCACCAATCCGCATATCGACTACTACGGCGGTAGCGAGGTGAACTACTACTTCCCTGAGGGCACCTATACTGCTTGGCATTCCAATGATGCACCAAAACCCGGATGGTTCGCCATCTCCGCCACCTTCTTCGAAGAAAACACGCACAAAACACTAAAGCCGGGTGAAACCGGTTACGAATGGCTTCTTAACTATCAGCCTGTCGGACGAGCCGGTAGTTCTATCCTTATCTTCTATGTCAGTCCGGAAAGTTTAGCCCTCCGTAAATAATGCTCTATCTACTTACTTATTTATTTCTTTCCTTTTTCACAGGATTGACATCGACAGCTGGCGCTACATTGGGCGCTTGCCCTGGAGGCGCGCTGCTCGGATCCGGCGGGGCGGACACAGTCTCACCTTCGACTGAATAGTAAGCGCGATTTTCAATGCGCATATCGATATACTTCAGTCGGTGACGACGCTCATCGGAAATCTCTTTTTTAAGCAGCAGCTGCAAAGTATGCAGGGAATTCTCAATCGGTACGCGCACATTGAAAAATAATGTCCAGCCCTCCGTCGTTTTCACATTCAATTCATCGGAAAATCGGGAAGGGGTTGAACCCTCCGCGGAAACCTCGATCCCTAATTGCTGGTGTAATTTTTCCTGAATGTCGGCAGCAAAACGTACGAAATCCGGATCAAGTACGGGAGTATCCGCATCAACGGCTTGCGTGCTTTCGTCGGTAATAGTCAAGACGCCTCCGTGATAGAGCGCCTGCGTCGAAGTATCGACCGGCGCATAAGCATAGCCGTCCTCATCGATATAAAAACACTGATCTGCCGAACACCAAACGACGAGCGTTTTACGCTCTTCTACATGTATAACTAAGGTATGCGAAAACACTCTCGTCACTTCTGCCGAACGTATTTTCTTGAAACGATTCTTCAGATCTGATTCGATGCGTGACTTGGCTATCATAAGCATCGTGTCTTGCGGAATGATGCCGAAATACTTTCCGGAGACATCCTCTCGTATCATCTGTTCTATATCGGATACGGACACATCGACAGCGCCATCTACACGGATTGTTTCCATTCGTAAAAAAGGAGAGAAAACAATCGCATATACCGCCACACCAAGAAATATCATCCAGAGAAAAATATACGCGCCATAAAAACCAAGACTCGCTTTCGGATCAGTCTGTCCGCGCTTAGTCACCGGCATTTCCTGAGAAGATGCCTTCTTCGAAAAACTAGATCGCGGTTTCCTGACAATGGTGATAGGAAGTGATTTTGTTTTTTTTCGAAAATGAAACATACGTAAAAAATTGATCACCAATGAAGCGCAAATGTATCCAAAAGAAGCCGTGCACTCGAAGGAAACTGTTTCATATCCCGGCGCAATCGCTCTATTTTTTCTATACTGCGCAATAAAAGAGTCGACCCGCCTGCATAACCAGTCTGCATCGACTGCACGCGCAATCCGCCCGCCCACCACATGAGTAACTGCAGAGTTTGCGGAACATTGGCGACAGCAGTTTCGGTTATTTTCAATCGATCGCGCAATGGCTTCTCCGAAAGATGAATCAGGCTTTCGAGCAAGAGTATTTGCTGTTCGTATGCCGGCTCATGAGACAGAGCCTGCATCGTCAGTCCGGGTCGCCCAAGTGCCAATAGGAATCGATGATGTTCCGGAAGGATAGTCGATTCTTGACGGAGAGCCTCCTCTATTTCCTGCGGGGCAACGAATTGAAAAGCGATCTGCTGGCAGCGAGACAGTGTGGTCGGAAGTATTTTCCCCAACTCATGCGTCACAAGTATGATGACCGCATACGTCGGAGGTTCTTCAAGCATCTTGAGCAGGGCATTCTGTGCACCTTCGGTCAATCGATGCGCGTCACGGATGATGAGGACTTTCTTGTCCGCTGCGTACGGAAATGTCTCCACGAAACGTATAGCTTCCCGCACCTGTTCCACCTTGATATCTTTTTCTTTCGTCACGCCCTTTTCAACTTCCCTTTCCGGTTCAAGTATAAAAAGATCGGTTTCCTGCATCGGGTTTTTCGTAACCGCTGTGTCTTCTCCTTGTATTAAAGCGTACGCGAATTCCTTGGCCACCTGAAACTTCCCCACGCTTTCGGGGCCAAAAAAAAGGTATGTTTGAACAGCAGCGTTTTTCTTCGCGCTCCGCATCAATCGTTCACGTATTTTCTGATGGCCGATGATCATACACTTATTTTTCTCAATAGTATCCTTGTAAAAAAGCTAGCCGAGTAATTTTTCAAGACCGATGCGAGTACACATATCGTCGCTATCGAACTGGTTTTTCTTTTTACTCTTCACTCACACATTTCATGATACCTTCCTCAAACCTCTCCTGAGAAAAACGCACAGTGCTTTCTTTGATAGTTACTGCATTATAATTCTCCTCATTTTCCAAAAACCGTCGCACGCCGTCCGCCAGTACCTCAGGTGTCTGCGCTCGGAAAAACTCCCCTGTCATACCTTCTTGCACGATTTCCCGAGCGCCTCCTTCTGCATACGCGATGACCGGCGTTCCCACCTGCATCGCCTCGGCCATCACCATCCCGAAATCATCTTCTGCCGGAAAAATAAGAGCTCGCGCATTCGCATACAATACTTGTACGCGCGCATCACTTTGCCATCCCACGACCTTGATATTGGCCTTGGCCATATCCGACAGGTCTTCTTTTTGATCGCCTTCACCCACAATGATGAGCGGAAGTCCAAGCTTGTTAAATGATTCCACCGCAAGCTTCACCTGCTTGCTCGGTGTCAATCGCGATACGATAAGAAAATATGATTTCGATGCGAATCCGAAGAATGTTTCGCTTTCTTTGTTAATTGTTAATTGCTTGCCCGCCGAAGCCTTGGCAAAGGAGGGTTGATTGTTTATTGTAATAGGTGGATACACCACCATGCTCTCACGCCGATAGTACTTGGCAATGCGTGACTGTGTGTAGGCGGAATTGGCTATCAAGACATCGGGCCTGTCCGCCGCTTCGCGATCCCATACCCGCAGATAGCTCAAGATCATCCGTTTAAAAATACCCATATGCCCGCCGTCAGTCTCGCGTAGGTACTGTTCGTTATAATCCCAGACATAGCGCATCGGCGAGTGGATATAGGCGATGTGCTTGGTATTGAGCCTGGTCACGATGCCCTTGCTCCACGCGCCCGAAGAAGAAATCACCACATCGAAATCCCGCAGATCGAAAGCTTCCACCGCCACCGGAAACAGAGGCAAGAGCCAGCGATACCTCCTGCGCAAAAAGTGTGGAAACTTCTGAAGAAAAGACGGTCGTATATCCTTGCCGGAAAAAGCCTCGCGCATCGCTTCTTCATCATACAAAAGAGTGTAGATCGGCGCTTCGGGAAACATGTCGGAAAGCGAAAGGAGCACCTTTTCCGCTCCGCCCCGGCATACCAAAAAATCGTGCACCAAAGCCACTTTTTTATCTTTCAAATTTTCTTGAGTTGTATTCATGTTTATGTAAAATGACACCAATTTCCTGTGCGCATTTTTCCCAGCTGAAGCGCCGCGCATTCTCCGTGCCTTTATGTAGTATAGCACTTTTGAGGGTTTGATTCGAGATGAGGCTCTGCATTGCCTCAGCAATAGCCTCGACACTTGTCGGATCAACCAGTAATGCCCCTTCCCCTGCTACCTCCGATAAAGACGAAGTATCGGAAGCAATGACCGGCACGCCCGCACTCTGCGCTTCGAGCACCGGGATACCGAAGCCTTCATAGAGCGTCGCGAAGAAAAAGATATCGGCTTTCCGAAGAAGCGTCCACTTCTCTTCCTCACTCACATAACCCAGCTCGATGATGTCTAACGTTGTGTCATCCTGAGCTCGTCGAAGGATCTCGTTATTTGCATTGTTCGCTTCTGTATTTCGGGATTCTTCGACGAGCTCAGAATGACAACTCTTTTGTTTGTTTTTTGTTGATTGATACTTGTTGATTGTTTTCCGAATTCGATCGTATCCATAGCCCGGCTTTCCCACCAAAATCAATGTATGCGGGATAT
>CAZUWR010000008.1:0-4503 GCA_964624415.1 uncultured Bdellovibrionales bacterium | reverse complement strand
ATTCGATCGTATCCATAGCCCGGCTTTCCCACCAAAATCAATGTATGCGGGATATGATATTTCTCCTTCGCCATCGCAAAAGCTTCGATGCACCGCACGATATTTTTGCGTTCTTCCAGTCGTCCGATAAAAAGGATATAAGGGACAGACTCTCGTGCAAAAGAATGGGAAAGTATTTTTTTCCGACCGCTGCGAGTACGCAAATGGTCTTGAAAAAAATCTTTCCCATTCTTTTGCACACCCTGATCAGAGTATTCCCTGTTTATTGTTAGCTGTTGATTGCTTGCTCGCCGAAGCCTTGGCGAAGGAGGGTTCATTGTTTTTTGATACCCTTCATACACCACCCGCATCTTTTCCGAGGACGTGCCATACAGTCGCAACACATCGCGCTTCGTGTTTTCCGAGACGCAGATGATAGTCTGCGCCACGCGACACGAAAATCGGATGGCGACACGCATCGACACGCGACTCCACCGCGAATAACTTTCCGGACAGATCTCATACTCCAAGCCGTGTATTACTACCACTGTGTTTTTAGGATGGATGAGCGGGACGGTATGCGCGGGCACAAAGAGCACATCCAGCCGATGTACAAGCATTTCAAAAGACAAGCGCGCCTGCGTCCATAGCCTCGGCGCCCAGAGTTTTTTCACCTGCCAATTGGAAGGCAATGCAAAATCAACGTCCTGATCGGCACGGATATACATGATCACTCGCTCCACTGTCAATTCGCTTCGCAAATGACGAATCACCTGATAAGAATACTCCTCAATCCCCGTCCGGCGCTTCAGAAAGGCTCGCGAACCATCGATTCCAATAGTCATATCAATAAACAATTAACAATCAACAGTCAACACTTCTCAAAAAATATGCGTCGTGCTCTCATTCGTTTCTGTTTATTGTTGATTGTTAGCTGTTAATTGATTACTTTCCGAGCATCATCGAACGCTTGTACACATCCAAATGATCAAGCACGATACCCGTCCCCTTGACCACGCACAAGGCTGGCTCATCAGCCAAATAGCAGGGCACATTGATAGTTTTGGCGATAAGCTGATCGAGGTGCTTGAGCTGCGCCGTGCCGCCGGAAAGCACCATACCCTTGTCCATAATATCCGCGGCCAGTTCGGGCGGAGTCTCCTGGAGCACCTGCTTGATAACATTGATGATTTCGCGCAATTCATCCTGAATGGCTTCGGTGATTTCATTGGAGGACATCGTGACCGTCCGAGGCAGACCGCCCATCAGATCGCGTCCGCGCACATCCATATATTCTTCCTTGACCTGCGCTATAGCCGAGCCGATCTTCATCTTCACTTCCTCGGCCGTCCGTTCACCGATAGCCAAGCTGTACTTGCGCTTGATATAGTCCGAGATAGCCTGATCAATACGATTGCCCCCGACGCGCGCACTGTGCGCTGCCACGATACCGCCCAAAGAAATGATGGCGATTTCCGACGTCCCTCCGCCTATATTGATGATCATATTGCCCTGCGCCGTGTGAATCGGGATACCCGCACCGATAGCCGCCAGTATGGGCTCTTTGACTACATAGGCCACGCGAGCACCAGCCTTCATCGCCGCGTCCACTACCGCGCGACGCTCGGTCGAGGTGATGCCAGCCGGCACTGATAAGACGATCTCGGGACGAAACAAACGAAAACGACCCGAGACTTTACCGATAAAATACCGAAGCATCGCTTCTGTCACCCGATAGTCTGCAATGGCGCCATCGCGCAAGGGCTGACTGGCCACAATAGAATCGGGTGTGCGGCCGAGCATTTCCTTGGCTTCATTGCCCACGGCCAGCACCCTGTTTTCGTACAACGAAACAGCCACTACCGATGGCTCATTTATCACCACACCTTTGCCAGGGATGAAGACTAGTGTATTGGCGGTACCCAAGTCGATACCGATTTTTCGTATAAACATAAGCTTGCATCGACATTGGGTCGATTGTTTACCATCATTCCATCTACAACCGAATATACTTCCCGTCCAGATAATTCTGTACCGGCTCTTTGGTCGTTTTTGTCAGCTTCTCAGGGAGATTATCCAAAGCAAACCATTTCACCTCATCGCATTTGTCCGGTTCCATATTCTTCAATTCCCCACTACGCACAGTGGCAAGAAAATTCACCGCCAACCAGTGCTGTCCTTGGGCTTCGAGAATATGATCCGTATTAGGGAGCATTCCCCAGATATCGATATCCAGATTCACCTCTTCTTTGATCTCGCGTTTCATTGCCTCTATCGCCATCTCTCCATGCTCTATGGTTCCGCCAGGCTTGCACCACCATCCCGCTTCATTGCGAACGTGTTTGCCTCGCTTCAAAATGAGCACTTCTTGCTTATCATTGAAAATCAATACTCCTCCGCCGACGCCGATATAGTCTTTCCCGATTTTACATGCGTGACAATCCTGCGGCATAGACATTTCCGATTATGCGGTTATTCTGTCATCTCCTTGCGCACGATATGCGCACCGATTTGCTGTAAGCGTTCTTCGATTTTTTCATAGCCGCGGTCGACTGTTTCGATTTCCTCAATAATAGTCGTACCGGATGCAGCCAAGGCGGCGATAATAAGCGAAGCCCCCGCCCGCAAATCATAAGTGCGGATCATCGTGCCTTTCATCTTCTGGGTCCCGTGAATGAGCGCCTGATGCGGATTGAGCACCGTCGAACGCACACCCATTTTTTCCAATCCCTGCAGGTACGTGAGGCGCCCCTCAAACATATGTTCATGAATCAAAGTATCTCCCTCGGAAACCGCTGCCAATACGCCGAAAAGCGACTGGGTATCCGTCGGTATTCCCGGGTAGAGCTCGACTTTCACCTTACCCTGCGAGACGATGCGCTCCGGAGGAAGTATCTGAATATATCCCTCACCGAAGACAAAATCCGCGCCGAATTCACGCAGCTTCTCAAGCACCAAATCCAAGTGATCCTGCCGCGCATTCTTGATTGTCAAAGCGCTCTTCGTCACCATCCCGAGTACCAAAAACGTGGCCGCTTCTATCGGATCCGGAATGATCGCATGCTGCGCGCCGTGCAGATGCTCCGATCCTTCGATGGTGACCGTATGTGTCCCAAGTCCGGAGACCTTCGCGCCCATTGCCTGCAGCATCACGCCCAAATCCTCCACATGCGGCTCGGCGGCCGCGATCTTGATAACCGTTTTTCCCGGAAGACTCGCTGCCAACATCATCGCGTTTTCGGTAGCTGTGACGGAAAATTCACGCAGCACAATAGTCGAGCTTCGCTTCTGGCTCGCATCCACCTCATAGACATTTTCGTTTTTCACTATCGAAACGCCGAGCTTGCTGAGCGCATCCATATGCGCATCCACCGGCCTTGCCCCGATGACGCATCCGCCGGGATGATAGAGATGGAATTTCTCGAAGCGGGCGCTCAAAGCTCCGAGCAATAGAATCGACATACGGATTTTCTTCACCAAAGCAAAGTCCATTTTCTCCGGATCGATGTCCTTATTCGTGATCCGTACCGTGCGCTCCTGCAGCCACTCCACCTCCGAACCCATACTCTTGAGGATGTCCAGCAAACGGAAGATGTCCTCGATGAGCGGCACATTCGACAAAACACACGGCTCGCTCGTGAGCAGTGTGGCGGGAATAAGGGCAGCGGCGGCGTTTTTCGACCCCCTCACCTCGATTTCCCCGGAAAGCGTGTGTTGTCCTTCTATTTCAAATACCTGCATATGGGTACAGTATACGCTACATTTCGGTTTTTTTCAAGTAAAGACTTACGCGTTTGGCGCATTTCGTCGTTCCGAATTCCGGTACTCGACACCGTATCATATATACGACTTACTCCGTGTCCTCATTCGCGCCTAGAACTACACTCAAACGCGTAAGTCCTGCAAATAAAAAAGCGCGATACCGTTTTTCGGTAAAGCGCTTTTGTGGTGAGATGGTTTTAGAGACCCTCTCTTAACTCTTATCTTTCTTGTTTTGTCGAAGACTGCTTGACCACACTCATTAATGCGTATGCAGACTCGAGCGCATCATCCCTTTCGCTAATCAATCTCTCCATCTCAGACGCGAATCTTTCGTACTGCCTGCAATATCTGCTGGAATAGTTCGCAGCTTCTTTAGCTGTAGGTTCCCGAGGTGACATGAGACAATTGGCTGCATTATAATAATATGCAGCAGATTTTAACTTATTGATTGCAGGGATCAACCTCTCTGCATACTCATCACCAGCGAACTTAAGTGCGTCAACAAGGTATTCAATTGCCTCTTTGAGACTTTCTTCATCGCCCCCTTCAAGAATTTCATTGCCTCTGTAAAAGAAAGTATCGAAACCTTTTTTCCATAACTTTCCCACATAGTATCCCTTTTTCTTTGGTGGAAAAATCAATTCCCTAATAAAAAGCCATATGGGCAGAAGAAGTAGAGCCAGCAATGTAACTGTAATTAACGATAATAATAATATGCAGAATAAGATTACTGGGTTTGTTTCCATAATAAAATCAATCATT
>CAZUWR010000007.1:0-34532 GCA_964624415.1 uncultured Bdellovibrionales bacterium | reverse complement strand
GTGCCGCGGGCGGGACTTGAACCCGCACAGGATTGCTCCCGCCAGCTCCTAAAGCTGGTGTGTCTGCCATTTCACCACCGCGGCTTGGTATTTTCAGCGTAGAGGGTTTTTCAGGAAAAAGCAAGTCAACTTTAATAATCCTGGGGAGGGAGAGGCGTCAACATCTTCTTAAGGTGATCCGCTTCTTCTTTGAGTGCGCCCTCGTTTTCGTATTCGCCGTGATGACGCGTTTCATCGCCGTAGGTATGCGCTTTTTGATCCAGGTGGAAACTGATTGAAAGATCGATACCCGAGACCTTGGCGTATAAGTGAAAGCGCGGGTAGCCGGATGTGGCCAATGGCCTCACAAAACTCATTTCACCATGATCCTCGTACTGGAAGGTATAGCCGGCACGACGGAGCAAAGTAGCGGGGTTTTCTTGGATGGCTTTGATTTCGAATTTCATAGGCGTGCTAATAGGTATTTTAGGATGTCATTTCGAGCGTAGTCGAGAAATCTTTTCCTTGCATACGAACATAAAAGTCCTGAAAGTTTGATGAGATAAGTACTGAAGACTCTTTGTATCAAATATATTCATAAAGCCGTCTTTGGATATGAGACGGCTTCGCGCAGACTTAGTTTGAACAGCAACCGCCACCGCAGCAACCACCTTCCTCTTGCTTGCCATCAGCACCGTATTCGTAGATATCGCCTTCTTTCTCGTCGAGTGTCTGTTTGTGCGAACCATCACACAGTCCTTGCTCGGATTTGCTCAGTCCGCAACGGCAGACATGTATGATGTCGCCACTAGGTGTCTTGACTTCGGCTGGGCCATGGGCGGTGCGTATCACGTATCGTGCCATAAAATTGCTTTTAGAGAATAAAAAAACCGCGATCAGTTACGAATGCAGTATAGCGGAAATACGCCTTTGTGTCCAGTAAAGATGGATTGGCGGTTGTGCGGAAAATAAAGAAGGTGAGAGAAGAAACAATTCGTCGATTCTTCCTCACCCGTGTCTCTGAGATTATCGTCTTCTTTACCTCTCCGATCTCAGTTCGAAGAGAGATGTTTGCTTGTAGATGTCTCCCGACTATCATCTGCGTTTTTTGACCCTGTATTCCAGGATCTGGTAACGTGTTTTGAGGAATATTAGTTTGTTTTAAGCACAAAGCCCTCCTCCGTCTATGTTTGTATCAAGGCGCAACCCCTGAGGCTTCGGCATTAATCTCCTTTGTAGGAGCGCTTATAGTATAGCGCATCTTTTCAAAAAGAGAATACTGTTTGCAAATATTGTTGTGAAGCACGAGACGGCTATCTTTCTTCTTCTCGTCTTCTTGGATTTCATTACCTACTGTATTTACAAACACTATCTCGTTTTAAAAACACTTCTGTACAGGTCTCAAGTATATCAAAATTGAAAACTGTAGTGAAGGGGCGAGAGAGAACAACGAATATTGTGTTGTCTCCCTCGCGATTTGTTTATAGAATCCATGATAGAGGTACGGCTATCAGGAGAATAAATGCCACTGTAGCATGGCCTTTTTCCGCCAACCCTCCTTGGGTTAATTCTCTCCACAATTCAGTAAAAATTGCGGAAAAAATTTTTTTTAAATGTTTCATAATATCTCCTTCGCCGTAGCGATTGATGTCCTTTGATGCCTGTCGTATTATGATCGACAGACGGACTTGTTAAAATGCAAAGTTTGGTTTTTATCCAAGGTGAGTGAAGCGATACCCGCTCAACCTTGAAGGGACAGTATACACCCAAAAAAGAGTTTTGTCAAGTTATTTTGACACAACAATGTCAGTTTATGGCTTTATAGAGCTTCTTTACTGCACCCAATGTTTCTTTTTGATGGCAAGGTTTTCGGATTCGCGTTTCTCCTCTATTTTTTCCTTGGCCATACCGCGCAGTTTTTCTAAGTTTTCCTTGTCAAGCTCGGAAGCGCGCTGCATGAGGTGCTGCTTGGTATTGAGCGAAGCGTCTTCGATGACTTCGGCCAAGAGGACATCGAGAATAGCCCCGATTTTTGGTCCGGGGGCGAGTTTGAGCTCGGTCATCAGGTCTTTGCCGTTGATCTTGAGCATTTTGACGGAAATAGCATCTTTGGAGACCTTGTCAATCATATATTCGAGGTGGCGGAGCTTGTAGGGCTTGGCCTTGGGCGTGCCGGAGCCGAGACGGTCGGCGATACGGATGTCCATCAGGTCGGGCATATTTTCGAGGCCGACGCGGCGCACGAGGCGACGTACAGAAGCCTCGGTGACTTCGTCGACATTGTAGTAGAAGAGGTGATTATCCACGAGTAATGCCACTTTATCCACAATGGCTTTGGGATAATGCAGGCGCTTGAGCATGATGTCGCTCATACGGGCGCCGACATGGTCGTGATTGTAGAAGGTGGAGCGGTAACCGTCACCTCGTTTGGTGCGGGGCTTGCCGACATCGTGCAGGAGCGCGGCCAGGCGGGTATCGAGTTTTTTGGACGGGCAGTATTTGAGAGCGAGGATATTGTGCTGATAGACCTGATAAATATGGTGCAGGTTTTGGCCGCAGCCCAGGCCTTCTTCGAGTTCGGAGAGGACGTATTTGAGAAGCCTTGCCTTTTGCAGCATATCCACGCCTTCGGCCGGGCTGTCGGAGAGGATGATGCCGGAAAGCTCGCTTTGGATGCGCTCGGAGGAGACATGTGACACATGGATGGCATTTTTTTGGATGGCTTTGAAGGTGTCGGTTTCGATAGTCCAGTTGTCAATCTCGGGTTCGTAGATGTCGAGGAATTTCGGGTCCCCTGGGAGGTGCGCTTGTTTTTTGGGTTCGCGCAGCTTGGCATAGAAGCGCACGGCACGCATCATACGCAGCGCGTCCTCGCCGAAACGCTCATCGGCCACACCGACCGTGCGGATAATTTTGTTTTTCAGGTCTTCTTGGCCGTGAAAGGGATCGATGATGATTGTCTGGCCGTTTGTATCCACGGAAAGAGCGATGGCATTGATTGTAAAGTCGCGCCTCGCCAGATCTTCTTCCAGAGACTGTGTGAAAGCGACACTATCGGGACGGCGCCTGTCCGCATAGCCTGATTCGGTACGATAGGTGGTCACTTCGATGATGTCGTGCTCGCGATCCGGCTTGCCAGTGTGTAGAAAAGGAATAACCTTGACACCGACGGTGCCGAAATCGTTCTCATAGAAGCTGTCCGGAAAAAGCGCCTGCACTTCTTCGGGTACGGCATTGGTGGTGATGTCCCAGTCTTTGGGTTTGCTTTCAAGCAAGAGGTCGCGCACGCATCCGCCGACGATAAACGCCTCAAAAGAAGCCTTGTGCAAGGTCTGTAAAACATCGAGTACGGGTTGTGGTATTGTGCTCATCATAGGCGCATTGTAGCAGAGGGACGGGAAAAATGGAAGAGGCTACGCTGTATTAAAGGAGTATTTTTTGAAAAACTTTTATTCTGATATACTGTGCATAAAGTTAATGAGCAAGTCATTGGGAACAAGTATTTATTCACGTAACACAAAGAATTATGGATATGTGGGTAACCAAAAGCAATCCTTTTAAGCAATGGGTGCTGGTTATGCTAGTGGGATGTGCCGGAGTAGCGCTTATGATAGCAACTCATCCTACGGGTATGCTGACGCGAAGTAGTAATTCAGAAGCCTTTATGCTAGGAGCACTGCTTGCTGGTATCGCCGTTGTCAGTTTGTTCTCTTCAGATCTTTACCAAACGGTTACAGTGGATCCGAATATGCGACGTATTGTGATTGAGAGTCGCGGTGTGTTCGCGAAGAAAGAGCTTGTTATACCGTTTGATACCATTAAAGATGTGCGGATTACGTATTTGGGAAAACGCTCAAATTATGTCGGTGCGTATTATCCCACACTGATTCTCGCCGACGGACAGGAGCAAGCGCTGTTTTTTCCGGCATATTTTGACGGACGGGGGAGTGAACAGATAGCTCAAGATCGACGGGATCGATTGAACAGTTATCTCGGGCATACTATCGTATAAAGAAGAAAGTGAAAGACCCTCATACTAAAAAACAGGCTTTGGAATAAAGCCTGTTTTTCTCTATTTGAAAGCGTTTTTTTACAGCGTTCGCTTGCGTGATTCTTCCGAGTAGGCGATGAGGGTGTCACCGACCTGGAGCTTGAGATTGCCCTCGAAGGTGATGCCGCACTCATTGCCGGAGCTCACTTCTTCGGTATTCTTTTTGTTCTGTTGCAGCTGGGTGATTTTGCCGGAGCCGACGATTTCGTCATCGCGTTTAACCTCGATAAGTGTCTTACGGGCAATCTTGCCGTCGATGACGCGTCCACCGACGATCATATCGTATTTGCCGGTCTTGAAGACGGCGAGGATGGCCATACGTCCCAGATCGGTGCGGATGATTTCAGGCGGAAGCATCGCAGAGAGACGCTCTTTGATATTTTCGACGAGCTTGTAAATGATATTGAAGGTTTCGATTTCCACTTTGCTCATTTCCGCCATACGATTGGCGACGGCGGTAGCGGTTACATTGAAGCCATAGATGACGGCTCCCGAGCTCTCGGCCAGTTTGACATCGGACTCGGTGATATTACCGACCCCGATAGCCACCTCTTGAATAGCCACTTCCTCATGAGTGATGGAAGCGAGAATCTGCTCGAGAGCTTCGAGCGATCCCTGCACATCCGCTTTGAGGACGATATTGAGTTTTTTGACGCTCTCGTCATCGTCGGATGAAGACTTGCCTTTCTTGGCGTTGCCGACATATTTGCCTAAGAGCGCCTCTTTGGATTTGATACGAGCGGCGGTTTTGCCGCTGGCGACTTGTACCACGTCGTTGGTATTGGCGGGAGCGGAGAGACCATAAATGATGACCGGCATCGACGATGTCGCCGTCAAAATGCTGCGCCCGGTGAAGTCTTCAAGGCGTCGGATGCGGCCATAGACCGATCCGGAGGAAATATCCTGACCGACCTTGAGGGTACCCGTCTTGACCAAGGCGATAGCGACCGGTCCTTTCTGCGGATCGAGGTGGGATTCGAGGATGACGGCCAGTCCATCGCGCTTATTGTCGGCGCGGAACTCTTCGACATCGGCGACGAGCAGGATATTGTCGAGGAGCTTGTCGATACCGATGTTTTGTTTGGCGGATATTTCCACGGCAATGACATTGCCACCCCATTCTTCCAGGAGAATGCCTTGCTCACCGAGTTCTTGTTTGACTTTTTGAACATTGGCTTCGGGTTTGTCGATTTTATTGATGGCGACGATGACGGGAAGCTTGTGCTCTTTGAGGTATGTGATGACTTCTTTGGTTTGTGGTCGTACGCCGTCATCGGCTGCGACGACGAGGATGGCGATGTCGGCGATGCTGACACCGCGCTTTCGCATACCGGAAAAGGCTTCATGACCCGGGGTATCGATAAAGGTGATTACCTTGTTGTGCTTCTTGACCTGATAGGCGCTGATACGTTGAGTGATGCCACCTGCTTCACCGGCTGCGACGGATGCTTTGCGGATGGTGTCCAGCAGCGTAGTCTTGCCGTGGTCGACGTGACCGAGAATGGTGACAATAGGTGCCCGGTTATCAAGTTTTTTGCCGGATGATTTTTCTTGATTGCATATTTCGATCAATCGCTCGAGTGTGAGTGTGCCCTCGCTGCTGGTTTCCAGATCTTCTTCGGTTTCAAAGCCAAGGTCCTGGGCGATGATACTGGCCGTGTCGAATTCGATGTCTTCATTGATGGTGGCGAAGATTTTGTTTTTCATCAACTCAGTGATGACTTGTGTCACCGGCATACCCAAAAGCTCCGCAAAACGCTTGACGCTCACGGAAGAAGGGATTTTGACGGTTTTTGGTGCGGCGGTTGTTTCTGTTGGCATAAAGCGTATGGGAAGTGAATTATATAAAAATGGGCTGTATTGTCCCTGTGTCATAGCGACGATTGGTATGACGCACAAATCGTATTATGGTTTCGTGGGTTGCGGATGTTGCTTCTGAGCCAGAAGTATCACTTCCTTTTCCTCCTCGGTAAGAGGGTAGAGCTTGGATTCGCCGTTTTCTACCGGTTTGGCATAGACGCGTGAGCCCTCTCTGGTATGGAGGGATGAAATGATGGTACCGGAGTTTTTGCTGTCCAATAAAGCGATAGCGAAGCTCTGATTGCCCCCGACTTCCTTGAATGGATTGAAGCGTAAAACAGCGACTTTGTGGATACTGCGAAGCGTGAGTCTGTGAATACGATTGGAAATTTCGAAAAGCTCCTGGATTTCCTTGTCCATTGTCGCCATATCATCAGACTGCTTGAGAATGATTTTTTCGAGACTTTGCGCGTCATTTCCTTGAAAAAGCGTGTCTTGGTTGGAGCTTATGAGTTTTGATTTGTGGTACAAATGAGCGATCAATATGCACAAAACCACTTCACCCGCTATGAGAGTGAAGAGCGCCGCCAGAAGAAAAGTCGGTTGTGTGAGGATATTTTGCATAGATAAGGGAGAAAATAGAGGAGTTTCTTTCCTTACCTTAACACGCTTTTCGCCCATTGTAAAGAAAACTTTGTTGCGGAAGGGGGGAGATTCGAACTCCCGATACCGTTTCCGGTATGCCGCTTTTCGAGAGCGGTGCCTTCAACCACTCGGCCACCCTTCCTCCTGTATTTGCATGACCCACTCTCTTTGTTGTACAATAGAATAAAGTCTTGTGCAACCTTTCACACTACGATAAATCAAAAACTATGAGCGTTCCATTTGCTGTCACCTTCGTGGATCCGGAAAGTCTGCTTCGTCAACTGACCGTAAGTCCTGGATCCGTCGTTGCGGATTTCGGTTGCGGATCGGGCTATTTCTCGCTTGCTTTCGCTAAGGCAGTCGGCAAGGATGGGAAAGTGATCGCTTTAGATATCTTACCTTCCGCTCTTGATGCGGTTGCAAGTCGTGCCAAAATGGCCGGTTTTTCTCAAGTGTCGACCAAGCGGGCTAATCTGGAAAAGGAAAATGGATCAGGCTTGGTATCGGAGAGCGTGGATTGGGTGATACTGAAGGATATTTTGTTTCAAAATACGAACAAGGAGTTGATACTGGCTGAAGCGAGTCGTGTGCTGCGCGCGGGCGGACATTTGTTGTTGATGGAATGGAAGGATGAAGATGCGACGGTCGGGCCTGAGCTTCATTTGCGAATTTCCAGGGCAGATATAACCAACTTGGCTCAAAAAAACGGTTTTTTGCTCCAACAGGAGCTTATGGTGGGTGATTTCCACTATGCTTTTTTGTTTGGAAAACAGTAGGCACTTGTTTTGTATTGCTCTTCCATGAAAAAAATACACAAAATTATCGCCTTGATTTTGGTGCTGACATTCTCAGTATCGCTTTCAGGGTGCAGTTTTAAGAGTGCTCCCCCTACCTATGCCGTTAAACTTGAGGTGTGGGGAGTATTCGATGATTCGGATGCGCTTGCGACTATTTTGGCCGATTATCGAAAGATTAATCCTTATGTGACGGAAATCACGTATAGGAAGCTTAATGTTGATACCTATAAACAGGACCTCGTGGATGCTATGGCAGCCGGAAAGGGACCGGATATTTTCTTGATCCGCAATTCCTGGGTCCCCTCGTTTCAGGATAAGATAGTGGCTGCACCGGCAACGTTTGCCGATGAACGGGGATTCCGCGAGGCGTTCGTGGATGTGGTCGCCGGTGATTTTATGGGAAGCGAGAAACAGATTTACGGTGCTCCTTTGAGTGTCGATTCGCTCGGATTGTATTATAATAAAGATATTTTCAATGCAGCGGGCATTCTGAAACCGCCGGCCACATGGGATGAATTTTCGCATGACGTCTCACTTCTGACGCATGTCGATTCGTTCGGCAATATCACTCAGTCGGGAGCAGCTATCGGTACGGCTTACAACATCAATCGTTCCACGGATATTCTTTCGGCGATGATGATTCAATCGGGAGTGCCTTTCCAGAGCACGGACGGTTCAGGTGTGAGCTTGAAAAACGGCGAGCCGGCGCTGGCCTTTTATACGCAATTTGCAAACTCCCAATCCGGCTCTTATACATGGAATACAAGGCAAGACTATTCAGTGGACGCCTTCTATCAGGGCAAAGCGGCGATGATGCTGAACTATTCTTGGGAATACGCGGTTATACATCAAAAAAATGCGAAACTCAATATCGGCATAGCTCCTTTGCCGCAATTTCCTCAAGGGGTGAAAGCGAACTATGCCAATTACTGGGGATATGTGGTGGCGAAGAATAAAACTTTTGACGCGAAAGTGACGGATCCTGTGACCCAGAATAAGTTGCGTGTCCATGAGGCGTGGCAGTTTCTTAAATATCTAACGATGCCGAATGGTAAGGTTTTGACTCTTGCTAACGGGCTTACAGGGGCAACTAAAGATGTTGCGTTGACGACCGATCCTGCGAAAGTGTATCTCACGCAGACCAACAAACCGGCTGCTCGAAGGGATCTGCTTGAGACGCAACGACGCGATCTGATACTCGGTTCATTTGCGGAGGGGAATATTATCGCTAAAAACTGGATACAACAAGACCCTGAGGCTGTTGAGACTATTTTCGCCGAAGTGATCGACTCAGTTAATCGCGGTGCTGCTACAGTACAAAGCGCTCTGAGTGTTGCTCAGAATCGTGTCGGGTATCTACTGCATTAGGTCTTGGATTTTTTAGATGCGACCTTTGAGTTACAATAAAAAAAGTGTCGATGAAAATATTAATATGATGCCTACAAAATCATTCCTAACCCGGAGTTTTCTTAGCCTCGTCCTCGTCGCGGTTATTTTGTGTGCGGTAATCCCTGTGCAGAGCGTGAGCGCGGATGGACTGGTACCGTGTGGGACGGGCAGTCGACCGCCCTGCACCTTGTGTCATCTCGTGGTCGGTGTGAAAGGCATTATTGATTGGGGAATGAATGTGATGACTTTCTTTGCTATTGCCATTATCACGGCGATGGGTATCGTCTATATCGTCTCGGCCGGCAATAATTCAATGATGACTACAGCGAAGAATGGTATAAAATCGACGATGATCGGTTTTGCTGTCATGCTTGGAAGCTGGGTAATTATCAATTTTTTTATGATAACTCTCGCCAATAATGGAGTTGGGCATGCGACCAACTGGTATACCTTCACTTGTGATACGAGCTCAACGACGAATGCGATACCGCCAATCACTGGTGGCGGAGGCACCGGAGGCACCGGTACAGGCGGTGGTAATTCGACGGTTGCGTGCGAAGATATCAATACAGCGAAGCAGCGTCTCAATGGAGGCGGCACGGTGTGTAATAACGATGGTTCTTGCAAGTCATGTAATACCAGTGCTTTTGATAGTCTCATACAAAGCGCTTCTTCTAAATATGGTGTACCAATCGGTCTAATCAAGGCTATCATTGCGAGAGAATCAAGTTGCAATCCTGCTTCTGTAAAGAGTGAATCAAATGGAACGCAGAGCTGCGGTCTTATGCAGGCGAATACAGCTGCCTCGAGTTATTCATGCTCACAGCTCCAGGATCCGGGAACGGGTATTGATGAAGGGACGAGAATTTTAGCCCAAGCATACGGTAGTGCTCAGGCGCTTGCATCGCAGTATGGCAATACCGTGACGGTGAATGAATTGGCGGCCGCGATACATAATGCCGGATCCGGGCAAAGCACGGCCAGCGTCGATTGTAATTCGTCGACGGGGTGGCCTTCGATTCCGAAATGGGGCTGCCCGATCAATCCTGGATCGGCCCAGTTCAACGCGTGCGACATCCGCGATTATGCGTGTGATGTTGGAGCTTGTGTCAATTAGTAGTCGTATACCATTATGCTGATACCAGTAGCTTATGCGAGTGGCGTTATCGAAGATGCACCGACATTCAGCCGGGTCCTTGGCAATGTGCTTGACTTTGTATTGCAACTTGCAGGTATCGTTGGTATACTCGGAGTAGTGGTTGCCGGGATGTTATACTTCTTTGCCAATGGCGATCGCAGACGCATAGCTACGGCAAAAAAGATAACGATAGCGACGATTATAGGGTTCGTAATCCTTCTCGGTGCTTGGATAGTTATAAAGACCATCTCTGGATTTTTTATGTAGGATCAATGTGCTTGGCGTGTTTTGTTTTTGCTGGATCATATGAAATGATAGAGCAAAGTACTCGCAAGCATATGGCTCCTCATATTATATAAAAAACAAAAAGAAAGGAGGTGAATACTATGAAAATATCAGTGAAACATGTCGTATCGTTCGCGCTTTTGCTTGCTATCATGGTAGCGCCGCAAGTCGCTTTCGGTCTGACTAATGGTGATGGCGGATGGGCTAATGGTTTGGATAACGGTAAGACAGGTGGCGTTTCTACGCTTACCCCTACAACTATCGTCACCAACATCATCAACTACGCATTAGCTATCATCGGATTCTTGGGTGTCTTGGGATTCATTATCTCGGGTATCATGTATCTGGTGTCTGCAGGCGATGAGTCGCAAGCGGAAAAAGCTAAGTCGTATATGGTCAACTCTATCATCGGAGTCATCATCGCCCTTTTGGGTTATGTGGTTATGGCTGCTATCAGTACTCTGCTTAGTGCCGGTGGCGCTACGACAGGACTGTAAGGCTTTTTTTAGAAAAGTTACACAAACAATCCTGCTTTTGCGGGATTGTTTTTGCATTTTGCACTTCTTTGTTTTTTTGGTATAGTGAAATGAGTGAAATCTTGCGAGGATATTTTTAAATCGTCAGTAAAATAAACATATGTTTTTATACGTCCGCAGAATCGTTTTTTCTTTGGTAGCGGTGATAGCTTTAGCGGCACCTCAGCTTTCTTCAGCAGCAGTATGCGGGAGTCTGGGCGGTTCTAGTAGCACATATGGAGGAACATCTATTGGCGGATCAATCGGTGTGAGCAGCAGCGATACATGTCCTCCTATGGGTGGTATCTTCGGCGGTTTTTCGCAGTTCGGCCTCAGCAATCCGTTCGGTCTTCCCGGTGGAAGTGTCTTTGGCATCGTAGCCAATATCGTCAACTGGCTTTTGGCACTCTTTGGTATCTTGGGTATCTTAGGATTCATCATCTCGGGTATTATGTATTTGATTTCCGCCGGTGATGATGATATGGCCAAGAAAGCCAAAGCAGGATTGAAATATTCTATCATCGGTATCATTGTTGGCTTATCCGGATTTATCGTGTTGCAGGCTATCGCCGGTCTTTTGAGCGGAGTGGGAGGCAATTACTAAAGTCATACATATTTTTTAGGGCATAATTATAAAACGTAAACTCTATGTCGGGTACGCGAAAAGCGCATGGAATCGTGAAACAGTCTGTCAAAATATTTCTTTTCACCTTGTTTGTTTTCGGTGTATCGGTAGAAACCGTTCTTGCGAAAACAGTTGATGGTTTAGTGGATTGTAATACAGTAGTTTGTCGATCGGATACCTCCATCACAGGTGCGAGTGCGGGAGCGACCGTGTGCGGGCAAGCCGCCTTGGATTATGCTCCTTCATGCAATGCTTCCAAATGCGTCGATTCCAACGGGCACAATAGCTATGCTTGTGTCTATCCGGTAGTGAGTACTACTTCAACGAGTGGTGGTTTTACATCAGCCCCGTCTTATTGTGGAACATCGACAACGTATTCATGCGCTCAGGCATCGACATCGTGCTCTTCATTAACACCATCAAAGGCTGAGGATCCTACGTGTCAAGCATGGTGCGGAGGAACGCAAAAATATTGCGAGGTTTCAGGCGGGTCAAATACTTTCGCTAATACTGGAGCACAAAATACAACTGGGGCAGCGGGAGCCGGCATTGTTTTTCCTGAAAATACCGGTCTGCCGGATCCTCCTGGGGGAGTGTTGCAAATACTCGGTAATTTTTTCAGTTGGCTGATGGCAATATTCGGACTCTTGGCTATCGGCGCCTTCGTGATTTCGGGCATCCAGTACCTCATCGCTGCCGGTAATGACGATATGATCAAGACCGCCAAGAACAATATGAAGTGGTCGCTGGTAGGTGTGATCGTCGGGCTCTCTGGCTGGGTAATCATGCAGGCTATCGGAGGTGCTTTATCTGCCAACCCGTTTTTTTAGGTCGAAGCCAAACTATTTTTAAAAGAAGTCATTATGAAAAAGTCTCTGTGGAGGAAGGTGTTTGCGCAACAAATCGCTGTATTTTTTGTAAGCGGATTGTTTGTATTGGGCGGATTTCTTACGAATACGCAGTCTGCAAGTGCTCTCACAGCAGCGGATATGTCAGCAACGCAATGTCAGGCTTTGGCAACTGGTGCGGATTGTTTGAGCGCTTCTTCATGCGATGGATCGTATACTATACTCGCACCAAGTAAATCCTGCGATGTTAACTGGTCTCCTTATGCCGGAAAATGCTGTGTGAAAACAGCTTCATTCACGTGTCCGGGGACATGTAAGTCTTCTATCGATACTTCGGCAGGAGAGTGGAATCATCAAGGTGGATCACAAGCGTGTGCTTTTAAGAGTCCTGCTACGCCGTTGTGTGCTATGCAAAGTATCGGTACAGGCACCCCAACTCCAGGAGCAACTTCTACCAATGTCGGTACAGGCACCCCAACTCCAGGAGCAACTTCTACCAATGTCGGTACAGGCACCCCAACTCCAGGAACGGGAGTGACTACCGGAGGTGCTACATCCGTATCATTTGCCAATCCACTTCAGTTTAATACCGTGCAGGACGTACTCGGCAGCCTTCTTCTGACACTGCGCGGTATCATCGTTATTCTTGCTATTATCTTTATCGTCATCGGTGCCGTGCTGTATATCACTTCTGCCGGCGACAGCAAACGCATCGAGACTGCCAAGTCCGCTATCACTGCCTCGATGATCGGCCTCGCCCTCGGTATTGCCGCCCCGTCATTTCTCAAGGAAATCTCGACTATTTTGGGATGGAATGCTGCCCCAGTTGAGGTCTCGGGCGCTCTTTCGCTCACAGCCATCCTGACCAATGTTCTTACGTTTTTGACGGGCATCGTGGGTATCTTGGCCATTATTATGCTGGTCATCGGCGCACTGATGTACTTGTCCGCCGCGGGGGATGAGGATCGCATCGATGATGGCAAGAAAATCGTCAAATTTTCCATCATCGGTATCATCATCGCTTTCGCCGCCCTCATTATTGTCAAGCAGATCGCCGGATTTTTCTTGTAGCGCTTGCTGTATATGATTAGTTTAGTATAAAAAACAGGCACATAATTTATTATGTGCCTGGTATCGCATAACTACGCGATATATATCAGCAGTGTCCTATTTTCTACACTGATACACAGTGATTGTAAAGCTTCCTGTTCCCGGGTCTAATCGAGGGATAACATTTAACTTTGCTGTTATGACTCGAATATCCTCTACTGTAAAAAACATCTTATCTCCGGCAAAGAAGTTTTCATTTCCAATGCCGATCGAAAAAGAAGCATAAGGCTTCGATGGAAGAATTTGTTCTTGAGAATTGATCTCATTAAAAAATGTTTCTCCGGTATTGAAATCAGTAAATACTCCGTTAGCATCCTGATGGAATTCTTTTGACTTTGTTCCGTCAGGATTGTAGTAATACTGCATTCTAATACCTTTGGCTATCACCATATATCTTCCTGGATCAACCGTTGTTAGAATGGGCGGATGAGCTAGTGTTTCGAGGGTAGGTGTAAAGCTATATTCAAAAGAACCATTCTCCAATCGTACAGGAATATCGCATGCTTTTTTCGGATATTTATTCAGAGCAACAACTTTTCCCCCCATTTTCCCGCCATTAGAATCAGCGGATTTTTTTGGTGTCGCCGATTGTCCTACCTTTTCTTTTATTCCCAAATCAGTAACCACATCTTGCAATTTTGTAAAAGGTGACTTAATCGGTGTTTGCGGTGTTGCTTCTACTTGTAGACATTCTTCTCCCTTGCGCATAGCTTCTGCACAGGTTTGGTTTGTGGCGATAAAATTATCTACCCAAACGGTTGCCTGTGGAAATACCAGGCTTAACATAATGTAGATGACAATGATAGCGCCAATGGATATGAGAAAGTGTTTCCAATTAAATATCCATACGAGGAATCCAACCGTTTTTTCCTTACTTTCTTTCCAGATGGCGCCCATTACGCCTACAGCGATGAAAAACATCAGCATACCAATAATCATCTTCCAATCAACAAGCCATTTTTCAATAACCTGCGCGTTTTCGGTAGTGCCAAGATTGATGTAGGGTACAACGGTTGTTGCAAGAATGGCGATGTTGGATGCGTAAACCATACTCACAAACAGTGTCGTTTGCCATCCAAGCTTCACAATCAAAAGACCGCATCCAATGCCGATACAAACCATAAGTAGTGCTGCTACGAACGGTATTTCCGGAAGCAATAATCCAATAGTATCGGGTATGATAAAGATAAAAATAAAGATATCTATAATTGCCCGATTGAGTTTTTCAATCGCATTGGGAAGTGTATCTTCCAGATCGCTGTCGCCTTTTATTGCTGTAAAAATGCTCCATCCGAGAAGTACCTCCGCTACGGCTGGCTTGGTAGCATAGAAATACAAAAACAGTAAGGTTATGTAATCGATGCCCAATGTCCATAAACCGCCGCCGGAAGTGAGAATCACGAGCGTCACAATTCTGATAAAGAGAAGTATAGGAATATATCTTTTCCAAATCAAGTCATGAGCCCTTGCTATTTCTTCATGCGTGTTGCTAAAAATTTGAGTTGCCATTTTTGTCTCCTAGCGAGATGTGAACATTACGATTTTTGTAAAAGTATCGTAATGCATGCAATGATAAGAGCAGTTACCGCAAGCATCCCTACTATGTTGATACTTGCTTTACCATTAGTTATTTTAACGAATGCACCGAAAACTCGAGCACTCAATACGCTGCCAACCAAGGAATTTTCATCAAAGTATACCCGTGAAGGGTCTTCCTCACGACGTTTTTCCAGTGATTGAGACCACTGATCAAGAGCGTTATTTAGGTATGATAACGCTTTATCCAATTTCTTTTTCCCTTGAAGCGTGAAGCTTGCTGGTATCTCACCGCTTTTCAAAGCTTCTTGTACCAATATAGCGGATGCCTCTTCAAGTGAAACCTTTTCTCGATTGCGGATTACCTCAACTTGCTTGTGTAATTCAATACAAAACATTATATGCGGTTCTTCATGTCCTGCAAGATGGGCTCTAAGCCGTTCCTGCTTACCATGAATCGATTTTGGCATAGCATCCAACAAATTTTTAAAGAATTTATCCAGATTTTCCTCTTTCAGATTAGAGAGAAGAATACCTCTGAATATTTCTGCAGTGCTGTGATCCATATTAAATAATACAGTATGTATAGCACTGAGTGTTTTACTGACCTGTTCGCCATAGATGCCACCGAGTTTTTTGAGTGTAACGAGAAGCCATTGGAAACCAGCTTCGTCGGACACTCCTTTGACAGAAACATTTCCGCCGCCTTCTTTTTTCGCTCCTATACCGAATAAACCGTGGGTTAAGGCATAACCTAATATGCCTATAACGGTCAGGTCGGCGGGGAGGTCAGCGGCCTTGAGAAATTCTTTCAGCCATTGCCTTGCACCAGAGGTTCTCTCTGGCTTTGTTTCATTTGATTTATCAGCCATTTGAGGCCTCCTTTATTATCTGTATATTCTATTGTCAAGATACTTTTGCATTTCTCTTAACGGTTCTTGTTGATGCGGGGTTTGTGTTCCACCGCAACACTCTATCCTAGCATAAAATCCTGGAAAAGTCAAGGAAAACGGACATTCCTCGCTGTTTTTGGGTCTTTGCGGCTGGAAAAAGAAGTAATTTACTTTATTTTCCCTTAACAGAGCCGTACTTTTCGATGATGGTTTGCGCAAGGCTAGCTTGACAAAGCGGATGCGACCTGCTATACTCGGGGTAATGATTGAGATGGATGCTATGGTTCGCGAAAGCGGGCTTTTTTCTTTCTTGATTGCTCAAAAATTTGCGTAAAAGCCGAATCAATACGCATTTTTTTCGAAAAATAAGACTCACCGACCTTTTTCGTTACCTGAAAAATATCCCTCACTCGACACAATCAATGGCTATTTTCAGAACGCAAAAAGTCGTCTCAGACAGGTTATTTTCCGAAAAAAATGCATATCAATTCGGCATCTGAGAGGTTGATGGTATTAATATGATTAAGTAAGACTTTTATGGCGAAGAAAAAAACAGTAGAAACCGAGGAAGTGGGAGGTTTCAGCGAACGATTGGGTGAATTCGGTGGTGCAGTGATGCAATTGGCCGAGGAAAAGGGTATTTCTAAGGAAAAAATCCTCGAAATCGTCGGTGCTTCCCTGGCCGCAGCGTACAAGAAGGACTATGGTAAGCGCGGACAGGTCATTTTGGGTGAATTCGATGAAGTTTCCAAAGAAGCTAAGTACTTTTTGGCGAAAGAAGTGGTAGATGAGACCACTCGCGAGTTTGTGGAGGCTACCGATGATGAGGAAGAGGAAATCGTTGAGGAGAATTATGCGGATGATGAAAAACGATTGCCTCGCTACAACGAAGAACGCGATATTACCCTGCAAGATGCCAAGAAAATCAATCCCGAAGCCGTTTTGGGAGATACAATCAAGATTGAACTCGAATCACATGATGAATTCGGTCGCGTAGCCGCACAAACCGCCAAGCAGGTGATTATTCAGCGTATTCGCGAGGCGGAGCGTGAGTCGATGTTTGCCGAGTACAAGGAAAAGGAAGGACAGGTGGTCAACGGCGTGGTGCAGCGCATCGAGGGTCGCTTGGTCTTTATCGATCTGGGCAAGTCGGTGGGTGTGCTGTTCCCGTCTGAGCAAATCGAAGGCGAGAACTACCGTGTCGGGCAGCGCCTGAAGGTGTTTATCCTGAAAGTCGAGTCTGACGCCAAGGGCCCTGGTATTACCTTGAGCCGCTCTCACGCGGATATTGTGCGCAATCTGTTCGCCTTGGAAGTGCCGGAAATCTTCGCTGGGACAGTGATTGTGAAGGGTATTGCCCGTGAAGCGGGATCGCGTACCAAGATCGCGGTGACAGCATCGGATGAGAGCATCGATCCGATTGGATCGTGCGTGGGACAGAAAGGGACGCGCGTGCAGGCGGTGATCGATGAATTGGGCGGCGAGAAAATCGATATTATCTTATGGAATGAGGATGATGAAAAGTTTATCCGTGCAGCGCTCAGTCCTGCCAAGGTGGTGGCGGTTGCATTGAATCCGGAAACGAAAGAGGCTCGCGTGACCGTGCCGGATGATCAGTTGTCATTGGCTATCGGTAAGCGCGGACAAAACGTGCGTTTGGCGGTCAAACTGACAGGATGGAAATTGGATATCGTGTCCGCAGGTACCGTGGTTGCATCAATCGCTCCGGAAGCGGCTGTTGAAACGGAAGCGGTGGCCCAGGAGGCAGTCGAGGCTGTCGAAGAAGCACCGATTACCCCAGAAGAAGCGCCCGCTAAAGCCAAAAAAACCGTGAAAAAAGCGGTCAAGAAAACGGCTGTCAAGACGGAAACAAAGGCTCCTAAGAAAGCCAAGAAAGTTGCCGACGAGGCAGAAGCATAAAATGGTACAGGACTTACGCGTTTAGTAAATAAATAACGTCTATTTGTATGGCTAACATCAATCACCATCCAAGCCAGTATATGATCAATCTTTTACATGCGCTCCCGGCTTTTGCCGACGAGAAAGCACTGCGATTGAATACGATTATCGAGCTCAACTCGATGACGATTAATAAGTACGAGATCATTACGGAAACGGGTCACTTAAAACTCGACCGTGTCGGATTTTCATCGCTGTCGTATCCGTTTGCCTATGGTGCTATCCCGTGCACCTGGGATGAAGATGGCGATCCGCTGGATGTGGAAATCGTCGGTGTGACGGAGCCGCTGGTCAATGGTTGTTTGGTGGAGGCGCGTATCATCGGTATCATGAAATTTGAGGATGATGGCGAAATCGATGACAAGGTGATCGCTGTGCTTGCCGACGATAAGCGCATGGATCACATCATGCACTATGAGCAGCTCGGAGAGCATTGGCTCAAAGAAACCTCGTTTTACTGGGAGCACTATAAGCACCTCAAAAAACCGGGAACCTGTAAGGTAAAAGGATTTTTCGATACTGACGAGGCTGTCAAAATTATCAAGGAATGCGAAGCTCGATACAAAGAGCATTACCTTCCGAAATTTCTGGAACACAATGGCAAGTAGTCTTCTTGAGAGTACCGAAAACCGCCGACTGTCGAAGCCTGCGGTTTTTTGGTGCCGTAGTATACATATACCTCTTGCCAATGTGAAGTATTTTTGTTACGATAAAGTATCTTAATCAGTGTTATGAGAAATCTATGAATATTGTTGTGAAGCCATTGGAGCAATCGGAAGTGGAAATTACCGTTAGTTTGCCATGGGAAGATTGGAAAAAATATGCTGATAAGGCAGCCAAAAGCATTGCCAAGGATGTGAAAATGCCCGGATTTCGCCCAGGAAAGGTTCCGCAGGCAGTAATCGAGAAGAAGTATGGCAAAGAGGGTATTTTGCTTGAGGCGGCGGATTTGGCCGTGCAGGACTCATATGCCGAGGTGTTGCGCCAGGAAAAACTCGAGACTATCGGACGCCCGAAGGCGGAGGTGAAGACAGCCGAGGAAGGCAAGGCCTTGGAATACGTGGTGACGACTGCTGTGATGCCGAAGGCGACACTGAAGCCATGGAAGGATGCGGTCAAGAAAATCAATAAAGAAGTGGCTGCCGAAAAAATCGAAGCGAGCGATGAGGAAGTTGAGAAAGAATTGGAGCGCCTCGCCAAGACGCGCGCCAAGTTTATCACGGTCAATCGTGCTGCCAAGACCGGAGACAATGTGGAAGTGGATTTCCAGGTACTGCGCGACGGTGTGGTCATTGAAAACGGTACGGGGAAAAAGCATCCTTTGGTACTGGGAAGCAATACGTTTATCCCCGGATTCGAAGAGAAGCTTATCGGGATGATGGCGGGCGAGGAAGCGGAGTTTGAGCTCTCTTTCCCAACGGAGTACCATGCAAAGAACTTGGCGGGACAGATAGCTACTTTTAAGGTAGAGCTGCGATTGGTGCAGGAGCGCGACGTGCCGGCCATCGATGATGTTTTCGCTCAGTCATTGGGAAAGTTTACGACACTTGAGGAGTTGAAAACGAATATTAAGGAGGGAATTGCAGAAGAAAAGAAGCAGCAGGCGCAGGAGTCGCATCAGGCCAAGATTGTCGAGGCGCTGATCGATTTGACCGAAGCGACGCTTCCGGCCGTGATGGTGGAGGAAGAGACGCACAAAATGATTCATGAATTCGAGGCGCAGGTGCAGTCGATGGGGATGAATCTGGAGGATTACCTCAAGGAACTCGGTAAGACGCACAAGGATCTGCACACTGATTGGGAGCCACAGGCGACGAAGCGTTTGCGTGCAGCGCTGGCGCTCGACGAGGTAGCCAAGGATCAGGACATCGAGGCGGCACCCGAAGAGGTGGAAGCGGAGATGAACAAGACCTTGCAGTACTACAAGAGCATGGCGGATATGGAGAAAAAAATCGATTTGGAGAAACTCTACAGCTATGTGAAGGGGAAGATGCAGAATGAGAAGGTGTTTGAGTATCTGATGAAGCTGTAAAAAGCAGCCTCTAAAGTGGAAAAAAGTGTGTCAAGATTTTTTCATGACCATTTGGCGTACTCGACACGGTCTTGAAAAAATACTTGGCGACACTTTTTCTCTCTTAGGATAGCTATGTTTGGAAATATATTGACACACTTTTTTCGAGCGATAGCGAAAGGGATCACAGAGAAGAAAATACTTTTATTTTTACCGGCTCTCATTGTATGGAAAAAAATACGCTACACAATTATCTCATACCAACAGTCATCGAAAAAACACCGCACGGGGAGCGGGTCTACGATATCTATTCGCGCTTGCTCAAGGATCGCATCATCTTTATCGGCAATCAGATCGAGGATGGTATAGCCAATGCTGTGATCGCGCAGTTGCTCTTTTTGGCTTCACAGAACGACAAAGAAGATATTAAGATGTATATCAATTCTCCCGGCGGGCAGGTGACAAGCGCTTTGGCTATCTATGACACGATGCAGTATGTTAAGCCACCCATCCAGACGATTTGTCTCGGGATGGCAGCTTCGGCTGCAGCGCTGCTTTTGGCAGCCGGCGCAAAGGGCAAGCGTATGGCGCTGCCCAACAGCGAGGTGATGATTCATCAGGTGCTCGGTGGAGCATCGGGACAGGCCACGGATATCGATATCCACGCCAGGCACATTCTCAAGACCAAGGATCGTCTCAACGCTATCCTTGCGCAGCACACGGGTCAAGAACTGTCGAAGGTGACACAGGATACCGAGCGTGACTACTTTATGAGCGCGGACGAAGCTTTGGCGTATGGTATCGTCGACAAGGTGTTGCGGTAAAAAAGCTTTAATTTTTGAAAAACTGTCTCATGGAGGCAGTTTTTCATTTTTTAGACGGACCTTTTGATGTGTGCTAGAGTGACTGTGTAATACGTAAGCACTTGTTTTATGGGAATCATATACATTATCATTGTGCTGGTGGGATTGGGCGGGTTTCGTATCGTGCAGCAGTATGAGACGGGAGTGGTGTTTCGCTTCGGCAAGATAGTCGGCATCAAATCGCCGGGACTCAATTGGATCATCCCGCTGATCGATCAGCTTCGCAGCGTGGATATGCGTATCGTGACGATGCCGATTGTACCGCAGAAAATCATCACCAAAGACAATGTTTCGGTGGATATTTCCGCCGTGGCATACTATCAGGTAGTGGATGCGGTCAAGAGTATCGTGGCGATTGCGGATGTGATGAATGCCATCAATCAGATTGCGCAGACGACCGTGCGCAATATCGTGGGTCGATTTCAGCTCGATGAGGTGCTCTCGGAGCGCGATACCATCAACAAGGAAATCAGGACAGTCTTGGATGGTTATACGGAAACCTGGGGCGTAATCGTGTCGGTGGTGGAAATCAAGGATATCGAGCTTCCGGAGAATATGCAGAGGGCTATGGCCAAGCAAGCGGAGGCAGAACGCGAGAAGCGCGCAAAAATCATCGCGGCTGAAGGGGAATTTCTGGCGAGTCAAAAGCTTGGGGAAGCGGCCGATGTAATCGCGGCGCATCCGATCGCGCTTCAGTTGCGCAATCTGCAGACCATGGCGGAAATCAGTATCGAGAAGAATTCGACTATCATTTTCCCGGCGCAGATGATGAGTTCGGTCACGGAGCTGCAGAAATTTATCGGGCGCGAACAAGCATAGGAAGAAGCTTAAAATGAGAAACAAAAAACAGACTCTTTATGAGCCTGTTTTTTGTCAAGAAAATTTTATTTCAAGGATGCCATTAAGCTTTCTCCGTTCATAGCTTCGGGCTTGGCAATGCCCATCAGATCCAAGACGGTCGGGGCGACATCGCTCAGCAATCCTTCGATTTGATTTTCTTCTTTGGTTATCAGCGCGTCGTTTTTTTGACGCTGATTATCGGCGGTGATGAACCAGAGCGGAATCGGATTGGTGGAATGTTCGGTATCGACTTCTCCCGTGGTGACGTTGCGTATGGCTTCGACATTGCCGTGGTCGGAAGTGATGAAAAGAGCGCCGTTCACCTGCATCACAGCGGGTATGAGCAACGAGAGTGTTTTATCGGTGGCTTCGACGGCTTTGATAGCGGCTTGTTCGTTGCCGGTATGGCCGATCATATCCGGGTTGGCGTAGTTGATGAGTATGAAATCGTAGACTCCCGATTCGATAAGTTCGATGGCTTTTTCGGTGATTTTTGGCGCGCTCATTTCGGGCATATCGTCGAAATGAGGGACGGTCTGTGAGGGAACGAGAAATCGATCCTCGCCAGGGAAAGCCTGCTCTGTGCCGCCATTGAAAAAGTAGGTAACATGGGCGTATTTTTCGGTTTCGGCGATACGAGCTTGTTTTTTATTGTTTTTGCTGAGCGTTTCACCGAGACTATCGTGGATTTCTTCCGGCGGGAAGGCTATATGCACCGGCAGATCCTTCTCGTATTCGGTCATGGTCACAAAATCAAGATCGATGCACTTCGCACGTGGGAATTTGTCAAAACTCGGTAACGTGAAGGCTTTGGTGAGTTCGCGGGCGCGGTCTTCGCGGAAGTTGAAGTAAATAACCGTGTCACCGTCTTGTATGGTGGCAACAGGCTTACCTTGTTCCATAATGATGCAGGGATCGATATATTCATCCGTAGTGCCCTTGGCATAGGATGCTTCGAGATACTGGCTGGCGGAAGTGGCTTGTTCTCCGACGCCAGCAACAAGTGCTTTGTAGGTTTTTTCGATGCGATCCCAGTTGTTGTTGCGATCCATAGCCCAGTTTCGACCGGCAAGACTAGCGATTTTTCCTACGCCGATGGTTTGGATGTGACCTTCAAGGTCGTGAATACTCTGTACGCCCGAGGTAGGCGAAGAATCGCGTCCGTCGGTAAAAGCATGGATAAAGACCTTTTCCAGACCCTGCTCTTTGGCGAGCCGCATCAGCATATACAGGTGGTCTTTGTGGGAATGCACCGATCCTTCACTGACCAATCCCATAATGTGCAAAGCACTTCCCTTGTCGATGACGCGTTTCATTGCGGCAAGGAAGACCTCGTTTTTGAAGAAAGTACCATCCTGAATAGAGAGGGCGATACGGGGCATGTTCTGATAGATGACGCGACCGGCTCCCATGGTCATGTGGCCGACCTCGCTATTGCCCGAAGTGTTCCACGGCAGACCTACTGCGATACCGGATGCCTGCAGCCCGATCATCGGGTAAAAGTGGTTGATTTTGTCGAACGTGGGAAGGGTGGCTTCTCGGATAGGATTTCCTTGTACGGTCGGGGAAAGCCCCCATCCATCGAGCACAACGAGTACAACGGGCTTATACATAACAATTCGATTAACAATCAACAATTAACAATGTGTGATGCAAAAAGATCAAACATCGAGAATGACGCACGCGGAGTCAGAAGTGTCCGCTTATGGGAGTAGTATAGCATTTACGCCTTTCTTTGACAAAAGGGCCTTTCTTGAGTATGCTGAAGATACGGGACAATCCGTCTACGATAACTATTCACATCCTTGTTTTCGAGCGGATAGTGAGCAGCAATACACGATATATACGACTGAAATGACACATAAATGTTTTTACGTATGACATTGAACAAACTTTTATTGTACTATCTGAGGATGTTGTCAAAGCATCTTCACTTGCAGGGTATGTAAGCCTTTGTATCTCATAAGAGGAAGGCGGGTGTTTGCGGTGAGAAAAGCTATCCATTGAAGCGGGGCACATTTTTATGGAATCCGGTTTCATTTTCATAGTGATCGCGATAGCAGGTGCTGTCGGATCGATTTTCGGGTATCAAGCCCGTCAAAATATTGCTAAAAAACAGCTTAACACAGCCGAAGGTCGTGCAGCGCAGCTTTTGGATGAAACCAAAAAGCAGACGCAGGAATTGATTTTGGATGCTAAGAATAAAGCGGTCGCTATCCTTGAAGAGGCGAAAAAGAAAGAACAAGAACGGGAAGAACAAATTGCTCGGCAGGAAGTTCGAATTGAGAAACGCGAGGAACAGGTAGAGAAAAAAACGGAAGAATTCGAGCGAGGAAAAAAACTTCTGGAACAAAAAGCGGAAGAAATACGTGAAATACGTCGTGAAACGGAAAAAATTCGTCAGGATGAACTGGAGCGTCTGGAGAAAATCGCAGGCTTTGATAAGGAAGAAGCGAAGAATATCCTCTTGCAGCTGACGGAGGATGAAAGCAAAGACGCTTTGGTCAAGCGCATGTCAAAGTTGGAAAAAGAGGGTCATGAAGAACTGGAACGCAAGGCACTCTCGATTATGGGCCAGGTTATTCAGAAGTATTCCCGTTCTCATGTGTCGGAGTTTACGACTACTACCGTGTCTTTGCCGTCCGATGAGGTGAAGGGTAAGATCATCGGTAAAGAGGGACGCAATATCCGCACGCTGGAGAAATTGACCGGTGTGGAATTGATTGTGGATGATACTCCGGAGTCGGTGCTGATTTCCGGTTTCGATCCGGTACGCCGAGAAATCGCGCGCATCGCATTGGAAAAACTTATCGCTGATGGACGTATTCATCCGGCACGCATTGAGGAGACAGTGGAAGAAGCGAAGAAAGAAATCGATAGCAAGATTAAGGAAGCTGGTGAAGCGGCTGCGTATGAAGTGGGTGTTGCAGGACTTCATCCGAAACTACTCTACATCTTGGGGCGCTTGCGCTATCGCTACAGCTACAAACAAAATATCCTGATCCATTCGCTGGAAGTATCCTATTTGGCAGGCGCCTTAGCCGCTGAGCTCGGCGCTAATGTATCAGTGGCGAAAAAGGCCGGACTGCTGCACGATATCGGCAAGGCTGTTGATCATGAAATCGAAGGAACGCATGTGAAAATCGGTATCAGGATTTTGGAGAAATTTGGTATCGCCAAGGAAGTGATCGAAGCGATGTGGGCGCATCATGATGAGTACCCACATAATTCGCTTGAGGCGTATATTGTGACCGCTGCCGATGCCATCTCCGCGGCACGTCCGGGCGCACGCAAAGAAACTGCTGAAAAATACATCAAGCGCATGGAAGATTTGGAGGCTTTGGTAAATTCATTTGCCGAGGTGGAAAAGTCGTATGCTATTCAGGCGGGACGTGAAGTGCGTATCTTCGTCAATCCCGACAAAACGGACGATTTGGCTTCAATGAAATTGGCGCGCGATATCGCCAAGCGTGTCGAAGAAGAATTGAAATATCCGGGAGAAATACGCGTGATCGTTTTCCGTGAGACACGCGCAGTCGAATATGCCCGTTAGTCAACATTTGCTTTATTTTCAAGATATATATACAATCAAGAAAGCTACTGGTTAGCGAAACCCTCAAGGCTTATTTAAAAGGCTTTCAGGAAACTAGAAAGGCAGGTGGAGATTATGGCAAAAACTACAGTTAAAAACGTCAACAAAGATATGCTCGTGCACGCCATCGTTGCATTGACAGATCTGACAAAGAAGGATATTGAGGCAGTTATCGAGGCTATGGTAGACACGATTACCAAAGAACTCAGTAGCGGCAGCAAGGTGACTTTGACAGGCTTTGGAACTTTTAAGGTTTCTCAGCGTGCTGCTCGAGAGGGTGTTAATCCTCAGACAAAAGCAAAGATTACCATTCCTGCAATGACCGTTCCTAAATTTACTGCTGGTAAGAGTTTGAAAGAAGCAGTAAAGTAAAGAACCATCGGATGTTTTGATTGATGACAATTGAAAACAAAAGATAGGATAATATCCCGCTTCACGGCGGGATATTATTTTGTGTTGGCGGATTCGTGTTTGGCGCATTTTGTCGTTACAACTTCCGATCCTCGACACCGTACTTCTCTGTACGGTTTACTCCGGTTCTCAGTTGCACCTAAAACTGCACTCAAACACGGATCCGCCAGATTCGTGTCATTGCTTTTACATTTGACTAATTTTGTCTTTTTGGCTATGATAGGTGAAGTAAGCTCTTCGGGGTATCGTATAGTGGTAGTACGAGTGGTTTGGGACCATTTAGTCTCGGTTCGATTCCGAGTACCCCGACATCATAAGAAGTGACATAGTGAGATATTTGCGGAGTATCCGACGTAGTAAAGCGAGGTGATGCCCTGCAGATACCTTTTTATACGCTATGTAAACTTTTTAAACTATCGTTGTATGCAGACATATACGCTCAAATTGAAAGGAAAACAGGAGGTTGCTGATCAGACTGTGGCGTTCGTATTTGAGAAGCCGGAAGGATTTGTGTTCCAAGCGGGTCAGTATGTGGTTATGACGATTCCGACCCTCACCTTCCCTGATACGCGGCGTGGAATGCGCTCGCTCTCTATCGCCTCAGCACCGTATGAAGATGAATTGGTATTTGCGATGCGCATTACGCAAAGCGGTTTTAAGCAAACCCTCAATACGATGGACATCGGAGGCGAGGTGCTGGTGACGCAAGCTATCGGGCATTTCGTGCTCGATGAGAGTACGCGACCAGTTGTATTTCTTATCGGTGGCATTGGTATTACGCCGGCGCGCAGTATTTTGCGTCAGGCGCAGCACGATGGGACGAAGCGACCTTTCTATCTTTTCTATTCCAATCGTCATCCAGAGGACGCTTCATTTGCATCAGAGCTTCAGGAGTTTTCAAGGCTTGATTACCATTGTATCGATACGCTAACGAACCAGGAAATGGCCGAGGCGTGTGATTGGCAGGAAGAGCGGGGATATATCTGCGAGAGTATGCTGCAGAAATATCTGAAGGGTATCGAACAGCCGATGTACTACATTGTAGGTTCGCCAACCTTCGCCAATGCTATGATCGGGATGTTGGAAGCTATGGGTGTGGAAAAAACGTCCATCAAACAAGATCCGTTTACAGGCATTTGATGCAAGAGTGAATGGAATTTAAGATGGGAAATTTGACAGACGCTTTTTTTTCTGCTATACTGTATTCATAAGAGTTTGAAACGGGTGACCTCTATTTGGAGGATTCATCCGTTTTATTTTCTCTTACAAGCGCGAAGGATTAATCGGTTTGGCACATTTCTATAGTGTAAATTCTAGAGTTACACCTTGTGAAATGCACGAAAACCTATTCATCCAAAACGCGTAAGTATTAATACGTAAAAACAAAAATATGACTGAGGAAATCAAAGACGCGACACCTGTAGCTTGTGGATGTGAAGGTGAGAATTGTTCTCATCAGGACCAGTCCTCAAAAGGACTTTTGACAAAGTGGCACGGCAACCCTGAAATCGAACTCGCTTTCTTGCTTGCTTTGACCCCATTGGTTGTCCTTACCTTGTTCGGACAAATAGGTCTTATCTAAGCAAACTCTCTTTCCAGAATCAAAATTGAATATAAAAACCAAAAGCCTCCCTGACGGGAGGTTTTTATGTGAGCGGGTAGGGGGAATCGGACCCCCGTCCTCAGCTTGGAAGGCTGATATAATAGCCATTATACGACACCCGCTTATGTGTAGGGGATGCGTGGATTTGGCACATTTCGTCGTTCCAAGTTCCGGTACTCGACACTGTACCACATGTACAGCTTACTCCGTGTCCTCACTTGCGCCTAGAACTGTACTCAAATCCACGCATCCCTCTAGAGAGTCTCTTTCATCAATAACTCAAAAAAAGTACTTTTCTCTACGTTTGCTTTTTATAGTATAGGGCAGGAATCGTTTTTTGTCCAGATGCTTGGATATGCTATACTTGGCCTATGGATATTTTTTCTATTATACTGATTATTGGCGGGTTGTGCCTCTTTGAGGTGATGAGCAGTATTGACAATGCCATCATCAATGCCGAGGTGCTTTCGACGATGGGGGAGAAGTCGAAGCGATGGTTTTTGACCTGGGGAATGTTTTTTGCGGTGTTTGTAGTACGCGGACTGCTCCCGTGGCTCATCGTGTGGCTGGCGGTGCCGGGTTTGGGATTTTTTGATGCGTTTACCGCCGCCTTTAGCAGCGACCCGCGGGTCAAGGAATCGGTGGATATGGCAGCGCCCATACTGCTTATTGGTGGTGGGATATTTTTGATTTTTCTTTTCTTTCACTGGCTTTTTGTGGAGCCGAAAGAATACGGTTTGCGGGGTGAACACTTTTTTCATCGGCAGAGCTCGTGGTTTTATGCGGTCGTTTCGGTTATCCTGATGGCAGTAGTATGGACGGCGCTTCAGCACGGTCCGATGCTTGGTTTCGGCGCCGTGGTGGGTTCGACGGTTTTTTTCATCACGCATGGCTTCAAGCAACAGGCGGAGGAGAGCGAGGAGCGACTGATGAAAGGTGGAAGCGGTGCACTTTCGGATTTGAGCAAACTCTTTTATTTGGAAGCTATCGATATGACTTTTTCCCTCGATGGGGTCTTAGGCGCTTTCGCTTTCACACTTTCGGTACCGCTTATCCTTATCGGCAACAGCCTCGGCGCCGTGGTAGTACGACAATTGACACTCGGTAATATTAATCGGATTCAGAAGTATAAGTACCTCAAAAACGGGGCGATGTACTCGATTCTTTTCTTAGGATGTATTATGCTGGCCGATGCTTTCGGCATACATGTTCCTGCATGGGTGTCGCCGGCAGTGACCTTTGGAGCGGTGGGGTATTTCTTATGGAAATCCAAGCAGGAATTATCCCTTGTTTGAGGCAATGCGAAAAAATTTGACAACTTTTTTCGGGTAGAGTAGAGTGGAAAAGTACTGACGAGGAGTTATCTGATGAACATAATTGTCCGTGCTGCCATTCAAGCTTTGAGTGGTGAAAACCTTCATTTTTTTGGCTAAACTCACAGGAGAACTGCCATGAAATACCATCATCATGCCGCTGTATCGGCCCTTGATACCTCCCAAGCTTTGCAAGAAGGTACCTTGGCTGAACCCACCGCTCCCCGCCACCACGCTGAATTTGTGAACACCTCGCCTTAAGATGCCGGCTTGGAAAAAATTTTGAACGATTGCGCAACCGAGATTTGGAACTCTCGGTTACGCCCCATCACAATGTGAGCAGTGCTCAATACAAGCGATACAATGTATCGTCTTTTTTTATTTGTATGCTATGCTATAAAGAGAGGTTTATAGTCGAGTTTGGTGGGTTTTATTCAAAAAGTATTTTTTGAATAAACCTCTATTTCAGTGGAACGGAGGATAAAAATCAGTACTATGCAATGGAGCGAGGCGACGGATCAATCAGTGAGCGCCATTTTGAAACGGATGCAGACATCCGAGGATGGTCTTGATGCATCCGAAGTAGCTACCCGTCGCGCGCAGTACGGTCTCAATCAATTGGAAGAGCGCGGCGTGAAATGGTGGACGATACTTCTGCGTCAATTCCAGTCATCGTTTATTTATCTGCTTCTTTTGGCGGCAGCTTTGTCATTCTTGCTCGGCGAACGGGTGGAGGCGGAAATGATGATGCTTTTTCTCTGCATCAATACGGCATTTGGTTTTTTTCAGGAGCATCGTTCGGCCAAGACGCTCGAATTGCTCAGGCAGTATCTCGTGAGCCAATCGAAGGTAAGACGAAACGGTACGGAGGTGATGATACCCAGCAGCGAATTGGTGCCGGGAGATGTGCTTGTGGTGAATGCAGGAGACAAGATTGTGGCCGATATCTTTTTTATTGAAAGCCAGAACGTGATGATGGATGAGGAGATTTTGACCGGGGAATCGGTGTCGGTGGAAAAGGTATCCGGAGCTCTTAAGGAACGAACCGAACAGATGTATCAGGCGCGCAACATCGGTTTTGCAGGAACAGTGCTTTTGCGTGGTTCGGGTACCGGAGTGGTACTTGCGACTGGTCGGGATACGGCGATGGGCGAGGTGGCGCATCTGACCGAGAGTACCAATCGCGAGAGCACGTTTGAGAAGGGGATACGGCGTTTCAGTCGTTTCATTATGCGCTTGGTCATCGTGACGCTTACGCTCATTTTTTTGGTCAATCTTATCATCAAGGGTGAGGGCGCTAATCCATTGGAATTACTTATCTTTTCTTTGGTACTGGTGATTTCAGTGATACCCGAGGCTTTGCCATTTGTTATTACCGTATCGCTCTCGCGCGGGTCGTTGCGCTTGGCGAAGAAAAAAGTCGTGGTCAAAAGGCTTTCGGCCATCGAAGATTTGGGAAGCATCGAAGTGCTCTGCTCGGATAAGACGGGGACACTGACGGAGAATAGGCTTTCGGTGGAAAAGGTATTTGCGGAGGATAAGAAACAGTGTTTGTATGCAGCAGTGCTCGCCTCGGATTATGCCAGTTTGCATCAGGGTGATGATGCTGATCCATTCGATGTGGCGCTATGGAATGCGCTTTCGGTGAAAGAGCAGACCAAGCTTATTCGCTGTACCAAAATAGGAGAGACGCCGTTCGATCCCCTTCGGAGGCGAAATAGCGTGGTGATGCAAGACGGCGAGAAACGGGAAATGATCGTACGCGGTGCTCCTGAATCGGTTATCGATCTTTCTGTCAATCTAACGCCCGAGAAAAAAGAGGCGTATCGAAAATGGATGGCTGTGCAGGGCGCGGATGGACGAAGGGTATTGGCGGTGGCACATAAGGCGCTGGCAGTGCAAAAAAAGACCTATGGAGTGCGTGATGAGAATCGATTGGAGTGTCTCGGACTTATCTCGTTTACGGATCCTATCAAAGCGACGACGCAGGAAGCGGTGGATGCCGCGCGAAAGCTTGGTGTGGAAGTGAAGATTATTACCGGAGACAGCAAAGAAGTCTCCGGCGCCGTGGCGACGCATATAGGACTTATCACTTCGCCGCACGAGGTGCTTTTGGGTGAAGAGTTGGAGGCGCTGTCGCATCCGAAACGTTTGGAGGCGGTGAATCGATACGCTGTCTTCGCCCGTGTTTCACCGCAGCAGAAATACCTCATTATTCAGCTGCTTCAAGAGACGAAAGAAGTAGGATTTTTGGGTGAGGGTATTAATGATGCGCCGGCTCTCAAGCTCGCTAATGTGGCGCTGGTGGTGCAGAGCGCTTCGGATATCGCACGCGAGGCGGCTGATGTGGTGTTGCTTGATGCAAGCCTTTCGGTAGTGATCGACGGTATCCGCGAGGGACGCCGTATTTTCGCCAATATGATCAAATATATCAAGACGACGCTGACTTCGAATTTCGGTAACTTTTATTCGGTCGCCATTGCTTCTTTGCTTATTCCGTTCGTGCCGATGCTACCGCTTCAGATTCTCTTGATTGATATCTTGTCGGATTTTCCGATGATAGCACTGGCGACCGATGCGGTAGATGAGGAGGAATTGCGTCAACCCAAAAGCTATAATGTCAAGGATGTGGTTTTGGTGGCGACTATTTTGGGTGTTGTGAGCAGTATCTTTGACTTCATTTTATTCGCGACGTTTTATCAGAAAGGGGAGAGTATGCTTCAGACCAATTGGTTTGTTCTCAGTCTCTTGACGGAGTTGGTCTTGATCTATTCTCTTCGTAGCAAGCGTGCTTTCTGGAAGGCGCGACGCCCATCGCTTACGCTGATGACTTTGTCAGGCGTTATGCTTACAATAGCGTTCACTTTGCCGTTTACTGCTTTCGGTCAGCGAGTATTTCATTTTATGCAGCCAAGTCTTTTCTCTATCTCATGGATAGTGAGTCTCGTGTTGATGTATTTTTTCGTGACGGAAGTGGTAAAACGTTTCTATTATCGCGTGACAGAGAAGTAATTATACAGTACCTGAAAAATTCGGGCATGTTTGAAAGTTGTTTATTAGAAAGATAGAGTATGAATTCATTTGCATACAAGCTGTTTCGTACGCGAGAGGGAAAGAAATTCCTTCTCTTTATTCTACTATTGATCGGTTTCGGGTACTCGGTTGCGATGGGTGCGAGTCAGATTTCCTGGCAAGGATTCGCTGAGTATGTGCACAGTGTCACGAAGAATTCTTCGGAAAAAGTAGTTGATCAGTCAAGTGAATGGGCACGAGTGAAGCGTGCTGTGGATGGCGATACGATCGAGCTTGAAGATGGTGAAAAGGTGCGCTATATCGGGATGAATACACCCGAGAGCGTCAAGGTTAATTCGCCGATCGAGTGTTTTGGTAAAGAAGCGAGCGCGCGCAATAAAGAGCTGGTCGACGGGAAGATGGTTCGTTTAGAGAAAGATGTTTCCGATAAGGATCGTTACGGCAGGCTTTTGCGCTTCGTATATCTCGAAGATGGTACCTTGGTGAATGATGTTTTGGTGAAGCAGGGCTATGCGAGGGTCTCGACCTTTCCGCCCGATGTGGCGCGTGCCGAACAGTTCAAACTCTCCGAACGCGAAGCGCACGATGGCAAGCGAGGCCTCTGGGCGGACGCTACGTGTGGCGGGAGGAAATAAAAACTTCTTGACAGAGCATCGAGAAGTGCATTAGAATAGGACTGTTCTTGATGAAGAGAACCTTCCGCTCTATTGAGAAACCGTATAATACGGAAAAATTTCAGCAACAACCTGAGGAGGTATTCGGGATGCATGCCCAAAGAAAAACTACCAGTACCAGTACCGGTTCTGATGAGGAACCTTTTGATGAAGACGTTTACCAGGATACGCGCAAAAAAAAGTTGAGAGTAGCTTCTGTGAACAAACTTTTGATTTTGATGGAGGAACCCCTTTCTCTCAATGATTCGATTGATAGTGATGGGTATACTACCTTTATCGATGTATTGCCCGATACACAATCTTCTTTCGATGAACTTTGTCCGAGGATGGTTGCTGGGGAAATCATAGCCAAGTTTCTTGCTACTCTTGGCCAAGAAGATTTTTTGATAGCATGGAAGTGCTTCGGATTGGATGGAGGTATTCTGCAACTGCAATCCCGTATTGCTTCCGACCACGACATTTCGATTTCGACACTTGAACGTAAGCTTCGGAAATGGAAGGGTATGATACGCACAATCGTGTTTGAAGGCGGTTACGATGTCGATCTGTGGTAGAGGGGATATAAAACGCAAAAGGCCTGGAAAATATCCAGGTCTTTTTATACATGTCTATTAAAAGACGGTTTTTTTATTTCTTTTCTAAAATTGTTTTGTCGACAATTTCTTTTTGCAGTCTGATGATGACTTCTTCAAGAGAGAGTGCGCCGATCTTACCTTGGTCGCGGGACTCCAGGGTGACGGTTCGGTCTTTGATTTCCTGATCGCCAAGAACAAGCGTGTAGGGGATTTTCTGGAGCTTGCCTTCGCGGATTTTTTTGCCCAGGGATTCATTGTCATCACGCAACGTGACCCGAATACCTGTTTGTTGAAGTTCTTTTAGTATTTCTTGAGCATAAGCGTGATGCGCCTCGCCGATAGGCAGGATGACTACCTGCACGGGAGAAAGCCAGAGTGGGAAATTACCAGCGAAGTGTTCGATCATGATACCCATAAAGCGTTCCAAAGAACCGGCGATGGCGCGATGGATGACGACCGGGCGTTCCTTCTCACCCTTTTCGTTGATAAATGACAGATCAAATCGTTCGGGTAGGTTGAAGTCGCATTGAATGGTGGCGAGCTGCCATTCGCGTCCGATAGCGTCTTTGAACATGAAGTCAAGCTTCGGTCCGTAAAATGCCGCTTCGCCCTCGACACGTTTATAGGGGAGTTCGTTGAGAAGAGCTGCTTCCTCAAGAGCTTCCTCGGCGATGGCCCAAACAGAATCTTTTCCCAGATAATTGCTTTTGTCTTTGCCTCGCACGGAAAGACGCACCCAATAATCACTGATAAGACCGAAGGTTGTGTAAAAGTGTTTGATAATACCGATAATAGTGCTCACTTCTTGGTTGATTTGATTATCCCGGCAAAAGAGATGACCGTCGTCTTGAGTGATAGCGCGGACGCGTGTGAGGCCGGAAAGTTGACCCGACTTTTCATCACGGTAAATGGTAGCTGGCTCGAAGTAACGAACAGGGAGGTTGCGATAGGAGAATTGATTGTCATTGAAGAGCTGCATATGATGCGGGCAATTCATCGGTTTGAGAATGAATTTCTCTTCTTTGCCGTGCACCCAAAAAAGTTCGTCGCCGAATTTGGAAGCGTGCCCAGAGGTGACATAGAGAGCTTCTTTGGCGATATGAGGCGTCCAGACACGTTGATAGCTTTTATCTTGGTGGAGTTTCCATAGGTATTCCTCGATCGATTGTTTGATGATCATACCATTGGGCTGCATCAATGGGAGGCCGGCGCCGATAAGTTCGGAAATCGTAAAAAGTTTGAGTTCTTTGCCGAGCTTGCGGTGATCGCGCTTTTTAGCTTCTTCTTGTTGCCAAATATAGTGATCGAGCGCTTCCTTGGTCTCGAAAGCCAAGCCTGCAATGCGAAGGAGCTGTTGATTATTTTCGTCGGCTCGCCAGTAGGCGCCTGCAAGACGGAAAAGTTTAAAGGCATCGGATGCTATCTCGCTCGTATTGCCCACATGCGGTCCTTCACAGAGGTCGGTGAAATCGCCCGTGCGGTAGACAGTGATCTTTTCGTTGCGCGCGACGATTTCATTGATAAGCTCTTGTTTGAAGGATTGTTTAGCAAAGAGTTTTACAGCTTCTTCGAGAGATATCTCTTCGCGAATACAGTCTAACTTTTGAGCAATGAAACCGCGCATCGATTTCTCAAGCGTTTTGAAGTCTTTGTCGGAGATGACAATACCCTCGGAGAGGAGGATATCGTAATAGAAACCATTCTCAGTAACGGGTCCGGTGCCGAATTGCGCTTTTGGGTCTATCTTAAGTACGGCCATAGCGAGCAGGTGGGCGAGCGAGTGGCGGATTTTGAAGAGTTGATCGGATGCTTCCATAGGAACGAATATTAAAAATATGCCTTAATGGTAGCAATAAAATAGTTTTTTGACAAATAAATCGTAAAAATTCAGTGGTGTTCTTAGGGGTACAGATATCCTATGTTTGTAGAGTAGGGAGTAAAGAATATCATAGTAAAAGTCCCCGGTGCTTTTCAGAAAAATCTTCTTGTTGCAGTCTTGACAGAATTTTCACTATCGAAATATCTATGATATAGTAAACTCATACAG
>CAZUWR010000006.1:0-43918 GCA_964624415.1 uncultured Bdellovibrionales bacterium | reverse complement strand
CAAAGGCTCCCACATCGCAATTCGCATTGGCATAGCGTTGCCCGAGGGCATTGCTGGGCGTTTTGTAAATGGTGATATTCCCCGTCATCGCGTTTCTGAATTGCTCGACGATGGGGTTGGGATTGACTTGGCGACAGACTTTGTCGAAGTAATCGAGACGTTTGCCTTTGTCCAAATCGTAATTATTGGAAGCGTACGGCCAGCCCGGAATGGTGACGAAACGATTGTCTTTTCGACTACTCTCCTTATCATCCCAGCGAAGACCCTCTTTTCCATTACGATACAATTTCCAATCTTGTTCTGGTTCAAAAACATCCGTCTCAAGCACATAAAAGAAGAACGGGCTTTCATTCGGTTTGGTTGCCGAGACTCCGAAATATGAATCCACATGATGAGCTATCTGAAAGTTCGGAATAACGGAAACGCCATCCGCAGGTAAAGGGTCATTCAGAATGAATCGAACGACATAATCTATCCCCGCTTTGAGCTTTGAGGCATCCCGAATGAGATACCCATGACCGTTCTTGTACGTATTGAGACGATCGAGAATCGAGGTGTCTTTCACCCCGTACAAACTGTCCATATATTCTTTCGAACAAGGCGTGCAGGAAAACTCAATGTTGATGAGATTGTCAAAATCTATCGCATACGGAGGTTCCAGTTTTCGTTCCGTCATATCTATTTCAAAACCGAACGGTTGCCATCCGTCATGACGATGCTTCAGAATATCGATAGCATCTTGCTCAAAACGGAAGCGCACTTCGATCACATTGCTGTAACCGTACACATGCCCGAAGACAGGCGCCCATTCGTGCTTTTTTGTCGAAGATTGCAGACTCCCGTTTGCGTTCTTAGGAAGAATATCATCTTTATGACAGCTTAAATCGCTATTTGAACCACACAGGTCTCGAGGTGCTTTATAGCTTGCATGATTCGCCCATACGGGTTGCATCATACATATTCCAAGCATTACGCTCGGTACTATCTTTTTTGGTTTCATCGGATGACTCCCATTGTGTTGTCAAAGAAGGTTGGTTTGCAAATACGTTCATTTACTCCCCGAACAATTTTCGAGAATATCTCAAAAACTGCTTCGCGGAACACGAATGTTACTGACGAAATACGTCTAAATCTTTATTGATGAATTTTAATTGGTATAATCGAATCTTCTTTTCTAGAATAATATCTTTTTTAGAAGATTCAATATCTAGGGAGGCTCTCATCCACTCTTCATAATATTCATCACTTTTTGGCGGACAATTTTTCATCATATACTCCGCTACGTCGGCATGTGTAAAATGCCATTCCTGACTGTTTCTGTTCCAATATTTATTCACATTGTCAATTCCAACAGTCAATGTCGGATACTTTGGATCTGGCTCTGTAACAGCTAAATTAAATCTCTTTATCTCACATCCCGCATATGAAGCTAAATAACCATTGCGAATATTATTCATCCTCATTGCATCTATCTGTTGAGAAGCCCATATATATACTCCCCCAAGAATAAGGCAAACAACGCCCATTGATACGATAAGCTTGCGCGAAGGCCTCCAGGTGATGCGTGAAAATATGTTTTGCATAGGATAATAGAAATTTCTTAAAACTATACTTGAGAATAGCAAGGATTTTCGCTTTGGTCAAGGCTTATTTCCCGGATTATTTCCCGGACTTATATTAAGCCAAATTACACACACCATCCAAAAGCCATCAAGAAGAAAAATTACGGTAGCTGTTTTAAGGTACTTGTAATTTCTTGCAACAAACTCTTCATAAATTCGTTGTTCTGACTATCCTTTCCAAAAAAATACATAAAATGAGCTATAAAATGTCGCTGGGAATAAAAAACGGTCGAAGATCCGGAAAGTGAGACGGGAGCGTTTTCAACGATTTTCATACCCTGCACCAACGGATATTGTAAACCGTTGATAGTATTCACATCGATTTTAGAGGAGGAGTACCCGTCATACTTAATACCGATATGATTCGAATATAATTTTTGAGCCGTATTGAAATCAATCGCATCTCGAACAGGAGCCAGATAGACATATGAGCTGTAATCTTCCTGAGATAGGATATTTGAAGGATTTGGCTTAACCGTAATTTTTAAAAAATCAAAAAAATCCAATTCTTCAACCATCCAACCATCAGGATATTGGAATTCGATTTTTAATTTTTCATTTCGATATGTCTGCCAATGAGACTTATCAAGCGATGCATTCATCTCATTTGCCACTCGATTTTTATAATCAGCACCGGTATCATCGTTTCCGGACACCTCATTTGTTTCCGTCTGTATCGTCTGCTGTTGCTTCTGAATTTGTTTCTTCTGTACGGAAGCATACCAAAACCATCCTCCGATAGCGATAATGAGTACGATAATGGCTACAATGAGCCTTTTTGAGATGTTTTGCATACAATATGAGTAAGTTTCTTAAAGCTATACTTGAGAATAGCAGGGATTGGCAGTGCCGTCAATGCCAGCAACCCGTTCAAACAACGGTTATCTCCCCCAGTCTTCATATGACAAAATGAAGTCGTTGAGCTCTTCTTTGGCGGATTTCCATTGTGGGAGGTTTTTTACAAAGCCAAATAATATGCCTTAATCTTCTGTGCCATGAGTTTTCGGCGTTTTTGAAGGAACGTTTCATAATCCCCTACTTCCATATTCTCAAAGCCCACTGGAATACAGTGTTGCTTCAGATTCTCGGCAAGTTTATTCCTATCTGTGATTCCTCCATACTTCACATCTCCGCCCTGTGTCTGCTTCACAACATCCGACATATAGTCTTTCGGTGTTTTCTTGCCAATCTTGATATTGATCTCTGACTGCAGATAGACAAAATTTGCAATTTGGTTATATTCCCCCCTATCCAAACCGTTAGATTTCAGATAATCCCTTGGGAAAAGATGATGGATATCGCCACGATGACTTACCATACTCCCAACCGTAATATCCGTTGAAAGAAACCCGTTATCATTCGCTTTTATTTGTGATGCAAAAAAGAGATTGAGAAAAGGGTTATTTATACTCGCCTTTCCTAGTTCCTGCACAAGTTGCACATTCCAAAAGGCGTCTGAAAGTTGTGCTGCTTCTATAGATTTGAGCATTTCTTCCGCCCCTTCTCTTGAAATTTGTTTTATGTCGGTATCAAACTGACTCTCTGATGAGCTTGAATAACGCCCTGTGAGCAAAGACATCACGTACCACTTGGCGACTATGCGCTTGATTGCATCTCGATTCATTCCCTTTTCTCGTAACTTCAAGAAAAGCGCATAGGCAAAATTAAGTACACCCCGAGAAGTAATAAGCACGCTACTCGTAAAACCAGTGGACTCGATTGTCATCACGAAGTCTTTGAAATTTGTCTCATTCACAAAATCCAGCACGGCATTACTCAATTGCTGAAACGAGTCATCCATAATTTCCTGATCGAAACTCCGCGTCTCAAAATTGCGACCCGAAAGCAATCCCACCAAATCAGCCATCTTCCCTCGCTCAAACTGCTTCATAAAGCTCACGCGTAGAACATCCGAGTAATCAGGGTCATACAAATCATCATTCTCATCCTTCAACCAAGCGATCTTCGAAAGGTACATAGTGTTTCCAAACTCCTCATCATTCTCGCTAATATGCTTATAAAAATGCGGCTCCTTGGCCAAATGAGAGAAATAATCAATACACTTTCGGAGATTTACTCCAAAATTATCAGCCGTATCGTAAGAAGCAATCTTAGACATAGCAAAATCCGCTTGGCTCAAAACGACTCCCTTGGAATTGATGCGGACAAATATCTCTGTCACTGTTTCAATGTCCAATTCATGATCGAGCTCAATGAATCCCACTTGGCTTTGCTTTAGATCAGCAAGCTTCATAAATCTTTCCCGAATTAATAACCGATCAATATCAGGATTGTTGGTTGAATAGAGATCTTCATATTTCAAAAGTGAACTCCCGCTCTCAAGCACTTGAGAAATATCCTTTACCCACGACTTATCGCGCTCAATCGCCGGTGTCAGTGTTGCAAATTCTTCGGTTACTGGGTGAAACGAAATAATGATACGCTCTTCCTTGTAATCCTTGTTTACAATGTTTTGCCCGAGGATAGCGGCTCGAAGCGCTGTGATGCGTTGCTGCCCATCAATAAGCACCTTCTTACCGTTTGAAATAGAACCATCCTTCAATCGTATGTTCGGATTTTTCCACGCGATAATATACCCAATAGGAAATCCCTTATACAAAGAATCCATCAAATCACGTACCTTTGTCGAACTCCATACAAAAGGACGCTGTATCTCCGGAATAGCAATCTCCTTCTCTTGCACCCAACTGAGGATATTGCTAATAAAAAATTGGTTGACGCTGTATTTTTGCATAGGGGTAGTGATTGCTAGCTTATTGATAAATTATTATCATATCTTTTTCTTCTGAAACTGCCACTCATAAACTTTCCTATACTCATGTATATTTATCTCTTCTTTTTCACCAACATCACGCCCCAGCTGTATATCAATGCTTCGTTTGAGCATAAAACTATCACAATGGGCTGTATTTAAATAATCTCCAAGTACTATTCTGTGTGAATGCGTTATTTGAATATGCCTTTTAAATGAGGCTGAGCTATCAATTTCATTTATAGAAATGATATCCGATGAATTTAAAAAGCCGTACCTTCCATCGCAATCATACAAAGCTTCTGTTTTAGCGTTATTAATCCATCTTAAACTTTCTTCATCTAGATCAATAGACTTTTTTGTATGAATTTTCCCGTATTTTTTCTTCTTAAATTGTTTCGGAAATTTATTAATTCGCGTGTACTGATCGGTGATTTCTATGTGTTTATTTCCTATCTCCAAAAAATTACACACACCCGCAAATGGACCTTTATTGACGATAAAATCAACGTAAAAATGTAGCAATGCATATAATTCATCACCTTTATCATCAACTAACACAATATCAGAATACTTAATCAGACCATCCACTATAAAATGACATTGCTTATTCTTAGGAAAGAAATCATACGAATCATTAACAAGCGATTGCTTATCTATTCGCGCTATACGAACTTCCTCGTCTTCAACTTGTGGAAAAATGAAATCTATCTCATTAGTAAAATCCCACTCTTTTTTCTCAGTATCCACATACGCTAAATATTTATGATTGTGACACCATAAGCCCAATGGATGGTATTTAAAAGCAATGTATTCTTTCCATCGTGGTTTTTTATCAAAATCACTATATTTGCTTTCAAAAGGATAATGAACATCTTTTAAATCTCTTACTAAGATATGTCTGTAAAGATTATACGCATCCCCCAATACTCTATAAAGCTTGTTTTTTATATTCACCACCGAACGAACCTCAGTTGTCCGTGATCTACGCTTACTGAATAATGAAAAACCGAAGAACGTAAACATTATACGATCATTTTTTGGTAAATGGAGCATATCTTCCAATTCTGCCTTGCCCCATAGATAAAACTCCATAACGCCTTTTTTCTGCAATTCTTCACGAAAAACATCGTATGCTTTTTTTGAAAAATTCGCAGATGCAGCCATAATGTATCCATACGGAGGATTTTTAGCATCAACTTCTGCAAGATATCCAGCCAGCTTCGCCGGACCAATGCTGTTTTCTCGCTTCCCCTGAATCATCCATAAATTACCCTCCATCGGATGAATCTCTTCGATTAGTTCATTATTTTCATTCTCTGACTGTGAGGAAATTCCAATCTTTTCGTATGCGCGTATATCAAAACCATCATCACTACCACCTCTACCCGTAGCCTCAATACTTTGCCAATCCTTGTAATCATAAATCAACTCACGAATAAGGTCTTCAAAACGATGTGGATCAAGATCCTCAAAGTGAATGGGTCCGTATGTCCTTGTTACTCTTGGCTTCATACACCCGGAAATAAAGTTAGTATACCTTTAGTGTAGGCTAAAATCATCTCTATCGCAAGGAATCACACAGATATTTTCCATATTTTATGCAAATTTTAGAATTATTTTAGAAAAATTTTACATTTCTTGCACTAGCCACTCTTTACACTACAAATCCATTCAAAACATATTGAAAAGCGCCGTCTTTATCAAGATTGTAAGGCTCAATCCACTCGCCATCATCACTCGGCATAAGTACGGACTGCCACAATGTCATAAACACCAGATAATCCCCTTCAAGAGAAGCTTTTATCTTGATATATATCAAAGACACATACTTCAGCATCAAATTCCATTCTTGCTCTATATTCTCCTTCGCACAAATCTCTCTGAGATAATCTTCAATACTTGCGTTGCTATAGCTCATACTCGTATGCAGAAATTCATCGTATATCTTCACAAAAGCAATAGAAAGAAGTCTGGATTCTAAGCCATTTGGAAACTCTATTGGATTGAGGTTTTTGATTATTGCGCGTTCAATTCTCTTCAATACCTTAGTCGACCAAACAAAAGCTTCATCACTGTAAGCGTCAAGTTTTTCGAATGGATCATAATCAAGAGGGATCGGTATCATAAATATAAACAAAATTATCTTTTTTAGCCTACCGTAGTCGTAACCTTAAAAAACACAGTCCCATCCGGGAGCGCATATCCAAAGCCTTTCGCTAGAAATGTCCCATCTACACCCGATACCCACTCTTGCTTTCGGATCTCGTGCACAGGTTCAAGAGTTGTTTTAGAAGTCACTCGCACTATTCCGCTTTCCAAAATAATCGGAAGGTATTGCTCAAATGTTCGATCGGATCGCTCACCATTCTTGAGTTTCAAAAAAGCTTCTTTACACTCCTTAAATTCAGGTATATCCTCGAATCCAGCGTAAACAGGATAATCATCCAATGTTTCGGGAAAAATATCTTCCAAGCAAAAATCAATACGCGCGAATTCGTTTGCATAATAAGCATTCGTCTCGGTATTTGGCTCAAACAAACGTATAACGTCATTTCTTTTACCCATTGCAAGCCCCGGATTGAGCAAATGCACCCTTTCTCCTCGCAACTTCTCTTGCCAGCGCTTTCTTGCTTGATCTATTCGCGCTTGTTTTCTCTTGGCATACACATGATTACTTGTCAGAAAAAACCCGAGGAGAAATAATAGGGCTACCGCTAATTTCAGCATTGAAATATATGCAGTGCAAACGAGGAGCGCTATGCACAGTAGGATCAACTTCAATGAAAAAGGTTTTTCATTCATATAAACATTACTTACGCTCCATTTTAGACGGCTATCCCCCAAACTTCAATTGAATCTCCTCCAAGTCCATTTCTAAATTGAGCAAGCATTGTTGCTCGGTCATATCTGGATACTTCTTCTGTAGGCTTGATACGGCCGTCTGTATTTGGTTCTCGCTGTACTTTACGAGTTCTGGGTATTTCTTTGGGTCGAGTGGTTGAGGCATAGGGTTTATGAAAAAATAGAATCAGACCAATGGTGCTCTTTTTTTAGCTGACGCAATTTTAATAACCAATTGATTTTCATATACAACGTGAATAGCAAGAACATTCCACCATAAGAGACTATTATGCTCGCTAGTATGGTGAGTATTTGGGTAAAAAGTGTCGTTCCATATGGAATACGGTTTAAGTATGAAGCCCAGAGCATGAGCATGCCTAAAATTATCACCCCCAGAGTGTTGGATACAATCTTTCCGCCTCCGCTGAGAGTAACTTTTTTTACGCACAGCATTGCTCGTCTAAAACATTTCATATCATGCCATTGAGAGCTTATGTTTCTGCGTTGTTCTTTGCTAAGTTGAGAGACTCTCACTTCGATTAACTTCTTATGCAGACCAAAGGAGTATTTCTCCGAGCATCCACCGCAAAGAGGCTCTTTTTCTTTTGTCCAAACATGAGCACTCTCAATTTTCTTCTTACACCAAACGCAATCAAACATAACCTTATAGAAAAATAACTACAACCACTTCTTATGGTAAGATCTCAATTCTTGACATATAAAACTTCCGACTTATTCAACTGTTTTTTTGATGCAAAAATGATGCAAATTGTTACTATTTGTTCCAAGTTTTGTTTCAATATCAAGCTCGACCTCCAACAGCCCGTTATTACAGCCACCACCCTCAGCTGTACTGGTTTTGTCAGAGAAAGAATGCGAAACTTTTTTACCCTCCTTCGTAGTAGCATTAGAATCACGAAATTTCCAAATATATTTAGTGACCGGGTTTTCATCGGAAAACGTTGTGCATGATGCATCAAAATCAATTTCCTTTCCAATCTCAAGCTCTTTTACCTCTGCTGACTTTGGATTAAAACAAACCTCCGGCTTTGGAATCTCACGAAAAGAGACTGTTTTTGTTGTGCTAGCGGAAAGTCCATCTTTTGAAGTAACTATGAGTTTTATCTCCACTGGAGTCCCTGACTTCACTGCATTGTATACCCTAGGAACACCCCCGCTATAAAAAGTTGTTTTTTGACCACTCTTTGATCCACTACCATTAAAATACCATTGGTATTCATTTGTATCTTTTGAACAAGTTGCATCTAGCACTAAACTTCCAGTATAGTAGACGTTCTCTGCATATTTATTTTTATCAGCTATGGAAAAACAAGGTTCTGGCTTCACTTGGTCACTTTTAGTATCTTTTGTTGAGTCCTTTTCTTTTTTATCATCTTCCTCATTTTTTTTCTTATCAGATTTCTTATTAGCATTTTCCTTTACAGCTTCAACAACAGTATTTGCTTTCGTCATAATAGCATCTGCTCCATCACTCTTTTTTATATTTTCGGAAATCTTTTCTTGTTCGTTATCAGATTCAATTAATTCCATTCCTTTATCCTCTTCAGATACCGCGAACTCTTCGATCACCACATCAGATTGCTGAGTTTGATTTTCTTGCTTTAATTTTGAAGGGTGGTAGAAATATGAGCCAATAGACATTACACTTAAAATAACCGCTGACGATACAGCTTTTATAAACAAACCAATACTTTCCATAAATTTAGAATTAAATCTTTGTTAGAAACAAAAAAGGACAACCTCACTGGTTGTCGCACCCAATCAAGCAGATTATGCCTAATTGTTTTAAGTAAGGTTGCCCTATTTTCAGGCACAATCTTACCCTTGTTCATTATGGAACAAGCTTTTTTGACTGGATGCGACATTCACAGATTACCACCAAAACCCATTAGAATCAAGATTTGTGTGATTAGGGTGTATAATAGGGGGTAATTAATGAAAATGAGTATGAAAGAAGATATCTCCAACAAAGAATTCTCGCCCGTGTCTGATGAATCTCGACACTATTCATATCTTAATGCTGGGTTTGATGAGAATCTTATTCGAAAGGCACCTCAAAATCAATACAATGAAGCATACGAAAGGGATTCTATTAATTTGAATCGAAAAAAAGAAATTGAAACACTGAAAATAAAGTTGGATAAAATTGAATTCCAATCTACCATAGATAAGAAAGTAACAAGCATAAAATCGATTCATCTTATTTCGGAGTCATTGGCACCAAAAGACAAGCTGTTCTTAGTTATAGATGAGCTATTTCAAAACCCTGTAAGATACCCCACGAAAGATACAAATGGTCGTGATACGACAATAAAAAGATTATATGATATTGCCTACGTGGTGAATGCTCCAGGAAAGGAAGTCCCCTATACAAAAAACAAAGCCAATGCTATAAATAATGGCTTATTCAAGAGAAGAAAGATCAAGGAATACCTAAGGACAAATGACTTTAAAAGTCCAACTGTAGTGCGGAAATCAGAAGATGGAAAAAGATTAGTTTTAAGCAATATAGTTAATGTGCAGATCATTCTTATAAAAGATATTCCGCAACAATACCAATACCTTTACATTGATAAAACTCTGTAGTATCCGACTATTGTCCGACAAAGAAATTGATTATGTGTAATAAACCGCTTTAATTAGCGGTTTTTTTATTTAGCCATTTGGACAGTCGGACACTTAGGATAAGGACATAACTTATTAAGCTAATGCATATGCAACAAGAAAATAGTTATAGGAATCATTTTCGAACGACGAATTTCTATCAAGCGGTCTTTTTATTCGCCAAGGGGGCGGAACTGGTCAATGTAGACAAATCTACCAGTGCAAGGCGCGCAACCTTTGTTTTTGCGAATTGTCTAGAAATTGAAGAGTGGCTACAGGCATTCGACTATGGGAAAGAAAACGATCCATCCGTCATGGTAGATGGGCGAAAAATGGCAGTGGCTATACGCACACTCAAGGAAAAGCTTTATCAAGATCAATAAAGAAATGAATATGAAGAATCTCCTTCAATCTAAAACAAGTTACGAAAGCACCGATACGCTAGCAGACACCTTGTTTCAAGAACGGAAAAAATCATTACCACGATATACAGAAAAAGATCTTGTTGAAATTTTCTCACCTCCAATTGAAATGATACAGACGAATCTAGAGAACTACACGAAAAAATACCAGCACGAGAGAAATCGTATCAAGGAAGTCCTGCAAAGAGTATACATCGCTACGACTGATAATTTCTCTCGGTGGTTCGGCGAAACGATCATCAGGATATTCCTCCTTCCCAACCTCGAAACATACGCTCGCCACATGGCACGCCTCAAAAGACTGCTCAATATGCTTAATCCTCAAAGCTTGAAAGGTTTGAAAGAAATCGCTACTCAAGAGGCTCTCGAGAAAGCACGGCAATACCCTATATTCGAGATTGCAAAGTATCGACTCGCACTCCAACCTTGCGGAAACAAATCATCAGCTCTCTGCCCTTTCCATGAAGAAAAACACGCCAGTTTCTTCATCTACCATAAAACAAATACTTTTCACTGCTTCGGATGCCAAGAATCTGGCGACGTAATAAAGCTCACCATACATATCTACGGTGTTTCATTCAAAGAAGCGGTACAGATGCTCCAATAATTCGATAAGTAAAAAATAAGCATATGAATGAAGATAACCAATTTGAAGCCATAAAGTCTGAGGCATTACCGTCAACACAGCGTGCGCAAGGGTTTCAAGCACTCAAGCTCGACAAACTTCTCTCCATGGACTTCCCTGCTGGTAAATGGGTAGTGGATAAGCTTGTGCCGCATGAAGGAATAACCATACTCTCGGGAGCACCTGCAACCTTCAAAACATGGATTTTGCTTCGCATGGCCATAGATATTGCAAGTGGAGAAAGCTTTCTTGGGCAATTTTCTTGCCAGCAATCGAATGTACTCATCATTGATGAAGAAAACAATCTGCGATTACTTCAAGAGAGACTTCGCAGTATGGGAGTAAGTCAAAACCTTCCTATCTACTTCCTTTCTCGCAAAAATTTCCTTGTTTCAAGTGATGTCATGCTCAATTCAGTGCTAAAAACATGCAAAGAAAATGATATTGGTGTGGTATTCATTGATTCCCTGGTGCGCATCAATACTTCTGACGAAAATGACTCTTCTCAAATGTCAAAAGTATTCAAATCTATCAGTCAATTCTGCCGGAATGAAATAACGGTAATCATCACTCATCATGAACGAAAGGATGGTGACATGAAATCTTCCGCACAAAACAGACTTCGCGGATCATCCGATATATCAGCTTCGGTAGATGCGCACATTTCCGTAAGACGGGATAAAAACAGCAAGAGCAAGATCATTATCGAACAAGCCAAGCTTCGCGGAGACATAGAAATGAAACCATTTGAAGTTTTCATAAAAAAGATTGGTGACAAAACCGTGTTTCAGTATCTTGGAGAGCCTCCTGAAAAGATTAGCAAAAGCGAAGCTTCTAGAGAAAAAGTATTGGGCGTTTTAGAAAAAGAAGTTGATGGTTTATCGAGAATGGAAATATGTGCCCGCATTAAAGCCCTCACTGGGGTTGGTGAAAAATCAGTCAAAACGAGTATTGATGCGCTCATTAAAGATGGTGTAATTCTTGAAAAACAAGGCGCAAAAAATACAAAGATCTGTGTTCTCGCAGAAAATCAATATCCTACTAATAAGCCTTTAATCTAAAACGGCAAACCGGCACTATATATATGTATTGCCAGATTGCCAGTTTAAAAAATATGACAAAGAAAATTGTTAAAAAAGAAGATCTTCAGCCAGCGAAAGTTTATTCTAAGCAGGAAGTAAAAGAAATATCGATATTTACTCTCAATAACACCATAAACGGTAGTGCCGAGATGAAAAAATTGGCAGAGAAAGATTTTCCGCAGCTTTCTTACGGAGAAACAATAGATGAAGACGTCAAGGAAACTATGGGGAAAGTTTCTATGGTGTACAGTCAGGAATCTGGGTACGCTCTTTTAGTGAGTGTTAGTGCTTCCTACAAAGGATTCGCACTCCAGTTACGAGAGAGTCTCCAAAAAGAATTCGACTGTAAAACAGCATCAGAAATAGCTCTTGTTGACCACGCCGTAAACGCCCATATACGTGAGCTCTCTCATTCTGCATTGCTTGAATTACGAAATACGCCCCAATGGATCAGCCGTGAGAAAGTCGCATTGCTTGGTTTTTATTCAAAAGAGATTGACCGTGCGCACAGGCAATTTATTTCAGCTATAGAAACATTAAAATCCATAAAACAACCAGCACTGAGAATAAATATCAAAACGAAAAATGCATTTGTTGCTCAAAATCAGCAAAATAATAATCATTCAGAGCAAATCAATGAAACCAAATGATTTCGGAAAAAAATTATTAGTCGATCAGTGCCAGCGAATCAAGATGACAGATTTTATCAAGAAGACAAAGGTATGCCTTAAGGAGACTCTTCTTCAATCCTCTCTTCAAGCAAACGGCTATAACCTACTGCTTACTAAATCAACAACGGGCTTTGGAGGGACTCGGTATTGGTTTGACTGTCCACTGTGCCATGCGCGCGCTGGCGTGCTCTATAAGCATCCTTTGAGCCAAAGATTAGGGTGCAGAAGATGCTTGAAGTTAAATTATCGAAAGCGACGCTTTAAAGGAATGGTTGAAAATACATAAGACAGACTATGCTCACAGACACTGACATTCAGGAATTTCAAGCGATGTACCGAAAACACTTCGGGAAAGACTTGGATATGAATGAGGCAAGAAAGATGGCTGAAGATGTCATCCGCCTAGTTCAAGTTGTCTATACACCAAACAAGATACAAGACTCTAAATATAGACTCTAACAAGAAAAAATCGTATACTGTGAATACTTACCCAATTTAAATAAACTTCGGACTCATATTGTCCCCAAAAAAGGGGCAGTCTCGCCGACAAATCACGTCCGTGGTTTTAAGTTGGGTAAGTCGAGACTGTTCCCTTTTTGTATTCAATAACATTATGAAAAAAGAGAAATCACTCAAGTATTTCATCTACATTCGTAAATCAAGCGATCGTGAAGATGCTCAGACACTCAGCATTGAGGCACAAACAAGAAATCTTACAGAGTTTGCCAAAAATGCAAAACTTAATATCATTGAGACTTTTGTGGAATCTGCATCTGCTTACAAGACTGGTCGCCCAAAATTCAATGCTATGCTTGCGCGTATTGAAAAAGGAGAGGCAACAGGCATACTGGTCTATCACCTCACCCGTATCGCGCGAAACAGTTTTGATGGCGGACGCGTCATCTACCTCATGGATGAAGGTTTGATACAGGAAATCCGCACACCGGAAAAGTCCTATTGCAACACTATCGGGGATGATAAATTCATGATGCAAATCCATTTTGCCATGGCAAAGAAATCATCCGACGATACAAGTCAATTTGTCAAAAGAGATATTCAAAGCAAACTCCTCAAAGGTGAATGGCCTCTTTCCGCTCCTCTCGGCTATCTCAATGTGGACAAATACGGACGTATCACTGGATACCGCTACGACAATGAAAAGCAGGTACTCATAGAGAAAAAGGTGCAAGAAGAAAATCGAACAGTGAGACGCATGGAGCCCGATCCGATTCTTGCCCCGATACTGGAAAAGGTCTTTTCACTCTACGCAACTGGTGCGTATTCACTGGATGATATGCGAAAGAAATCTTTTGAAATGGGATTGCGCGGATTGAGGAACGATACTCTTCTGAGTAAGGCGACCCTGCAACGCGTCTTTTCAAGTCCTGTCTACTACGGAGCGATTCCTTGGGGAGATATAGTCTACCAACCGGAAAACCTGCCAAAAGATACCGTCCACATGCCAATTGTAAGCAAGGCACTTTTCCAAAAAGTGCAAGATGTTATGAATAACAAGTCAAAACCACGCACACAAATTCACCATCATGCCTATACTTGCCTTTTCAAATGCGGTGAATGTGGCGGAATGATTACGGCGGAATTGCAGAAAGGCACTGTATACTATCGATGCACCAAAAAGAAAAAAAATTTCAATATCAAATGCTCTCAGCCCTATCTTCGCGAGAAAGATCTTGAAATGCTTATGGAAGAAAAACTTCGCGAACATATCATACCGAAAGATTTCATTGAGTGGTCGCTTGCAAAACTGAGCAGAAACAACGATGTTGAAGATAAGAAAACTCACACCATTATTACTCAACAAAGAAAGCAATTGTCTCAAATAGAGGTACAACTATCACAATTGCTCAAACTGAAAATTTCGCCCAACAACGCAAGTAATGATCTTCTTTCCGATGACGAATATCTTGCACAGAAAAATGAACTTTTGAAAGAAAGAGTGTCCACACAAGAGAAACTTTCGGACATAGAAGGCAATGTCTCAAATTGGCTCGAACGGTGCGAACAATTCTTCGATTTTTCCGTAAACATCGAAGAAAAGTGGGTTCACGGCACTCCGGAAGAGAAAAAGATTATATTCTCCATTATATTCGGCTCGAACTCCCTTTTGAAGGATAAGAAATTGCTTGTAGATGCCAAAAAACCGTTCTTTCGAACGGCTTTAGTGGTAGATTCTTTGCATTGGCGGAGTTGACGGGACTCGAACCCGCGACCTTCCGCGTGACAGGCGGACGCTCTAACCAGCTGAGCTACAGCTCCAATACTCCATATTTCCCTCTTTACACACAAAAAAACTCGTACTCAAGAGTGTCTCTATTGTAAGGTACAATCGGGTTTTCGTCAAATATGACCTCGACTAAATCCCTAATGCTGTGGGCCATGCTCCCCGAAATCAAGCCCGAACCGGCTTTCTACCCAATCTAAGATGCCGGGAATGATGTTAAAGACAATCGGGAAGGCATAGAAAAAGAGGGCAAAAGGGAGTGAGACGAAGGTCATAGCCATCCCCAGGGCCGTCATCACGGGCGTCAGCACCATCCGAATGGTCGCCTGGTTTATATTGCGCGGTGTGACATGCGCGGTATCGATCTCGTCCGACACGAGGGCGTAGCGGAGCATGACATAATTTACCAATCCGAGCAAAAAGATATTGAGACCGTACAAAACAACCGCAAGCTGCGTGTGGGCGTACATCCCCAACATATGCGTAGAAAAAGGTACGAAAGCCATCAGAGCGAGATAGAGCATATTGATCTGTATCATCACGCGATTGACGTTCTTGGTAAAGATATGGAAGAGAGCATTGTGCGAGACCCAGAACATATCCAAAGCCACGAAACTTACGATATAAGCGAGAAATGATGGTGCCAAACGTTGCAATGCATCCCACAAGGTCGTTCCCGTTCCCGATTCGGGCAAGTGGAACTCAATCACCAAGATGGTCATAACGATAGCGAAGACACCGTCAGAAAGTGATTCAAGTCTGTTTTTATTCATATTGAATATAGTTATCGTAACAATTACTCAATAAAGCCATCGGTTTGATGCTTCCAAAGATTGGCATATGCGCCATCAAGCGCCAAGAGAGTTTCATGCGTCCCCTCTTCCGCCACGACTCCTTTTTCAAGGACGATAATTCTATCCATTTTCCGTATCGTACTCAGACGATGTGCAATAACAAGCACAGTCTTGTTTCTCATCAATTCATCCAAGGCATCCTGAATCAATTTCTCGCTCACGGTATCGAGCGCACTGGTCGCCTCATCGAGCACGAGTATCGGTGCATCCTTGAGGATGGCGCGAGCAAGAGCGATCCGCTGCCGCTCGCCGCCAGAAAGCTTAACGCCGCGTTCTCCCACAAGTGTATCATAGCCTTTCGAAAGCAGCGAAACAAACTCATGCGCATGAGCCTTGGTAGCGGCAGCAATCACCTCATCATCCGTAGCATCCGGTTTCCCATAAGCGATATTCTCGCGCAAACTCCGATGAAAGAGCACTGGCTCCTGAGCTACATAAGAAACTGCTCGACGTACATCCTCTTGTCGGGCATCATGAATATCTTGTCCATCAATCAAAATGGCGCCCGCTTGCGGATCATAGAACCGAAGCAAAAGTTTGGTCAGTGTACTTTTACCGGAACCGGAAGTACCTACCACACCAACCCTTTCTCCGGATTGCAGATCGATGGAAAATTTCTCGAACACAACCGTGCCATCAGGATAAGCAAAATCGACCGCATCGAAACGAATATTGCCGGATTGCGCTTCAAATGGTTTCGGAAAATCAATATCCACCACATCGGAATCGGATTCAAATATCTCCACCATTTCTTCCGCATCAGCGAAAGTGCGGATTATTTTTCCGAAAACACGTCCTAATTGCCAAAATACCTGCATAACATGCGCAAGATAAATCTGCACCAAAACTACCGTCCCAGTCGAAATAGAACCTCCGATCCATAATCGCAGGGCGACATACATACTTCCAAGCTCAAGCGCTGCCACAAGCATTCCTTGAATAACGAAAAGAAGATTCTGATAATTCCAAGACATCCGGCGGGCACGCTCCTCAGCGGTCGTCGTCTCATCAAAACTCACTTTTTCTCGATCTCCGGATGCAAACATCTTAATGACGAGCATAGTCGAGATAGCATCCGAAAGACGCGCGGATACTTTTGAATCATGATCGGCAGCTGCAGCGTCTAGCAAGGACTTGCGCCTCGTCATAGAACCGATTATTGCCATATATATACATGCCCACGCAAGAAACACCCAAGCGATTGCCGGCGCTGTCCAAAACAACACCAGGAAAATCCCGATCATATTCAAAGAAGATGTCCATAACGTGAATACGATATAATCATACAAAGTCTCGAATGTCCGAACAAAACGCCGCGCTTTCGCAACCAACCCACCTGTGAAATTGTCCGAGAAGAACTTGTAGCTATGGCGTTCGATAGCTGAAAAAGTCCGATCCGAAAGATCCTTCATGGATTTGCTCTGGACATAGGTTATGGAGTAATCGCCCATGCGGTACAAAATATTATAAACCGCGACCAATGCAACCAACCACCAAAACAACACCATCAAAGAAGGGGCTATATCTGAGCGGCTACCAGCATTCGATATCGTATCGATAATGCTCTGATACACGATCGGTAAAGCAACGTTACTTAGAATAGATCCGATACCATATCCGACAAACGACAAAAAAACAGCCAAACGATACTGACGCACAGTCTCCCAATAGCAGACAAGGACTCCCTTAATATTCACTGATTTTTCCTTTTCTTTTACCATAGAGGAAAGGTATGGGGATGCAATACAAAATACCGCTTAAAAGCGGTCATTAAAACGATGATTTAGAGTAGCAGGGGCGAGACTTGAACTCGCGACCTCAGGTTTATGATACCCGTGCTCTGACCAACTGAGCTACCCTGCCAATAGCATTGGCTTGTTTTCTACTTTGTTGCGGGGGGTGGATTTGCCCACAGGGCCTGGGTTACGGCACGCTATATGCCTCACCCTTCAAATCCACACATATGCCAAGACATTGGCATATTCCCTCCTCACTTTGTTGCGGGGGGTGGATTTGAACCACCGACCTCGTGGTTATGAGCCACGCGAGCTACCAGGCTGCTCTACCCCGCTATATATCTATAACCTTTACAGTATACCGAAAAATAAAAGCTACGTCAACTTTTATAACGTGTACGTGTGTGGGTGATCCAGGACTCGAACCTGGGACCTCGACATTATCAGTGTCGCGCTCTAACCACCTGAGCTAATCACCCGTTTTTGACTACAAAAACACTACCCGACGGGTACATATGTTATTGTAGCAGGACTGCCAAAAAAATCAAGGGCCGCTATTTCTTGTCCAGCCATTCTTGAAGAATAAGTCTGGCCGCCTCCTGATCATCCAAACTCCGACTCTTTCCGCTCTTCAAAAGATTGTCCTGAGCCATCTTGGTGGTAAACATCTCCTGAAAAAATTCGACTTTGACAGCGCATTCTTTAGCGAGACGCAGACCGAAAAGTTTCGCTTCATCCCCGATATTTTCCGTATGCGCGTAATGGGATGGCACACCCACCACCACCGTCTCCACAGTATGCTCTGCAATGATAGCTTTCAGCGTATCGAAAAGATGTTCATCGTTCTTGAGTATCGAGTGCGCAAAAGCCATGCGGGTCTCATCATCCGCCAGAGCCATTCCGATTTTTGATTTCCCCCAATCCAAACCCAAAAAATATCCGATCATACTCTCTGCATGATTCATAATTATCCATTCTCACTCTATCACCTGAAAAAGCGACTCAAGAATTTTTCATGACCACATGCGTACTCGCATCGGTCTTGAAAAATTACTTGGGTATGCTTTTTTATCCCCATAACGGCACTTATCGTGTCACGATCTCCACTCCCTTCGATGAAAAAATAACCGTATCCTCAAAGTGAGCGCTCAGTGTACCGTCGGACGTCACATACGTCCAGCCATCTTTGCCTATTTTCACATGATACTTGCCGAGGTTGATCATCGGCTCCAGTGCTACTGCCATTCCTTCGCGGAAAAGCATATCATCCATTTTTCGACTGACATAATTGGGAACATAAGGCTCCTCATGCAACTCAAATCCCACGCCATGTCCCACCAGCTCGCGCACGACCGAACACCCCTGCGATTCAGCGTAAGACTGCACCGCCTGCGCGTACTCGGAAATACGTGCACCAACCTTGAGTCGCTCGATACCCTGCTCAAGACTCTCGCGCGTCACATCCATAATCTTGTACGCGTCTTTGCTCACGGATCCGACCGGAAACGTACGTGCCATATCACTCACCATACCATCGAAGCGCAGACCCATATCGAGCTTGATCAGGTCACCGGTTCGCAGAATACGGTCGCGACGGGGAATGCCGTGTACCACCTCATCATTGAGGGATATACACACCGACGCCGGAAAAGGATTGCCATGCGAAGCGCCATAACCCTTGAAAATCGGGATACCGCCCAAACGCTTGATTTCCGCTTCAGCCAAAGCATCCAACTCCCAAGTGCTGATACCGGGTGTGATGTGCTCAGACAAGAGCTTCATCACCTGAGCCAATCGCTTGCCGCTTTCACGAAGCGCTTCTAATTGTTTCTCATTCTTCAATCGCATATGTGTACATTAAATTCCAAGTCCTTTCACAATATCCTCAAAAATTTCTTCGACGCTTTTCGTTCCGTCTATGTGCAGGAGTTTTCCCTGCGCTCGATAGTGTTCAATAACCGGTACGGTTTCCTGGGCAAATACTGCCAGTCGCTTGCGGATGCCATCAGGCGTATCATCGATACGTCGCTCCAAGACACCGCCACAGGCATCGCACACCAATATATTCGCCACAGTACGAGACCTTTCATCGAGAATAAAGGCCTTGCTACACTGCGCGCACGCGAAACGGGAAGCGATACGAGCAATAGAAACTTCCTCTGGAATATCCACAAAGATAGCTCTATCAATCACTCTATCGTATTCCTTGAAAACACGGTCCACGGTTTCGATCTGCGTTTCCTTACGCGGCGCGCCGTCCAAGATGATACTCTGATCCGCTCCAACCTGACCGAGCCTGTATCGCAATATTCTCTCGATAAGTTCATTCGAAACCAATTCCTTGCGAACATTCATCACCTCATTGACGTATTTTCCCAATTCCGAATCTTCCTGAGCTACCTGGCGCAAAACCGATCCCATTTCCATATGAATCATTCCTGTTTTGCGAATCAATAATTCAGCCTGCGTACTCTTACCTGATCCTTGCGGTCCGAGAATAATGAGGTTGTATGCCATGTGTTATATATTGAAATCGTTATTAGAAGCCGTCGTAATTGCGCATCGTAATCTGACTTTGGATATGTTTGACCATATCCAGAACCACAGCGACGACGATCAAAATGCTCGTGCCACCCAAAGCGAGAGACTGTATACCAGTCATATACTGTACCGCAATCGGGAGTACGGCAACAGTACCGAGAAACAAAGCGCCTGCCAATGTGATACGGTTGATAATAAAATACAGATGCTCAGCAGTCGATTGACCAGGACGAATCCCCGGGACATAACCCCCTTGCTTCTGGAGGTTCTCAGCGATCTTCATCGGATCGAATACGACCGCGGTATAGAAGTAAGTGAAGAGAACAACAAGCGTGAAATACAAAGCGCCATAAAACAACTGATTCTGGAACAAAGCATTCACGAGACTTGCGGCATGCGCCACTTTTTCATGTGTTGATTGCATCAGGAAACTCGCAACCATACCAGGGACCAGAATAAGCGACACAGCGAAGATAATAGGAATCACACCGGCTTGATTGACTCGCAATGGCAAATGCGTGGTCGATGTGCCTCCATAGGTCTTCTCACCGCGCACACGCTTGGCATAGGCGACCGGAATATTGCGCTGTGCTTCATTGATGGCTATCACAGCGGCAACCGTGAACAATGCAATGAGCAAGAAAACGATATAGGTGAAAATCTTTGCCGAATCGAAATCAGTCAAGAATCGCGAAACTGTCGTCGGCAGACCCGACGCGATACCGGCAAAAATCAAGATGGAAACGCCGTTTCCGATACCCTTCTCCGTAATGAGCTCGCCGATCCACATCAGCAAAACCGTACCTGCGGTAGCAGTAGTTACGATGGCGATAGTATCAAAAGCCGTTACGGATACAATTACTTGCTGTGACTTCAAAAGCGAAATCATACCAAAGGACTGCAGTATCGCAAAAGGCACTGTCAGCCAACGCGTAATCATATTGAATCGCTGTCGACCAGCTTCTCCTTCTTCCTTGTACATCTGTTCCAAACGAGGAACGATGGTGGTCATAAGCTGCATAATGATGGAAGCCGTAATATACGGCGCCACACCCAAAAGCACGATAGAGATATTACTCAGACCGCCACCGGAAAAAATATTGAGCAAACCGAACAGCTGATTGCTATCAAAAAATCGCTGTAATTGAGTGAAATCAACCCCTGGCAACGGAATAGCCGCTACTAATCGATACACCACCAAAACACCCAAGATGAAGAGTATTTTACCGCGCAGCTCTTTTATTTTGAAAATCTGTGTTAATGTTGCCATCATATACTTTCAGTGTAACATATTGTACGTATAAACACGAGAAAAAAGAGGCGTTTAGCCTCTCGTTTTCTACTCCTCCGAAGAAGCGTCTTCTTCTTTGGGCTCTTCAACCGAGCCACCGGCTTTTTCTATTGCCGCCTGTGCCGCTTCCGAAACCAGCAGTTTCGATGAAATGGTCAGTTTTTTGGTCAATGTCCCATTGGACAGGATTTTGATACCATTCTTTACCAAAGATTCTTTGATCAATCCCTTGGCTACCAGTGCTTCAGAAGATACGATTTCTCCATTCTCAAACCACTTCTCCAGTGTCGTCAGATTGAACACTGATTTCTTAGGATGGATGGATTTGAATCCGCGAACCTTTTTCAAGTGATCCACCAAAGAAGATCGTCCACCTTCAAACAGTGGGTCGACATTGCCGCCGGAGCGAGCCTTCTGACCCTTCATTCCGCGACCGGAATAGGTTCCTCGTTTTCCTCCGCGTCCGATACGCTTCTTATCCTGCTTTTTGAGGACGTTTAATTCATGAATCTGCATAACACTAAAAAAAGAAAAATTACTTCTGCGCTGCTGGTCGTGGCGCTCGCGGAGCCTTCAAGCTTCGCAAAGCTTCGATAGTAGCACGCGCTACATTGAGTTTATTGGAAGCACCCAAAGACTTCGAAACGATGTCTTTGATACCAGCCAAATCCACGACGGAACGGACCGCTCCTCCAGCGATAACGCCGCGTCCTTCACCAGCCGGCTTGAGGAGCACCTTGGCGCTTCCCAACTTCTGGAACACATCGTGAGGGATAGTTGTACCGGCGATTTTGATATCGATGAGGTTTTTCTGAGCATCATTGTATGCCTTCTGAATAGCATCCGACACATCCGATCCCTTCGAAACACCAACACCGACCTTACCCTTGCGGTTGCCGATTACCAGTGTCGCACGAAAACGAAATCGTCGTCCACCTTTCACCACGCGCGTCACGCGAGCCAAATCCAAAAGCTTCTGATCGAACTCAGGCTTTTCTCGTCGTCCAAATTTTTTACCTTGTTTTGCCATAAATCTGTCGCCAATAATGATACATTAAATAAATCTATGCCTGCGATAGCTATCAGCTTAAAAGAGAAGTCCTCCGGATCGCGCTCCCTCAGCCAAAGATTTGACACGTCCATGATAGCGGTATCCTGCTCGGTCAAAGACTGCCTCGGTAATCTTCAGTGCTACGCATTTCTGTGCAACAAGCTTTCCAACCTCTTCTGCGCCAACCACCGTGTTCTTCGCCTTGGCACCAAGCTCCTTAAGACTTGCTGAAGCCAATGTGCGACCGGACTTGTCATCAATAGCCTGTACGGAAATACCTTTCAAACTACGAAACACAGCCAATCGGGGGCAGGTGGCGGTACCGGAAATCTTGGCACGCACTCGTCCCTTGCGGTGGAGTCTCATTTTTTCACGAGTCTGCTTTTTCATAATACGAATACTCACTTAATTACCTATTAGGCGGAAGCCTTCTTACCTTCTTTTCTGCGCACTATTTCACCGACATACTTGAAGCCCTTTCCTTTGTATGGTTCGACCGGTTTCAGATCACGAATCTTCGCTGCCAATTGGCCAACTTTTTGCTTATCGATACCGGAAAGTGTCAGGATATTTCCCTCGATCTTAGCATCCAAATCTTCTGGCACGATCACTTCGACAGGATGGGAGAATCCCAAAGCCATGCTGATTTTCTTGCCAGCGACCGACATACGAAAACCGACACCGTTCAATTCCAACTGCTTCTGAAATCCGACCGTTACACCCTCGATCAGGTTGGAAAGAATTTTGGTGGTTGTACCCCAAATAGCAGAGGCTTTCTTCGAACCGCCTGTTTTCTCCACCGACACGGAGTCAGCGGCGATATGAATCGTCACCTCATGATTGTGCACGAATGTAAGCGATCCCTTCGGACCCTTCACGGACACCACGTTGGCTTCGAGTTTCATCTCGACTCCCTGTGGGATAACGACTACTTTTTTACCTATTCTACTCATACGATTTGAATTACAAACACTCAATAAAATTACTCCGTTTCAAAATTACCAGACCTCGCAGAGATATTCTCCGCCCAATCCCTGGCGATACGCGTCACGACCGGTCATCACACCCTTTGAGGTGGAAACGACGGCGATACCATAACCATTCTTCACTTTCTTGATATCTTCCTTTTTGACATAAATACGCTGTCCTTCACGACTCACCCGCTTGATTTCACGGATAGCCGGGTCCTTCTGCGTCTGGGACACCTTGACATATTTCAACCCAATACGGATATTCTCGAAAATGCCCTCACTCTCCGTCTCTACCTTTTCTATGAAATTTTCTTTTTCAAGAATGTGCGCGATGGACAACTTCAACTTGGACGATGGCATAACCACTTCCCGGTGTCCTGCTCTCTGAGCATTACGAATTCGAGTTAACATGTCTGCGATTGGATCTAACATAACGAAAAAATTAATTCTAGCTCCTTTTAAACTTCAAACCTCCTAATTACCGTCTACCACGATGACTTCTTCACGCCTGGAATCTCGCCCTTGCTCGCTAACTCCCGGAAACAAATCCGGCAGAGATCAAATCTTCGAAGATATCCGTGTTTGCGACCGCACTTCCAACAACGCCTCACGATGCGGGTTGAAAATTTCGGTGTTTTCCTGGCGCGAGCCTCGGTTGATGTCTTTGCCATATCTGCTGTTGCTAATTACTAATAGTTCGCTTTTAATTAATCTCTTTGTTCTGGAGCGGGAATCCCAATGTCCTGAAAAGCATAATTCCCTCGGCATGATTCTTGGCGGTCGTCGCCACATTGACCTGGAAGCCGAAAACGGTCTGTACTTTCTCTGCGACGATTTCAGGAAACACCATATGTTCCTTGAGTCCAGCGCTGAGATTGCCTCGGCTATCTACCGAGCTCTCCGTAATACCCTGGAGATCGCGAACGCGTGGCAGAGCCGTTTTGACGAAGCGATCCAAGAAACTCCACATACGATCACCTCGAAGGGTGACGCGAGCGCCGATTTCCTGATTCTCTCGAATCTTGAATCCGGCAACCGCTTTCTTCGCCTTCACCAGGACTACTTTCTGTCCGGTGATAGTTTCCAAAGAAGCGACGATTTCTTCAATACGCTTGGGTTCCTTGAGAAACTTTCCCAAACCGACATTGACCACTACTTTCTGGATCTTCGGTATGGCGAACACATTCGTGTAAGAAAACTCCTTCACGAGTGCAGGCACCGCTTTCTTCGTATAGATTGTCTTGATAGATTCATGTTTCATAGGTATTCCTTTGCTACAAATTTCCTTACAAATAGACCAAACCTGACTTTAGATTTCCTTTTGAGCTCTCTTGCTGATGCGAACCTTCTGACCACCCTCCACCTTGTAACCGACGCGTGTCAATTTGTCGGTGTGCGGGCAAACGAGCATCACGTTGGAAATGTCGAGAGGATACGCTACTTCGACGCGCTGTCCTTTCTCACCTTCCTTGCGAGGCTTGGTGTGCTTCTTACGGATATTCAATCCTTCCACGACAACCTGTCCGGCACGTGGCACGGTTCGGGTCACTTTGCCCCGCTTGCCCTTGTCTTTGCCGGCAATGATTTCCACGTTGTCGCCTTTCTTAATCTTCATACTCTTAAACGTAATATGTATAATAACCTGCGCGTATTTCTTATAAAACCTCCTGAGCCAAGGAAACAATTTTGCTGAATCCTTTTTCTCGAAGTTCTCGAGCGATAGGACCGAAAATACGGCTTCCCTTCGGCTCGACCGTGTCACCGTTCAAGATAACAGCAGCATTCTCGTCGAAACGGATATAGGAGTTGTCCTTTCGCTTGTACGATTTCTTGATACGAACGACAACCGCTTTTACTTTATCGCCTTTTTTCACACCGCCGCGAGGAGTGGATGTCTTGACCGAGCACACGATGATATCGCCGAGGCTGGCATAACGGCGCTTCGAACCACCCAAAACCTTGAAACACTCGATCAGTGTTGCGCCGGAGTTGTCCGCTACCTTCAATTTGGTTTCCGCTTGAATCATATCTTTACAATTATACTGCCTATAAACATTAGCCCTCTATGCAACTACTACCGTGTGACGCTTGTCTTTGCTGAGCGGTCGACACTCCTGAAACGATACCGTATCACCCTTCTTATGAGCATTCTGTGCGTCATGCACTTTATACTTCTTGGTTGATCGGTACTTCTTCAAGTACTTAGGATGGGTCTTGAGCGTTTCCACTGCGACCACGATCGTCTTGTCCATAGCATCGCTTACGACCGTACCTTTGAGCTTTGGAGCTTTCTTCACTTTTTCTTGAACCTGTGTCATATATGTACGAAATAATTGAATCAAACGAGTGTCTTCTAGAGTTCTCTCATAAGAGTAAGCGTTCGAGCGATGTCTTTCTTCAGGTTACGATACGCACGGTGCGACTTGGTCTGCTGGCCAGCAATCTCAAAACGAAGCTTGCGTGACTGCTCACGGCTCTCCGCCAGAAACTTCTCTTTCTCGATAAGACTTTTTTCTCGTAGTTCTTGCGCTTTCATACTCTCAAATTCTTTATAATAAATGCTTCCTTCTTTCGTTCTTTTCTATCGCTTTACTGCTTGTCTATGAATTTTGTCTTGACAGGCAGCTTGTAAGCTGCGAGCTTCATAGCGCGCATAGCTACGTCGCGGGCCACACCATCCATCTCAAACATCATAGTTCCGGCCTGTATCTTGGCTACGAAGTGATCGACGCTTCCCTTACCCTTACCCATAGGGGTTTCACTCCCCTTTTTGGTCATCGGCTTATCAGGGAAAATACGGATCCACACTTTGCCACCTCGCTGTACATATCGTGTCATCGCTCGACGAGCTGACTCGATCTGACGAGAAGTGATGAGACCGCCGTCCATCGCCTTCAATCCGAAGGCTCCGAAGCTGACTTTGTCACCGCGGGTAGCAATACCCTTGACTTCTCCGCCACGCTGGATTTTCCTGTGCTTAACTTTTTTTGGCATTAACATATGCGCTGTTCTTATTTACTGTAAGTATCGTCCGCAACTTGCTTCTTAAATGGAAAACTTCTCACCCTTATACACCCATACCTTGATTCCAATCGCTCCGTATGTTGTCGTCGCTGTCGCCTTGGCGAAATCGATATCAGCACGCAGTGTATGAAGAGGGATAGTGCCTCGAGACAACCATTCTCGTCTGGACATTTCAGCTCCGCCCAATCGGCCCGAAAGCTCGATTTTCACACCCTTCACATTCTTGTTCTTTTCTACCTGGTCAAGCATTCCCTTAAGGATGCGACGGAACGGCATACGTCGTTCGATTTGCTCTGCTACCTGCTGAGCCACGAGCGATGCACTTTCCTCGAAGTTTCGTACTTCCTGAATCTCAATCTTCAGGCTCATTTTCTTGCCAGCGAAGAATCGGGTCTTTACCACACGGGTCAAATCTTCGATACCCGTACCACCTCGACCGATCAAAACACCCGGACGAGAAGTCTGAATAATGATGCGGACCACATTTGCGGATCGCTCGATATCCAATGAAGCGATGGCTGCCGCTTTCCAGCGAGTCAGCACGAACTGCCTCATCTCGACATCTTCGCGAAGATTGCTCCTATAGTCTTTTTTTCCAAACCAACGAGACTTCCAAGTAGTGGTAATGCCCAATCGAATGCCCGTCGGATTTACTTTATGACCCATAATCTAAGTTCCAATTTAATCTTTTTAGACTGACTTTCTCTGAAATGTTTTCTTCGTGAATCCTGCTCCTCGTGTCTTTCCGTGCGTTACGGCTTTCTGAGGGATAGCGACGGTCGACTTCTTCGTAGCGGCGCTCTTTCCTTCCTCGATCACCGCATCCTTCACTTCAGGAGTTGTTTTCTTAACTGGAGATTTCTTTTTCTTAACTATCTTGCCTTCTTCTCGTTCTGCGAGGATAATCCGTATCTTCGACATCCTGCGCCATAAAGGTGTAGCTCGTCCCTGTGCGCGAGGTGTCCAGCGCTTCAACTTCTGACCTTCACCCACCCAGACATCTTCGACAAACAGGTTATTGCGATCAAGGCTGAAATTGTTTTCAGCGTTGGCAATAGCGCTTTGCAAAAGCTTGGTCAAAGGAAGAGATGCTTTTTTCAACATCTTATCGAATTGAATCAAAGCTTCCTCGACACCCAGACCTCTCACAGCGTAGGCTACCAGACGGACCTTGCGGGGAGTCATTTTTAAATTGTTGAGACTTGCTTCCACTTTCATAATATCCAATATATAAATGATACTAACGCCTTGCTATCGTTTTGTGCTCCGGACGGTTATTTCTTCTTAGCGGTCGAACTTGACTTTGCGGCTTTAGCGGCATCGAGCTCTCGCTGCTTTGCTGCTGCCTCCAAGTCCTTCTGCATCTTACCTCCGTGACGGGTGAACTTTCGCGTCGGGGAAAACTCGCCCAAACGATGTCCTACCATCTCTTCAGTCACCAGTACCGACACGAAATCCTTTCCGTTATGCACACCGAACGTAAATCCGAGCATTTCCGGGGTGATCGTGCAGGCACGTGACCACGTTTTGATCACGACTCGATCGGCGGGATTCTTCCCTATCAATTTCTTGGTTACCCTTTCGTCCACATAAGGACCTTTTTTCAAACTCCTTGACATATATAATTCGATTGTGATTATTTCCTTCGCTTGACGATGTATTTAGTACTTGCCTTCTTCTTCTTTCGCGTTCGCTTACCGAGTGCCGGCTTACCCCATGGAGTCTTCGGATGCTTGAGACCAACTCCCTGCCTTCCTTCTCCACCTCCGTGTGGGTGATCAACCGGGTTCATGGCTGATCCGCGAACATGCGGTCGTCTGCCCAACCAACGGCTTCGTCCCGCTTTTCCAAGCTTGACAGCACTGTGCTCGAAGTTGCTCACTTGTCCCACCGTAGCATAACACTCACGGTTGATCAAACGAATTTCCCCTGAAGTCATCTTAATCTGCGCCATTTTCTCGTCGACGGCCATCAGAGTAGCTCCTGTTCCGGCGCTTCGCACCATCTGTCCGCCCTTACCAACCATCATCTCTATATTTGAAATAACCGTTCCAACAGGGATATTCTTGAGTTTCAATCGATTTCCCTTGGCAACCGGTGCATCCTCATCCGTCAGGATAGTCTGGCCAACGGTCAATCCCTCTACCGCGAGGATATAACTCTTCTCACCATCGACATAGTGGATCAAAGCGATAAGCGCGGAGCGGTTTGGATCCTTTTCAAGAGCAGCTACTTTACCTGGGATACCGAGCTTGTTCTGCTTGAAATCAACCATGCGGTAACGGCGCTTGTGTCCGCCTCCTTTATGACGTACCGAAATCTTTCCGTGGGATCGTCCGGACTTCTTGCTCAAAGCAGCCAACAAAGACTTCTCCGGCTTCTTTTCCGTAACTCCCTCGGGCTTGACTACCGACATATTGCGTCGTCCTGCCGTATTCTTTTGATAGACCTTGATTGCCATACAATTCTGATAAAAAATTTCCTTCTTGCTTAATTGACTGAAAAACTATTCTGCTTGAAACAATTCGATCGAGTCGCCTTCTTTGAGTGTCACGATAGCCTTTTTCATACTGGACTTGTACCCGCCGCTCTTTCCGAAATTCCTTTTCTTTGCGGGGATAGTGACCGTATTGACCGCTATAACACTGACACCGTAGACTTCCTCGACAGACTTTTTGATAAGAACCTTGGTCGCGTCCGACGATACCTGGAAAATGTATTTATTCAATCCCAGTACGGTATGCGCCTTCTCCGTGATACGAGGCTTCGTCAGTATCCTGTAAGCAACCGAGCTCACAACAGGCTCTGTCGCCTTTCGCTTCTTTGAGACGACGGCTTTCTTTTCAGTTGTTTCTTCCGTGTTTCCAAACAATGCCATATAATTGCTCTCAGATTACTTAGTTGCCTGCGTTTTCTCCTCATCCGTAACAAGGAATTTCTGTTCCAATGCCTGCAGGGATGCTTTGCTGAGGATGAAATACTGATTATTCATCAGATCCGCCACATTCACATTGTCCGCAAGAATCGTCTTCAGACGAGGAATGTTTTGGCTCACTTTTTCAAACTCGCGCTCAGCTACCGACAAACCGAGGATAGCGCTTTTGTTGGTGACCTTAAGAGCGACCATCGCCTGTGCCATCAGCTTTGTCTTCTTCTCAGGAAAAGAGAAGGCGTCCACAACGATTACCTTTCCATCGCGAATCTTCTCACTCAATGCTATCATAACGGCTTTGCGGCGCATTTTCTGATTGATCTTCTGTGCGAAGTTGCGGTTGTTTCGAGGTCCGAAAACGATTCCACCACCTTTCCATACCGGCGTTCGCACGGAACCAACGCGAGCTCGTCCTGTTCCTTTCTGCTTCCATGGCTTCTTGCCTGATCCAGCCACTTCAGAGCGGGTCTTAGTATGAGCATAGACACCGCGGATATTGGCCATAAGTGCCACGAACACTTGGTGAAGCAAAGTATTGTTTGAAGGCACATCAAAGACAGATGCAGCGATTTCAAGCTTCTCAACCTCTTCTCCCTTTACATTGTAGACTGATATCTTTGCCATAATATTACGAGAACACTGTTTTCTTAATCATTGTTTACTTACGAGCGCGCCCAGACCTCAACCATTCTTCCATTGACACCCGGTACAGCTCCCTGCACCGCTACCAAATGTTTCGCTTCATCAATCAGGACGATTTTCAAATTCTGTGTCGTGCATCGATCCGCACCCATGCGACCCGCCATACGCTTTCCTTTGATAACGTGCTGCGGCTGCTGAGCTCCGATAGATCCAGGAGCACGGAGATCGTGTTTGTGTCCGTGTGTTCGCGGAGAACCCTTGAACCCATGTCGCTTCACCACACCCTGAAAACCTTTTCCTTTGGAGATACCCGTCACATTGACGACATCACCGACAGAAAAGACGCCCAGATCGAGAACTTTACCGACCTCAAAGGTGGCGAGTTCTTTTTGAGCGTCCTCTGCTGAAACATGCGCAGAATCCAAACGGAATTCCTTGTGCAATTTTCGCTTTGATGTTTTCATCGCTTCTACCTGAACAGCTGCGTATCCGTCTTTCTCTATCGTGCGCAACAAAGAAACCGTATTGGTATCGCACTCAATCAGTGTCACATTCAAGGCTCCTCGCTCCGCATCCTGCAAGGTCGTCATTCCAAGTTTTCTTCCCAGTAAAAATTTCATACGATTTGCTTTACTACTATCGAAAATTTAACAAACAAAAAATCGGGATTAATCAAGCCAGTGATTCGACTCAAGGACAAAGCCTTTCCCGATTCTGGCTCGTTAGGTTTCCGCTTCAAGAACGGACGTTAACGAGTATTAGGTATATTCTATTACATTTTGATCTCAATGTCCACCCCTGCCGGCAAATCCATATTGGTCAGCTGGTCGATGGTCTTCGGGGTTGGATCCCAGATATCGATCATGCGCTTATGAATACGCATTTCATACTGATCGCGAGAGTTCTTGTGAACAAATGTTGATCGGTTCACCGTCATCTTGTGCGTCTCGGTAGGAAGTGGCACCGGTCCTGTGATGGACGCTCCCGTTCTTTCTGCCGTTTCGACAATCTTGCGAGCCGACTGATCAATGACTTTATGATCATAGGCTTTGATTTTTATTCTCAGCCGAGTAGATTGAGCGCCCGTATCTGTCTTTTTCATTGAGACCAAAATAAGTTATTAATCCAGCATCTCCGTTTTGAGAGAAAAGCGTGAGCACAGCGCTCCTTGAAGGATGCTCTGCTCACTATCTCGCTCAAAAACTATTTGATAATTTTTGTAGCTACTCCTGCGCCCACTGTTCGGCCACCTTCGCGGATTGCGAATCGCATTCCTTCTTCCATAGCCACTGGAGCTAAAAGCTTGACTTTCAAAGTAACAGTATCTCCAGGCATCACCATCTCTGTTCCTTCCGGGAGCTCGATTTCTCCAGTCACATCCGTTGTGCGGATATAGAACTGAGGCTTGTATCCCTTGAAGAATGGTGTGTGTCGTCCGCCTTCTTCCTTGCTCAAGATGTAGATTTCACCTTCGAACTCGGTGTGTGGGGTGATGGAACCAGTCTTGGCCAAAACCTGACCGCGCTCGACATCTTCTTTCTTGATACCGCGGAGCAAAAGTCCAGCATTGTCACCCGCTTCACCGCGAGACAAGTTCTTGTTGAACATCTCGATACCGGTTACTACGGTCTTGGCTGTCGGACGGATACCGACAATTTCCACTTCGTCACCCGTGTTGACCACTCCGCGCTCGATGCGTCCGGTCACTACCGTACCGCGACCTTCGATAGAGAAGATATCTTCGATAGGCATAAGGAAAGGCTTATCGGTATCGCGGACAGGATCAGGAATCTGTGTATCAAGAGCTGCGATCAAATCGATAATCGGCTTAGTAGCTTCATCATCAAGTGATGTTGCGTTAAGGGCCTTGAGGGCGCTTCCGCGAACCACGACTGCGTTCGCACCGTCGAACTCGTACTTGGTGAGCAATTCACGAACCTCTTCCTCAACGAGGTCGATGAGTTCTGCATCGTCTACCATATCTACTTTGTTCAAGAAGACAACAAGAGCAGGTACACCCACCTGACGTGCCAGCAAGATGTGCTCGCGAGTCTGTGGCATAGGACCATCAGTCGCGCTTACCACGATGATAGCACCGTCCATCTGAGCTGCACCGGTAATCATGTTCTTGATATAGTCGGCGTGACCAGGACAGTCAACGTGTGCATAGTGACGAGTATCAGACTCGTATTCGCAATGGGCGGTAGCGATAGTGATACCACGATCGCGCTCTTCAGGAGCCTTGTCGATTTCGTTGATATCCTTCTTCTTGGCAAAACCCTTCATGCTGAGCACGCTCAAAATAGCGGCTGTGAGAGTCGTTTTTCCATGGTCGACGTGTCCGATGGTTCCGACGTTTACATGTGGTTTAGTTCGATCGAATTGTGCTACTGCCATATGCTTGAGCAATTAATTTTAATTACGAAAATTTCAACTTATTCAGTATAGTGCAACTCTGCGTTTTTGGCAAGTCCTGCGGACACAATGCCCAAAAGAATCCTCAAAAACAGAGTACTTTACCCATCATAGCAAGCGCTTTCCTGCTTGTCAAGGGTGCTGAAGCAAGCTTTGGTATAAAAATACTCCCTCTGGATATTATCCTTCGGGAGCTCTATTTTTTCTCAAATTTTACTTTCCTCCAAGAAGGCTCTGTTTGGGAAAATACACTCAAACATTTCCTCAAGCATAACTAGTTCTTTCAAAGATATCCCTTGATTATCTCCTCTGGAAATAGAGACTTCCAGCGATACTTTACCAGAAGCGTCAGGCTCCCCGGAAATTTCATGACAACAAAACATATACACGACCTCCGCATGACTTGCTTGCAGCCAATTACCCAGCGATTCATTTGAGCCCCAAGTCGTCCATTTCCAGCTTTTTTCTTCATCTGATGGACCATGATAATGACGCAGACCTTGCCATATCGCTAAAATGATATCACGCGTAGAGAATTCGCTCTCATTATGTACAGTCAACTGCAGGACCGCTGTATACACCACCACTCCTCTCATTATTACTTTCATCTCGACTCCCTCTTCCTTAACTCTTACATACTACAAACACTTTTGTCGGAAAACACCCTCCCTCACCAAGAGGGCGGCAGATTCTCCTGAAGGCGACTGAACCGCAAGACGTATGTATCACCCTCTTTGACCCAGATAATACCTTTGTCAAAGACATATTTCACAAGTAACACGCACGCGATTAGCGCCGCTAGCATGCCAATAACGGATACAGCTTGCACTAATATATAGAAAACTACCTTAAGAGAGCCTATAAAACCCTCTCTACACACGCTATCCATGCAAACTTCCATGTAGTGATAGAAGGTCAAAAACACCTCCCACAATAGGATAGCTACCCCTATACTAACAGCCACGGCACACGCCACATCTACTCCTCTTTTCCACATACAACCCCCTCAAACGCTTTTATTTCGAATCCAAACGACCGTTCGGATTTCAATGGGAATATACTCCACTCTCCTCTAAAAATCAAGCTCGCTTAGTAATATGACTCACTCGCGAAGTGTCCTTGCGCTCGAATTTCCCCCAACGGACAAAGGTGCCCTTAATGGCGGATGCAGTCGATTTGATAGCGACATAGTACATCAGCTGTCGATAGAAGAATCGCTGCAACGGGAGATAGATAAGCAATCGCCACTGCTCTTTGCGCTCCAGGAAAAACGGCACGAGACTTGTCGTCATATCCACCGCCAAAAAGAGCAGATAGTACAAACCTATGCCATGCAGCGCCTGGTACGCGTCATACCCGATCGGATGCTGGTATTTCTGCCACGCTACCCACAGCAACGAGAGGATAAGCGCCAGATCCATAAACGGCGAAATAAGCGTGAAGAACACCTGGAAAATAAAGATATTGGGTATGGCGAAAAATCCGAGAGCTCCGTATCGCCTGCGAAACAAGACTTTTTTATGCTTCCATGCCGTCTGCATCGTCCCAAACATCCATCGATACCGTTGTGTAACGAAGTTTTTCACCGTATCGGGAGCTTCAGTAAAGGCGAGCGCCTCATTTTCATAGACAACCTTGTAACCCAATCGCAGGATAGCGAAAGTCAGGTCCGCATCCTCAGCCAAGGTATCATCCGAGAATCCTCCTGCCTCCAAAACCGCGTCTCTCCGCCACACACCGACCGATCCGGGTACTACCGAGATACAGTTCATCACCTCAAAAGCGCGACGATCGAGATTTTGACTGGTGATATATTCGAGCGCCTGCCACTTGGTGAGGATATTGATGCGATTACCCACCTTGGCATTGCCGGCGACGGCTGCAACCTTGCCTTCCGCAAAACGACGTACCAATTTCCCGATGGTATCAGCCACAAAAAGTGTGTCCGCATCGAGAGTGACCAGTATCTCCTCTTGCGTATCGGTCTTGGCGATACCGTAATTGAGAGCTTGCGATTTGCCTTCGTTCTTTTTGGTATATATCGTGACATCCGGATGGCTGCCAAAATGCTGACGCAATACCGACAGTGTCGCATCCGTCGAACCATCATCGACAACTATCGTACGAAAATGAGCATAGGTGGATGCGAGGATAGCCGAGACCGTGCGCACGATTACCTTTTCTTCATTGAAAGCGGGTATGACGACAACGACTTTCGGTTGGAATACACTCTCATCAAATGCCCGACGTTTCTTCTTTACGATAAAGAACTGTGCAATAGCCAGTGTTGCAATGAAAAGGAATCGAGCGATACCCAAAACGATACCAAGCAAAAATACTCCCGACAAAAAACTGGTAAACCCATACACCGAAAAAAACGCAATCTTATTAGCCGAAGAAAATCCTCGCTCTTGCGATCCGACCAGAGGCATCACATCGTCTCGCGACAACCCAAGCGCATCGGAAACGGTCACGAACTGATATCCGTTCGCCTGCAATGATTCGATGATTCGCGGCAATGCCTCGATAGTCTGGCTGCGATCCCCTCCGCTATCATGCATCAACACCACGCTTCCGACACCAGCCAATCGTTCATTGACCACCGTATTGACGATAGCATCGGTCCCTGGCCGATTCCAGTCGGTCGGGTCGATATTGATACCCACCGTGTAATACCCAAGGTCGCTTGAAAGTTCCAATGGAGCGACTTGCTCGGGCGTGGTTGGTTCGATATCCTCCGCATAGGGCGGGCGGAACAGAAGCGATTTCCTGCCGAGTACACCCTCGAAAAGGCGCTCCGTCGCATCGATTTCGACACGCAGTTGCTCTGGTGAAATAGCGCTAATATTGGGGTGGGTATAGGTATGATTACCTATCTCATTTCCCCCATCCACGATGCGATGCAAAATATCCGGATGTGCGGACGCATTGAGCCCCATAACGAAAAATGTCGCCGGCACATGATAGCGCTTGAGGATATCGAGAATCTGCGGTGTGTATTTGTCATCCGGGCCATCATCGAATGTCAGAATAACATTTTTGTTATCAGTCCCACCGTATCGCGAAATGACATAGGGCGAGGGGAATTTCACGATGGATTCCTGAGTGATAAATCCAGATGGAGCATTGTACGAAAGCGAGCGACTCCCTTCTTGCGGCGTTTTGGTTACGCGCAGGATTTCACCATCTCCCTTGTAGCCGACATCATACCCGTAGCGAAGCTGCTGCAACGATGTGGCAGCGGATGCATCGAGCGCATCCCGTTTTGGAAGCATATTCCACACACTCGGATCCTCAGACCCTAATCGCCACAGCGCATAACCGGACGGTATACCCAAATGATTGATAGCCTGGACCTGATTGAAAGCCGAGACCGCATCCAAAAACCACACATGATGCAAAGTGTTGTCGCTCTCATAATAGTCATAGGTCGGGTTGAGCGACTGCGTGTTGAGCAGTATCGTCGCTTTCGCATCCTGAGCTGTTTGAATCGCTCCCGCAAAAGTTACGTCCGTTCCTTTGGCCGAATCTTCCACCCAATCATACCCATATCCGCCGAGCGCCACCACGTATTTTTCCGAGGGCAATTCCTTGAATCGTTTGGCAATCGCATTGACCAACCAACCTTGAGAAGCCACCGGTCCCGCCGGCGTGCTATACGTCGTATGTTCATCGTAAGCCATCAGGATAAGCGTATCGGCAGATTTACCCAACTCCACAACATTGAAGGCGTCATCATCCAAAGGGATACTCTGCGATACCTGCAGCCCCTGTGCATGAAACGCGCTCGCGACCTCGCTCATAAAAATGACGAGATTAGGCTGCTCCTTTTCCGGTACATCTTCGAAATCTATACTGATGCCGGCAAACTTGAACTCATTCACAAAGGTCAGTAGGTTGCGGATGAGCGTCTGGCGCGCTTCCTCGGTACCGATCGATTGCTTGAGCATATTCCTATCCCAGTTTTGCGTGTCATTATTGAAATTATTGACCAAAGGGACAATCTGCAGGTCGGGCTTTTGCGCACGAATCACCTGCAGCGTCTTCTTGATCTGCGCCGGATCATCCACACTGATACGCCCGGCACCATCAGTCAGATGGAGCCACTCAGGAATGAGAACGTCCAGACTGCCGATATTGTCCTTGAGCGAAGTGAGACTATTCTCATCCCAGTTGACATAAAATCCCATCACCTTGCTAGGCTGTATACGGGCCGGCACGACAAGGGATTTGTTTTGAGCAGTAAAAGCAGTCGCATCGAAATTGATATGAGGCTGATCGCCGAGCGCCTCATGCACCACGATATTGGAAGCTCCACGAATAGCATTATCAGGCGTCGCGATGGACAGTGGCGGAAGCTTTGGACGGATAACTAAGCTCGTAACAAATCCAACAAAAGAAAGTATCACTATCAGTAAAGCATACCGAAAAACACGACGGGAACGTCGCCATCGATTCTGTTGCGCATCATAAAAAACCGGGAGAGTGGACATACGGAAAGGCGGAAGTCTGCCTGATTAGCGTGAATACCTGGTTTTTTTGTTTTTAAATCTTTGTTTTTAGAATGGCTTTTGGACGATACTACTCAATGCTATTTCCAAAAGACCTGTGAAGTGGTAATGGTGTTTTTCCATGGACCGTCGGGCACTTGATCGGCATCGACGAATTGCCAATCCACCGTATCGATATCCAAAAGACCGAGCATATCATGCACCGCCGGAGAGACATCGAGACCCGCATGCTTATTGGTCTTACTCTTGGGCTGTGCCGTACCGAAAACATATTCGGCATCATCTTCTTCAAAAGGCCCGACATCCTCCCACTGAGCATACGCTACCTTGTCGTTTTTGACAATCTTTATCCACTGATTCTTAAGCACGGATTCATCCTTTTTCCAGTCAGTTTTGCCAGCCCATGGCACGACCGCATTTATCTCTTTTTTGTGCTTTCCTTGGGCATTGAAGTCATTGTACGGCAAAGCAAAATAGAAGGGGTTTTCTTTTGGCGAGAACTTGGACGGCATGTATTCCGATCGTTTCTTGGGATCATCGATACCGCCGAAATGTTTGACCCACTCCTCATCCCAGGCACTCGGCAGATTGGAGATATTTTTATTGTCCTTGTCCGCCTCCTCTCCTGCCCAAAACAGCGTTGTGGAAATATTGGTATGAAACGGGTAGGGATTATCAGCCGAGACGGTTGAAGCAGTCGGGGCATTCTCGCCCGAAAAGCGTTCGACAATAGCCTTCGAAACCTTTTCGAATAGGTTCTCAGACGATTGATCGGCCGGAGCTGTTTCTGATGTTGCTGCACTATCAGGATGCGATTGAGCAGTTTCGGTTGTTGATACCGGTACCGCTTCGGATGAATCCTGCGCCATCTTCTGCGTTTCAGCAGCCTTCGCTTCCGAAACGCTTATTTTTTTAGAACTCAAGACACCACTGGCTGCCTTCACAAAAACGGCTCCAAAAAAAAGTATCGTGATACAGATACCTGTTATGACCACGACACGCTGTTTGGATGAAATACTTTCCATAAATTTTTGTATATTCTAGCGGCTGCTTTTTATCGCGCCACTATCGGTAGCGCCAAAAACCAAAGCACCCATTGGTCTTTCATTATACACTACTACGAAACAAGATGCAAAAAAATTCCACACCCTCATATATTCCAAAATGTCTATAGGGACAAAATAAAAAGGGATGGTAATTCCATCCCCGGGCATTGGCCCTGAAGCCTCAGAATACAAGCGATCAATAGCAAAACGCTGTATCATCATACACAACAGGTTCATGTAAACAGTGCTCCTGATGTCTTGCGTTCAAGATCTCCTTATTTCTTTTAAGTTGTGGAATGTGACTCACTTCATCGACAACATCAACTGTAAATGTCTCATGAAAATGGCACTCATAACATGCTATTGTGACATCCATTTCAACTAATTCCTCGTCAAAAATATCTCCCGAATACGCATCATTGTTCAGCGCACCGTTACGACTATACTGGTCAGTTTGACTCATTGTTAAACCCCTCATTAACGTTCGTTGATCCACGATTGGACACTGCATATTTTTACACACTCCGCATATTTTGTCAATGAAAAACCACAAAGCCTGCCTCGCAGCAAGCTTTTGATATATACTAAAATACCTCTGTCTTACAATTGTGATTTCAAATCCTCCAAGGAATCATTGAACGCATCCGTTGTCAAAGCGGATCCTCCGACCGTCTCGATGGATTCGATATCCGTCAGTTTTTTTCCTTTGAGAGCCTCGGGCAGCTCTTTCGAAAAGGCTGATTGGCGTTCGACAGAGGTCTCATGAGATGCCAGGATATCCACTGCAGTGTCTATGATCATATCATCTTTATCCACTACCAATGAAAATCCAATCCTGTCGGTTCCGGCCGGGTTCTGATACTCTTTTTGGACAGATACCGTTTTTCGCATTTCATCAACTGACGGCTTCTCGATACTCTCGCCCTTCACCTCTGCCTTATCAACAGAAGCATTCCCTCTGATAGATTGCCAACTAATCGCAATTCCTCCGATGATACATATACCGGCAACCACCATAATTACGCCTTTTGTCATTGTTGTCATATGAGTACATGAAAATTACACCCCTACTGATACGCTCACCTTATCACAAATACGCAGATTTAGCAAGGGGTAAGACAATGTCAATCACACTGATACCTTCCCATCGAAGTGCTCTTCCTTTTCATCCGCTTTCGTCTTGTGGATAGTCCCATCCAAATGATTGGGCGGGGAATAGACCGTGTACAGCTTAAGATTGACACTCTCGGACGTATTGATGATATTGTGCCTGGTTCCAGCGGGAATTACAATAGCATAGTCCCCTTCTATAGTAGCTCCTTCACCATCCAAGACAACCTTTCCGCTTCCCTGCTCAATACGGATAAACTGATCCAATCCATGCGTCTCCTCACCGATTTCCTCTCCCGGACGAAGACACATCAGCACCAACTGACTGTAATGCGACGTGAACAAAACCTTGCGATAAAGACTATTCTCGATCGTCTCTTGCTCTAAGTTGACGATATATCCTTTCATAAAGGTGTCCTTAAGGATTACGCCCCTCAAGTATACACCCGATTGATGGATACGCAAGCTATTGATACATACCACACCACTCAATATCCTGCCGGAGGCTTGGTCCTTTTTCCCAGCAAAGACAGATTCAATACTTCGATCTGCCCTTGAATATCCTTCACCTCCTTGAGAAAATCTTCGATAGATACTCCCCTCTCTTGCAGGAGCACGTGAATATGCGCCACCGTCTTATTGAAATCGTTTTTAAATCGGGTATTGATATCTTTCCACGCTATCCCCTTGAGCGCTTCCGCATACAGGGGATTGAAATGCACTGCTCCGATATACATCAAAAAAGCGATAGATGGATAGCCGAGATTTCCCTGCCAGTACGACCCGTTGTCATTGGCCATTATCTGCTGCTTGTCCGCAGCATACATCACGGTATAGAATTTGTTCCTACTCGAAGAATATACCTTCGCGCCATTCCCATCCGCCTCAATCCTCCCATCCGCGATAACACCCAACGCTTCATAGATTTTGATAGGCGGCGGTAATTTCCATTTCATACGAAATTCAAAAAAAATTAAAATGATATTGGATGAGAAAAGAATGTCTGGGGATTTTCTCCTTCCTGCAACGCTCCATCACAAATAACCACTTTACCATCCGTCCCACATTTATCTTTCCAAACACCAATCGCTCCGCCCGACTCTTTGCTTGCCGGAAGCACACGGAAATTCTGGATATTGACTCCCTCAACTTTCGCATCATCATAATACAACGTATCAGCATCTCGCATATAATCAGATGTTCCAATCCGCTGAAAATTATTCGCATCCAAATCCCACAAGATTACACCATTGTATAGTATATGACTACTATCACGGGAAAATCGCTCGTTAATAAATTTAAATGATGCAGCATCTATATCCTCCAACACCCTCCCTGCATAATAGACATGATATTGATCTTTGGCATACTCCTCATGCGGCGCTAAAACTTTAAAGGTCTGAGCGTCCGCGCCATCCAATATACGCCAACCACTCGAAGTGTAATATACTCGCGAAGCGTCTTTTGAATAATAATTTCCATTTCCTAAAACAGTGAACGTCTTCGGATCAATGCCTGGAATTTTTACATTTGAATATCCATAGGAAACCTGATGACCATCCGTAACATATCCATGATCAAGACTTCGAATCGTCTTCGGATCAAGAGAATCGTCGATGACACCATTTTTGTATACGTGATTTTTATCCTTTCCATAGCCACCGCCAACATCCTCAAACGATTGTGCGTCAGCACCCTCCAGCGGTTTCAAATACGATGTACTCAAACCCGTACCATCACCAACAATGCACACATAATTTCCACGAATGACATAGCTAGGGGCTTTCCCCTCAACTACTTCGTAGCACGGATTCCCGATAGACTGCCGCATATCCATCCCATGAGTACTCGTAAGGAAAGCGAGGATGGGAAACATTATCAACACTATCCCGTAACGACTTGCAAGTTTTTGATTCGTCTTGATAAAAACCCATACGTACAAAGGAAACATGATTTTTACAAATGGCAATACTATGCCATATGTCAATCCACCAGTGATAATAAAAGGGATAAGAAAAATCATGCCCGAACCACCACTATCTAATTTTTTTCCAAACAATACATCGATTATCACTATCAGCGCGGCAGCAATAGTCGCAAAGAAGAAAAGCCGTAGAATAAATCGACCGGACGGATTTTTACCGAATAAAGAAATAACCGCAAAAGATCCGAATGCAATTGTCGATACAATACCGATGAGTAGAAAGAAGTCATTTGATGAAATATCAAACAATGTCCACCAAATCAACACTCCAAGAAAAAGACTTATCAGACTTTCCGAAAGCCATGCTTTCTTTCGATCCCATAATAAAATACTCCACGAGGTAAGGAAGACCGAACCAAGAAGAATTACGGCAATGATGGGCGCTAACCTGAATCCTTCGTGCAGAGTCATATCCCGCATCACCAAATAATGTAAAACAAACGTTGCGATAACAAGAACGGATTTGATCAATAACTGCATATTTTTATCATTACTGAAAACTTAATTATCGTCACAAGCTATTTTGCTTGTTTATTAATACGTACCGTCGGACTTCCTTCGCAATACAAAGAATACTGACGAATAACCACTTCACGAGGATGCTCTTTCGAAGCTCGTATCAGATTCCTTTCACGTTCTTTTGAAGCATCGTCCAATCGAAGCTTTAGCTGATCATCTTTTCCGTACCCAAGAAATGACTTATCAAAAGGAAGTTTATCGCTATCCTCATCTGAAATATAGAGCATCCATTCTTTTTCAACATAGAACGTGTCCCAAACATACCAGCCATGCACCGTAACCTCACCCTCAAATGTCGGCCTAGTGCACGTATTTGTCGGGTCGCCAACAATCAATTTCCATCCCTTTTTTTCTGCTTGTGTTACCAGCGCATCTCGTTGAGCATTCAGCTCCAATTTTCCACTTTCAGTCTCACTCGTCACGCTTTGAAATGACATGCTGCTATCATATGATTGCATTGCCTGTTCGCGCGAAGCATTCGCTTCATCAAGAGCCTTGTTCTCAGCATCCCTTTGGGCTTCGTATTCGCTCCTTAAAATCAATTCATCCGTGACCCATCCGGTTTTAGAGATAACATGCTGAACGACATACTCCTTCGACATCTGGCGGATTGAATCGATGCACATAGCACGGATATCGTTTGAAATGGGTCCGGGTAGACCCTGCGAACAATCATTTACTGCTTTATTCTGAAAATACATGGGAAAGTTAGTTGAAGTACGAATACGATGCATATCATACTTGATATACACCGCCATAAAAACAATGAGTGCGAGCGATGCACCCACCAACGTTCCCAAGATAATCCAGATTTTTCGAAATAGTTGCTTCATCATGGCTCCATAACTCACTAATCATACCCTCATAGGCTTTGGGTGAATATACCAGAAAGTGTATAGAAAATCAAGGAGGTCATCTCACACGAACCTAAAGCCCAGTTTGGAGGCTTCATCGATAATTACCAAAAAATCAAAGAACAGCTAGCATTTGAATTCTACGCAAAAAATTAAGAGCCCTCTGTGAATTTTCACAAAGAGCTCTTTTTCCTACAAACTTCTGCATTGCGGAACAATATCCACAATACCAACATTCGCCAAAGAATACTGACGCGTATCATTTTGCTCAACAATACTCAATAATTGCTCGTTGGAATATTCCCTATTCCAGCCTTCAATTCCGCCGAGCACAAGTATCGCTTGACGACCCCAATCTTTTTTGTCACGAAAAAGGAAATAGGTACTTCCAAATTCTTCGACAACCATCGTAACATTATATTCTCCGAAAGGAGCTGCCTCTATCGGAATTGCCGCAACCTTAGCAATCGACCACGCCTGGGCAAATGCGGAGTATTCTTTTGCTCTTTCTTTCAGCAATCTATTTTGATGAACTTGATAAATAATCCATAATACAAATCCAACAATAACCAGCCCATCTGCATTACAAAACATTTCACACCTCCAAATAATAGTACTCTGCCATGGAAAAACCAACCAAGTTAAGAGCTCCTGCGAATGTTTCCGCGAGGAGCCCTTTTAAAAACACTAATCTATTCTTCTGCACTCATTTCTATCGGGATAGCTTGCCGTATATCCCCCAAATCACCAATAATCACCATCTCATCGCTTTGCAGACATTGTTCTATAGGTGAGAGCACTCGATAGACTATGCCAGGAGGGTACCAAAATCCCACTCTGTCTGTACCGCTTTCAGCACATTCCCAACGAAGACACCCTACAAAAGCACCTTTTCCATATGGCACAGCATGCCCCGGCACTTCCATATCTTCATACCTTGGTAAATACAATGTCACCGGATCACCGATAAAAATCGGCTCACCGCACCATGCACATTGAATGGTCATTTTTCCAGACATTGATGACAATAAGAGGGTAAAGCATCTTCATCCGGTAAAATTTCCAATATGATGGTCTTTCTAAATGCCGTAAGCGTATCTTTTTGTCGTGTCTTATGCCCGCATCCAGCAAGCGTCTTCTTTCTAGTGAGAAAGATACCGATTCTGGTGAGATTAAATCTTAATTTGTTAAGGTTCATTGTCCTACCTCATATCAGAGAAAAACAGATGAGCGAATTGTGAAATACGCCCTATTTATCCACGAATGGATACCTTATCTTCCTTTATTATAGCCTCATTGTCAACAATACAAACAAAAACCACCCCGTAAAGAGTGGTTTTTTGTAACCTACAGCGAGACGAAAAGACCCCATAACTTGTAAACGCTAACCGGTTAGACCTGAAATTGTGTATAAAAGTATTTTTCTTGTGTGAACATATAAATATTGCTATCTATATGAACGCGCCGTTGTAGTTGCTAATGCAAGTCTTGCGACTCCAACAGCTCACCATTACTCCCTAGAAAGGAGGTG
>CAZUWR010000005.1:0-60670 GCA_964624415.1 uncultured Bdellovibrionales bacterium | reverse complement strand
GCCAAACCCCTCCGTCGATGTGGACTCTTGGGAGGGATCAGCCTGTTATCCCCGGGGTAACTTTTATCTGATGATCTTCCACACTCCTACGAGTGATGGTCGGTTCACTAACTTCCACTTTCGTGACTGATTGACTTATGGGTCTCTCAGTAAAGCTGGTTTATGCGTTTGCACTATCAGTCCGATTTCCATCCGGACTTAACCAACCTTAGTAAACGCCTCCGTTGCATTTTAGGAGGCGACCGCCCCAGTCAAACTACCCACCAGGCACTGTCCTCCATCCGGATAACGGATGTAAGTTAGAATAAGAATCCAGGCAGGGTGGTATTCCACTAGTGACTCCACATCATCCGAAAACGATGCTTCAACGTCTCCCACCTATACTGGGCAACCTAAACTCCTATTCAATACCAAGCTATAGTAAAGCTCCACGGGGTCTTTTCGTCTTGCTGTAGGTCGACAGCATCTTCACTGTCATTGCGATTTCACCGGGATCTTCGTCGAGACAGTTCCCCCCTCGTTACGCCTTTGATGCGGGTCAGAATTTACCTGACAAGGAATTTCGCTACCTTAGGACGATTATAGTTATCGCCGACGTTCACTGGCGCTTCGGGGATTGGCTTGCACCGCTCCCGTTAACGTTCCAGCACTGGTCAGGCGTCACCCCCTATACTTCCCCTTGCGGGTTTGCAGAGAGCTGTGTTTTTGATAAACAGTCGGAGGGGAATCTTTCGCTGCGCCCCATCTTGCGATGGGGAAGACATCTTGCGAACTTACGTCTAGCTTTTTTGCCGAGTTCCTTAACGAAGAATCTCCCGTTCACCTTAGGCTACTCGCCCAGTCTACCTGTGTCGGTTTTAGTACGGATACTTTCATACGAACCTTAGAAGTTTTTCCTGGCATCCTGCTTTGTTTTGTTTCTTTACCAGAAGTAAAGATTCATTCAATGCTTGGACTATTGCATACCGGATTTGCCTGATATACATCCTCACATAAAAAACGCTAATCCATTAAAGCGCAAAACATACTAGAATGCGTCACTCCATCGAATATGAAAGTAGGGCTGGAATATTAACCAGCTATCCATCGACTACGCCTTTCGGCCTCGCCTTAGGCCCGCCTAACCCTGGGATGATCACCATTGCCCAGGAAACCTTAGACTTTCGGTGTGTCCGGCTTTCACGGACATTGCGGTTACTCATGCCAACATTCTCACTTCTATGCACTCCACCATGGGTCGCCCCTTTGGCTTCTGCGCGCATAGAACGCTCTCCTACCACTCTGTCTTACGACAAAATCCGTATCTTCGGTAGTATGTTTAGCCCCGTTACATTTTCGGCGCGAGGTCTCTAGATTAGTGAGCTATTACGCACTCTTTAAAGGATGGCTGCTTCTAAGCCAACCTCCTAAGTGTCTAAGAAACCTCACCTCCTTTCCCACTTAACATACATTTAGGGACCTTAGATTACGATCTGGGCTGTTTCCCTTTTGAATATCGAGCTTAGCCCCGATATTCTGACTGCCTTGATACGCACTACAAGCATTCGGAGTTTGGTTGAAAACCCTACGGTAAACCGCGAATTCTCATCCAGTAGCTCTACCTCTTGAGTGTAATTAACAAGACGCTAGCCCTCAAGCTATTTCGGAGAGAACCAGCTATCGCCAAGTTCGATTGGAATTTCTCCCCTACACACAAGTCATCCCCGAGTGTTGCACGGCTCGTGGGTTCGGGCCTCCACGAAGTTTTACCTTCGCTTCACCCTGCTCATATGTAGCTCACCTGGCTTCGGGTCTAGTCCACACAACTTCGAGCTTACGCTCTGTTCGCCCTATTAAGGCTCGCTTTCACTATGCTTCCGAAGCTCTCACTTCTTAGGCAGCTATGTAGATCTAACTCGTTGGCTCGTTCTGCAAAAAGCACGCTGTCACCGATCGTATAAATACGTCGGCTCCAACTCTTCGTTAGTATATGGTTTCAGAAACTATTTCATCTCCCTTCCGGGATACTTTTCACCTTTCCCTCACGGTACTTGTTCACTATCGATCTGAAGCAATATTTAGCCTTGGAAGTTTAGTGCTCCCAGATTCAAACGGGGTTTCTCCGGCCCCGCCCTACTTGAGGACACATGCATCGGCAATGTTTAGTTTTTATGTACGGGGCTTTCACCCTCTGTGGCCGCTCTTTCCAGAGACGTTCTACTAAAAAAACATTGCGGACCCCGGTCAACCGAGTCCATATGCCTCGCAACCCCATTGATGCAAGCATCATGGTTTAGGCTCCTCCGCGTTCGCTCGCCACTACTTGCGGAATCTCTTATTGATTTCTATTCCTCCTGCTACTAAGATGTTTCAATTCGCAGGGTTAGCTTTACCGACCTATGTATTCAGTCGTGTAATTCTTTGCTCGAAGCAAAGAGGGTTATCCCATTCGGAGATCCCCGGATCACAGCTTGTTTGACAGCTCCCCGAGGCTTTTCGCAGCCTACTACGTCCTTCATCGCTCGCTTCAGTCAAGGCATCCACCATATACGTTAGTAACCTTTTCTTCTTTTAGTCCGCAAGGCACCTGTCTTGCGACACGCTCCTCACGGACAAACGGTTAACAGTTTATAATAACCGAGATCATCATAAACCGTTCTTCGGTGTTATCTTCTTCTTTGTTAACCTACTTTTAAGACTCGTCATGTCACCGTCTCGTTCTTTCCGCACGTAGACAACATACACAACAAGACCATAGATTGTTAAAGTTCTTTTCTGCGGAAATGAAAGTCAAAACAAAAACCCGCCTTGACTTTCATTTCAGCACAACCATACTCAGTTCATCGCTTTCGTTTGTAGCAGGTATTTACCATAATAACAGATACAAAAATGCTGTCAAGCTTTTTGCGCTTTCGCGTTCATAACCTTCTTTTTATGGCTTAAAAAAGGGGTTATTAAAATGAAGATTGCGATGTTCTTCTAGCGTTCCAAACGTTAAAAAAATACGAAAAAAGAACATTTTAAAATATTGTGAAAAAGAAATTTCAAAAAATACAGGCCACCGAACATCGACTCGTAAAGAGTGTCTGTTGAGTGGCCTGTAACGAAGGCGAGTTTGATACTGCAAGCGAGGAGACTAAGGGGTCACTGTCGTACTTCCCAATGGCGCCTGATTTTGATCTGGCACGTTAGGAATGTTCGCAGGAACCTGTGGCGGCGTATTGGCAGCTGCGGGTTGTGTCCTCTGCACATCAGCAGGGTTTGGCACTGAAGATGTAGGAGATGCTGGAGGCAAATCATTGGAAGGTATTCCAGCTGAAGGCGCTGTAGCATTAGACTTCCCTGCTTTGACATTATCGATGAAAGTCTGAATTTGTTTCTTTGAAGCATCGCTATTATCACCGGTAATCAATGGGAGTATGCGCTGGTATGTCTTAATAGCATCATCCTTTCGATCCGTCTGCTCGTATACCAAAGCGAGTGTAAGCAATGCATTCAGACTCTTATCATTCACAGTAAGTACATCATTGAGAAGCGCTTCGGACAAAGCGAGATCTTCAGTTTTGCCGCGAACACGCAGTAATCGAGCAAGGTTGTATTTCAGATCACCGGCATCTTTGCTCGTTTTGTCTATAGAGATACCCTTTGCAAGCGAAACGATAGCAGCGTCGACATCACCGGATGCCTCCTGCACCAATCCAAGATTGAAGTATCCCGCCATAAAATCCGACTTCTCATCGATGGATTTTTGAAACAGTGCTTTGGCATCAGAAAGAAGTGTTTTCTGATCATCTCCCTTGGCGGAGCCGGCTTGTGTTTTCTTAATCTGCCCTAACTTCACATAGTAAACAGGATTATGAGGCTCGAGAGTGGAAGCGCGCTCATACGCTTTTTGCAAAGCGTCCAGCAAATCCTGACGGACGCCCGTTATGAACAGTGTATTCTCATACGTCTGAGCCAACATCTCCTGTATCACAATATCATTTGGGGACATATCATGCGCCAAAGCCACCAACCCATTGGCGGACTGTACATACTGTTTCAAGGCATCCGTATTTCGATCTTTTTCAGCCTTATTCGATTCCTGAATGGCCATCGTCAAATAGATTTGACCCAAATACGCCGTATAATGACTCTCCTGAGGCATATACTTCGTCGCCTGCGTCATCTTTGAAACGCCCTCGGTATTGCCGACAGGCATCGACATGGCCTGTGCTGCCAACACATCGGACCAAAATGCCTTGCCTATAAATGCGAATGTAAATGCAACACCAGCACTGACTACTAAGAATACGAAAGCAAGAGCCAAAGCGAATTTCGGAGAGGATTGCAAAGAAAAACTCAGATAAGTCTCTTCGGAGTGACTCTCATACATCAGCACAGCCAGAGAAAGTGCTGCAACAAGGGAGCTGATAATCAGGATAGATCCGTTAAATTGTGTCATGAGCGCTGCCATCAAAGACACTATTGTCATACTCCACAAACCGAGGGATAAGAATTTAGTCTGTCCTTTTTTTTGTGCCAGCAAGAACAATCCTATGCTCATGAAAGATAATATGAGAATAGTGAGGGCGATGACCCCGATCAACCCGATACTGGCAATGGACTCGGCATAGATACCCGTTCCCTGATTGAAGCGTAGACCGCTCAATGGCTGCTGGTTGTATTCCTGCGGTCGATAGAGTGAAAAATCATAGCCATACGTAGCAGGACCTGATCCGAAAAACATATTCGCTTTGACTGATTCCTTCGCAACTTCCCAGGAAAGCTTAAAATTTGGGGTTGCTTCAAGCGGAAGCGTTACTTTGAGAAGGTCAACGGATCCGATCATATACAGAGCGAGCAATACGACGAATACAAGCATAGGAATCCAAGCCAATCGGTCATCCATCTTGACCACCTGTGCTAAGATGTAGAGGAGAAAAAAGGCGAATCCGATAATCACCGCAAACCACGTCACATAAGGAAAAAGCAGGAAAAGCAAAACTAAACTAAGCACGATACCAATGCTCAATACCGTCGTCAAAAACGTTTTAAATGCTTTCGTTTTATGTGGCAGCGACTGGACTAAAGCTATGGTTGCGATAAAAAGAGGTAAACACCCTCCCAGAAAAATCATTAAGGCTGTAAGTGAACCCAAAAGCGAAAAGGATGCATGCTGTTCGATGGAAACTGGCAAAAAATGTATCCCGGAAATAATCAGCAAAGACCACGCCATCACTATAAAAGCTGCTGTCAAAAGCCCTGTCAGCATAAGATACATGCGTTTGACAGTGAAATGGGAAAGAATGAGGTAATAGGCTACAACTACTGAAACAATACTCAAAACACCTCGAGAAGGATCGCCAAAAGCTCCCCAGAAACTATGCCAACGATCGACAGATACAGCTGCGCTTATAATATACACGATGACAAAAAGAGCTATGGGAATATCGAGCGGCGTCTTACGGATTTTCATATCACCCGCTATAACACCCAAAGAAACCCAGCTCACAAGTGCCAATAAGAGCCAGAAGTAGAAATAGAGCTCTTTTTCAAAAGCCAACCCCTGCAGCGTCATCCCGGTAAAAAATATCGGCAATCCGAAAAAAAGTGCGGTCAAACTCACAGAAATAGCGCTCTCCAAAAGGCGCGTCACAAACTTCCCTTTCGTTTTTTTCTCCGAGGAAGCCTCCGTATGATGGGAAGGGTTTTTTGTATTTGTTAAGGATGATAGCGACTCTTTTACCCGCGATGCTTCGTGCATTGAGGATGTATGCGTATGCCTTGTTGATAATGGTATAGATATCGTATCTTTTTCTACGGAGATTTTCTGTTCTGCGCTCATATGTATTTTCGTTACCTGTTTAAAACCTTTAGTTTGTATTATACACTATCAGGGCCACCCATTACAATTGTCATTATTTCTTTATCGCCCATCCAAACGTATCGGACACGGCATTCGATATCAGGTCAAATAAGGATGTCGACTTCGCACCTGTATACACCGCGTAGGAATCGGTTGCTACCTCATTACCTGATCGATCCTTGGCGGCGATAGTATATACGTATGCAGAAGATTGCTCCAATCCGGAAAGGATGATGCTGTGATTGCGTCCATACCCATCTTCTGCCAAAGTCTTGGATGCATTCGAGCCATTCTTACCGTATGATACGACTCCCATGGTAAATTTCGTGGTTTTCCAGGTTATCAAAACATTAACATCTTTTTTGTCCTTGCTCATAAATGCCTCTCCTCGGACAGCGGAAATTTCCAAAGGACCCAGCTCTTGACTATCCGCTGAAGCGAGCGTAGCATCACCACCTACCACTACTTGCCCAAGCATGTAATTTTCGCTCTTCAAAGCCCCAGGAAGCGCAATATCAGACTGTCCCAATACCATACCTGAGACTGTCATATCCGCTGTATTTGTAGGCAAGCTGTTTCCCTGTGCAATAGCACCGGAAGCATTTTTAGTATTCTGTGCGACGGAGGTATTCCGCAATATCGACACACCGAAAAAAGCGGCCATACCAAGACCAAGTATCCATATGAAGGCGTTTATCCATTTGCCTGATTTCGTTGTATGTTCCGTGTGTATCACCATACTCTCACTGAGACAAGCGATTCATAAGATGCATTAGATCCTCTTCGCCGTAATATTCGATCACGATTTTACCTCCCTTGCCGCTCGTGTTTATTTTCACTTTCGTACCAAAAAGCTCAGCCAATCGCATCTCCTTCTCCTGAAGCACTGGGTCAAGAATACTGACACGCTTATGCGCATGCACCGACACTTCACGAGCTTTTGTTTCCGTCTCACGAACGGTCAGACCGCCTGAAATGATGAGTTCAAAAAGGGCACGTTGTTTCTCAGGATTCTCCAGTGCCAAGAGGGCTTTCGCATGACCTTCGCTGATTTTCCCTTCAGCTAAGGAGCGCTGGATTTCCACGGGCAAATTCAAAAGTCTTGATATATTGGCAACGGCACTGCGGCTCTTCCCCATTTTCTTGGCAACTGCTTCCTGACTGAGACCGAATTCATCCATCAGCTTGCGGTAAGCCTTGGCTTCTTCGATAGGATTCAGATCATGCCTCTGCACATTTTCAATAATCGCCAATTCAAACTTATCTTGTTCCTGAGCCTCACGGACGATCACAGGAACATGCTTCAGTCCCGCCAATTTCGCCGCCTGGAAACGACGCTCCCCCGCAATAAGCTCATACTGATGATTACCATTTTTCGTTACGATAAGCGGCTGTAGTATACCGTGTTCTTTAATGGATTCGCTCAATTCAGAAAGTTTTTCCTCACTGAAATACAAGCGAGGCTGATGAGGATTGGCTACGATCTCTTCCACTGGAATATCGAGCACCCGCCCGAGTGTAGTCTTATCCGTCAAACCTCCTTCAAAGGAAACTGCGCCCTCGGAAGCGATGCTTACTACCTGCCTCTGCGGTATTTGTTTTTGAGGAATAAGCGATGCCAGTCCTCTTCCTAAACCGTGTTGCTGAGCCATTATGTTTGTCTTTAATATTTGCGATTACCCTTTTATACTATTTTTCGCTCTCTTTTGATCGGAGCAGTCTCGGTGTGCACATTCTGCTTCGCTTCCAATTCAGCGCGTTCCAAAATCTCCCTCGCCACAGCCTTGTATGCCCGAGCGCCCTTTGAGAAAGCATCGAAATCAAGGATTGATTTACCATAACTCGGCGCCTCGGCCAAACGCACCGATCGCGGGATTACGCTCTGGAACACATACCCCGGAAAATGCGTATTGACTTCGGAAACTACCTGCCTTGCCAATCGATTTCTCCTGTCATAGAGCGTCAAAAGTGCTCCCATAATCTTAAGTTTCGGATGCAGATTCTCACGGATCAAATCGATAGTCGCCAGCAATTGACTCAGTCCTTCGAGCGCATAAAACTCCGTCTGCACGGGAATGATAATCTCATCGCTTGCCGTCAGTCCATTGATGGTCAGAAGTCCGAGGCTTGGCGGACTATCGATAAAGATATAGTCGTAATGCGGGCGGAGCAATTTCAAAACGGAAGCCAGTCGATACTCGCGATTGTCCATCGAAATCAGTTCTACCTCCGCGCCGGCCAAATCCTGTGTCGACGGAATCAGATGCTGATCGGGCACTTTGGTCTGAAAAACGATGCCTTCGGGAGATTCCCCGAGCATCATCGCGTGATAGAGGTTTTTCTTGAGTGCGCTCGTATCCACACCCAAACCCGACGAAGCATTGCCTTGTGGATCCAAATCCACCAGCAATACTTTCTTACCAGCAGACGCCAAATAATGGGCGATATTGATCGTCGACGTCGTCTTGCCCACCCCGCCTTTTTGATTGACCACCGCTATCACTTTTGCCATAAAGAAAAAATCTGAAATAAGAAATTCTACTTCCCTATTATACTCCATTGACAAAACCTTATCAATTTTCTATGCTAAAGGAGCACTCACAACGCCGCTGTGGTGGAATTGGTAGACGCGCTAGACTCAAAATCTGGTACGGGCAACCGTGTGTCGGTTCGAGTCCGACCAGCGGCACAGGAAAATTAAAACCGCCTCTCATTGTTCCGAGGGCGGTTTTTGCTTATATTGTCGTACAAGCGTTTATTTCAAATCAAAGATCCGTTTTGCGACACAAGAAAAGCAATAGCTCCCTTGTCATTGTAGCGGTACTCAGGCTCGCAGTATAGCGCCCGAAGCAAATTTTGAGCATCATACAAATCACCTCTGCTCAAACGGAGCACTCGCGGAGTACCATTATCATCATTGACAGGCGTATGAAAAAGAGCGATATAGTCCCATCCCATGTCATCCATGACCCAAGGCCATATTGCCATACGAAGAGCCGGCGCTATACCGATAGGCATTTGCTGATAACTATGCCTTTGCGCATACGAAGGTAAGTTGATGAGCAATTTCTCCTCCCATGTCATTTCTTTGGTGGGAACAATGGCGATGTAGCACTCCACCCCCCCCTCGATATAGTCCTCGCCTCGATAAGCATTATTGATGACCTCGTGCGCAAAGCAACTCATCTGCCCTCCCACGCAGCCAAGCGAGTTATGAATATGTACTGCTTGATACTTTTTACTACTGACGGTACACGTATAATGTCCGTGTTCATTTTGCTGAAACTCTATTGTTTGATTCATTTCAATTCCCCTTTTGGCATTGTTGGTGTTGTTAAAAAAACTACCGCTACTCTACATTCCTTCAAAGCATCTGTCAAGAAAAATGCCTATTTTTGAAGGTTTTTCGCCGCCCTAAACACATTATCCAAAAGGCAAGCAATGGTCATCGGGCCGACGCCTCCGGGGACAGGTGAAAGAAACACATTTTTTACTTGCATGCTCACGTTATCCACATCCCCCACCACCTTATCCCCACTCTTGGCAATACCACCGTCGATAACGATCGTATTATTCTTCACCATATCGCCCGTAATAAGACCAGGGACACCGACAGCCGTCACGATAATGTCCGTCGACAACACCTGAGCCCTCTTGCAAGCCAAAGTATCGTGCCGTACAAAAACGCCCTCGATACCCTCGCGTGACAGTGCCAAAATCATCATCTGTCCAAAAAGATCGGAGTTGCCGATAACAGCAGCACGTTTCCCAGACAGCGGCATACCCGCAGATTTCACCAATTCCATAATCGCGCGCGGAAAAACCGGCGTAAGGATTTCCTTTTCATCCAAGAACAATTGGATGTTGTCCGGATGAAACCCATCCACATCTTTGGTCGGGTCAAGTGCATCGATGATGACCTGCGCTTCCAAGTGCTCGGGCAAGGGCAACTGCACCAAAATACCATGTACCGAAGCGTCGTCATTGAGCGCTCGGATGCTCTGCAAAAGATTCTCCTCCGAGGTTTCCTTGGGGAGAATAATTTTTCGAAACTCTATCCCAACCGAGAGAGCGGCTTTTTCTTTAAGATTCACATAGATCTGCGACGCAGGATCATCCCCCACCAGTACCGCCGCAAAAACAGGCTTCAAGCCACTCTGCGCGATTTTTTCCCGAAGATTTGCCAAAATGCTCTCGGCTATTTTTTTACCTGATAAAAGTTGCATAAGATGAGATAAAAGAATAGTACAAATTATTGCTAACAGAAAAGTCTCTCTTTCTGCTAAAAAAGTATTTTTTCCAGACCGATGTGCCGCGACCAAGTCCCGACATTCTGTCGGGACACGATACGGTCGCGGTACACATAATGGTCATGAAAAAATCTTTTTCATCAGAAAAGAGTCTTCTTGTATAACCACACTGTTCTCTTCTTGGTTGAAATTTTAGACGCTTTCCTATACAGTAAAGAAAATACCGCTTTTATGCAAACATCCACCACTATTTTGGCTATCGAGACCTCTTGCGACGAGACCGCTGTGGCTATCGTACGAAAAACCGCTGAAAAAACGGTTGTTTTAAGCAGCATCGTTTCCTCGCAAATCGCTCTGCATGCACCGTTTGGCGGCGTGGTACCCGATCTGGCTGCCCGCGAGCACACCAAAAACATCCTCCCGGTACTTAAAGAAGCTTTGGAAGCGGCGCAAATTTCGAAAGAAGATATTACGGCACTAGCGGTCACCAATGGTCCCGGACTCATCCCAGCGCTCCTTATCGGCACTATCGCCGCCAAGACCCTCGCTTATGTTTGGGATAAGCCGCTTTTAGGTATTCATCATATCGAAGGACATATCTATGCGAATTTTATACAGAAGAATCAGGAATCAAGAATAAAGAATCCTGCAAAAATACCCGCCGAACACAATGTTCAGTTTCCACTCCTCGCATTGGTTGTATCCGGTGGACATACCCAGCTTGTCTTGATGCAAGATCACTTCCGCTACGAAATTCTCGGCGAGACACAGGACGATGCGGCGGGAGAAGCTTTCGATAAAGTCGCCAAGATGCTCGGACTTCCCTACCCCGGAGGGCCGGTTGTTGCCAAACGTGCGGACGAATTTCAGTTAACGAATACACAAAATAAGATTCTTCGACAAGCTCAGAATGACATACGATTTCCACGGCCAATGCTCCACTCCGGCGATTTCAATTTTTCTTTCTCAGGACTCAAAACCGCCGTACTCTATACCATTAAAAAACACCCGGAAAAAGCCCGCGACGAAGACTTTATAAATAAAGTCTGCTACGAATTCCAAGAAGCCGTCATCGAGACCCTCGTCACGAAAACCCGTACCGCTATACAGCAGTACCAACCGAAAACCCTGGTTATAGCCGGGGGCGTCTCCGCGAATATCACCCTTCGAGCCCGCCTCGCAGACATGGTAGCCAAGCACTTTCCTGATACAAGATGCATGACGCCGGAATTCACCTATTCACTCGACAACGCCGCAATGATAGCGGCTGCCGCTACCTTCCGCTGGGAATACTTGAACACTCAACAAAAAAACGGGACAAAAGAAAATTGGAGGACACTCTCAGCCGACTCCAATCTTACGCTACAGAATCTCTAGTCTTCACTATTCCTTTCCTTTCGGTCGGATATCTTTATGCTTTTTATGGAACGGTTTTCCTAAGAAAGTTTCTCCAAGGTAATTCACGAGGTACATTGCGCCTGTAAAAAGTATTCCTTCTTTTTCAAAACGCCGTGCTGAAGCATATATCGGCAAAGCGAAGGTCCATTTCACCTTACCGATTCTCCGTATCCTCCGTCCGATATTGGTATCCTCGCCGTAAAATTCGATATTAGTGTCGAATCCTCCGATTTCCTTCATAACATTTTTACGGAGAACGAAATTACCCCCTTGGAGCATCGAACCTTTGTGAAACAAAAAATCATTCACCTGATCAAAAATATACCCGAAAAGATAAAAGATGTGCGAGATGATACGCGTCAATATCGATGCTTCAGGATACTTATGTGGTCCGCTTAATGCTAATAATTGAGGATCTTTAGTAAATTCATCCAACACTTTTCGAAGCCACCCCACAGGCATTATCGTGTCCGCATCGATATTGGCGATAAGGTCCCCCGAAGCAGCAATATCTCCGGCTCGACGCGCCCATACCAATCCCTTGCGCGTTTCATCCACTACTTGTACGCCAGAAAATGAGGCTGCGATTTCTTTTGTCCTGTCGGTACTCGCATTATTCACCACGATGATTTCCGTTTCCCAATCACCCTTATTTCTCGCAATCTCCTTCTCGATAGCGGAAAGGCATACGGCAATCAAAATTTCCTCATTGTAAGCTGGGATAACAAAACTGATTTTCATAGACGTTGTTTAGTGAAATAAGCAATAAATCTCATCAACAGAAAGAGAAGCGCAATTATGACACCGATGACTCCAATACGCCATACGATATTGTCGATAACAGTATACAGATGCCCCAGAAAAAAACCAAGGGCTACGAGTATTCCTGTCCAGAGGCATTCTCCCAGTATATTCCACTTCATAAACGTCCGGAAAGGAATACGAATCATACCGGCCGTAAAAAGCACTACCATCGCCAAACCGAAACCGTTCGTCAGTTTCGAAATCATTAGGATACGGCTTTTATGTTTATGAAAAATACGGTTCACCCGTTCGATAGAAGCATCTGTGATACCGAAATATTTGCCCCATCCCTTCGCTATGGATTCCCCTTTGTAATAACCTAGCCAGTACAAAGCAATATCGCCCAACAAATTACCGAAAGCGACACATACACCAGCGAGGAAAGGATTAAGATAGCCCAATCGTGACAGAAATCCGGCGATCAGCGTGATGATATGCCCTTCAAGAAAAGCGGCCGGTACCAAAAAAGCATACTTATACGAAATGACCAATTGTATCAGAGTAGTGTCCATACCGACCGCCTCAAGAAAATAATTACATAAACATCAATACTTTAGTAAAGCGGCTGGTAATGTTTGTTCACATAAGCCACCAATCCCCTGCGGAAGAGCAAGAGTATGATCAGAATACCAATAGCCGAAGCGATGGCAATGTGCCACACAGGAGAGATGGTGTTCGTATCCGTGAATTGACTACCGAAGAAATACCCGACACCCGCAAAAATCAGCACCTGAACGGTTTCTCCGAATAATCCGAACCAAAAAAATTTCCGGAAATCGGAACGCGCCAGACCACTCAAAACATTGACGGTCAGTGTCGGTACTACCTGGAAACGACTCCAAAAAATAACCAGATTGGAGTGGCGATGCAAATGCGCCACAATAAAATGAAAGAGGGATGATTCAGCCAGTCTGATTTTAAGAAGCGACGTACCGAAATACCGGGTCACCCAATACAAGAGATTGTCTGCCAAAACATTGCCGAGTATGGCCCAGAGAATGACTTGCTCGATGCTCATATACCCCTGGCTGGCAAAGCCCGCCGCCGTAACCAGACTGGTCGTAGAAGGCAACGGCAGAGCAAAAGCAGCAAAAAACGTAATCAAAAAAAGCGCCACGTATTTATACAGCAGAAGATAAGCAAGCGTGTTTTGGAACAAATCTTCCATAGAGGAATAATTGGCGCTCAGATAATTGACCCCAGTATACTCCTCGAAAGGAAGCTGTACAATCAGATACGCGATCGATGGAAAAATTATCCCACTTTATGGTATACTAATCCACAATGAAACAATCCGGTGCACTCGATAATAGAGAATATAAACATCCTGACAATATGGAAAATTTTTTCAATAAATACCGAAAGTATCGCCACGACACAACCTTTCTTCTTTCGGCCACCTTCGGCGCACTTCTCTTCGTCCTGAGCCTTATTATCAACAACCTCGCCTCTCTTTACGCGACCAGAAGCGCCAGCAGCCCGGTGGAGGATATCATCCTCAGCAATACATCGGTCGTCAACGTCGACTTCATTGTCAACGAAGGCGCCTTCTTTTTTTCCATCTTCGTCATCGCGCTTCTCCTGCTCGAGCCCAAACGCATCGCCTTCACCCTCAAATCCATCGCCACCTTCATCTTCATCCGATCCATCTTCATTACCCTCACCCACCTCGCCCCTTTTCCCGAGCATGCCCTTATCGACCCAACGGATATTTTCGGTGTCTTCAATTTCGGCGGTGATTTCTTCTTTTCCGGCCATACAGGACTCCCCTTCCTTATCGCGCTCATTTTCTGGGATGAAAAATATATCCGTTACACATCTATCGCCGTCTCACTCCTCTTTGGTGCAAGTGTCCTCCTTGGCCACCTCCACTATTCCATCGACGTATTCGCGGCATTCTTCATCACCTACAGCATCTTCCACCTTTCTTTGCGTTGGTTTGCCAAAGACTACAAAGTATTCTACGAAATCGACGAGACCGTCAGCGAATCGTAGACCGCCCTGCGCATTTGAAAAAATATCCGTCCTATGCTAGCCTAAAGGTATTCTTTAGGCATTTTTAATACCGATTTATGCAAGAAATTTCAAAAACATACACGGCTTCAGAATGGGAGGATAAGCTCTATAAACAATGGGAGGAAAGCGGATACTTCAATCCGGATAAACTCATTGAAGATAAAATTATTTCCCCTGAAGCTGAAATCTTTTCCCTTGTACTTCCGCCACCTAATGTCACCGGTAACCTCCATATCGGACATGCTTCAATGTTGGCCATCGAAGATATCATGATTCGATACAACCGTATGCGAGGAAAACGGACGCTCTGGCTTCCTGGTACCGATCATGCTGCCATCGCCACGCAAAGCAAAGTCGAAGGCATCATCCAAAAGGAAACTGGTCTCACACGGCATGATCTTGGTCGTGACGCTTTTATTAAAAAGGTCGAAGAATTCGCGCAAGCAAGTCATGACACCATCACTCATCAGGTACGCAAGATGGGGTCGTCTATCGATTGGTCGCGCGAAGCCTATACTCTTGATGATGATCGAAACTTGGCTGTCCGAAAAGCTTTCAAACAAATGTATGATGAGGGCATCATTTATCGCGGAGACCGTATTGTCAATTGGGATCCGAATATGCAAACGACCGTTTCCGATGATGAAATCGAACGTAAAAACGAAACAACTCAATTCTACTATTTCCAATACGGCCCATTCATCATCGGTACAGCACGCCCAGAAACAAAATTCGGCGACAAATACATTGTCGTACACCCTGATGATAGCCGTTATAGAGGGTATACGCATGGACAGCAGATTGAATTAGAATGGATCAATGGTCCTATCACCGCTACTGTCATTAAAGACGAGGCCATTGATATGGAATTCGGCACCGGTGCCATGACCATCACACCCTGGCATGATTCGATCGACTTCGATATCGCACAGCGACATAATCTTCCCAAGGAACAAATCATCGCTTTTGATGGCACCCTCCTCCCTATCGCTCAAGAGTTTTCCGGTATGCATATTACGGAAGCCCGAGAAAAGATCGTTGAGAAACTTCAAAAAAAAGGTTTGGTAGTAAAGGTAGAAGAAGGTTACCTTCATAGCATAGCCACTAATAGCCGCGGAAGAGGAATCATTGAGCCTCAAATTAAGCGTCAGTGGTTTATTGATGTCAACAAAACATTTGTACGCGATGAAAAAGAGGTAACATTGAAATCATTGATGCAAAACGCGGTACGATCAAAAAATATTGAGATTATCCCGGAGCGATTCAAGAGAACTTACTTCCATTGGATAAATAATCTTCGTGATTGGTGTATCAGTCGGCAAATCTGGTACGGTCATCGTGTCCCTGTTTGGTACAAAGGTGATGCTGTATATTGTGGCGTAGAAGCACCAAGAGAAGCGGGATGGGAACAAGACTCCGACACGCTCGACACATGGTTCTCTTCGGGGCTATGGACATTCTCTACTCTCGGCTGGGGTTCGGACGAAGCGAGGTGGGAACGTGAAAAAATCTATCACCCGACGTCTGTTCTGGAAACCGGTTATGATATCTTGTTTTTTTGGGTGGCTCGCATGATACTCATGTCTGAATATTTTCTTGGCGAAGTCCCGTTCAAGCAAGTCTACTTGCATGGATTAGTGCGCGATGAACAAGGTCGAAAAATGAGTAAATCTTTGGGAAATATCATTGACCCGCTCGATATCATCCCCGAGCATGGTGCCGACGCATTGCGCCTCGCGTTGGTTGTTGGTGCCACTCCCGGAAATGACATGAAGCTTGGTGAAGAAAAAATCGTCAGTTTTCACAATTTCACCAACAAGCTTTGGAATATCGGACGCTATATTATGACGCAGTCTGAAGCGACCACATCGGAACCGAAAGCGCTCACACGCACCGATCACTGGATTTGTCTTCGCCTGGATACTGTCATCACCGAAGTGACCGGAAAATTAGAACCGTACAATTTCTCGATGGCCGGCGAAATCCTGCGCGATTTTACCTGGAATGAATTCGCTGATTGGTATATTGAAATCCACAAAATAGAAAAAAACGATGCGCTTCTACGGTACGTATTCGAGACGCTGCTCAAGCTCTGGCACCCGTTTATGCCTTTTGTCACCGAAGCCCTCTGGCAACAACTCCGCAGTGAAAACCAGTCTCTATTGATGATTGAAACCTGGCCGAAAAAAATTGACTCCTCAATGAATTTCAGCGTCGATCTCGCAGCAGGATTCGGACACGGCACGCAACCAATCATCACCGCCATCCGCAATCTCCGCGCCGCCTATCGCATCGATCCCGTCAAAAAAGTCACTGTCACGCTCATCACCACCCAAAGCGAATTCCTCGAAAGTCAGACGGCTATCATCCAAAAACTCGCTCGCGTCGAAACGCTCCATATCCTGGCAGACGGGAGCGATGCGCCAAGCCAGTGTGCCTACACCCTTATCGGTGATATCAAACTCTATGTCCACCTCGAGGGTATCTTGGATATAGACAAAGAAAAAACCCGCCTGCAAAAAGAACTGGAGCAGACAAAAAAATATGCCCAGCGTATCACAGCGCAACTGAGCAATCCGAATTTCGTCAATCAAGCTCCCGAAGCGATCATTGCAAAAAACAAAGAGGAACTCGTCAAAGCGGAAATGAAAACGGAAGAACTAGCGAATCACCTCGAAAATCTCCTCTAAAGTCGCCTGGCACCTTATACCAAACCGTTCATTCTCAAACACTTCTACCTATGTTCCTCCTATCCTCCTTTTTCTTCGGTCTTCTCGCAGCTATCGGTGCTCTACTGACTGAGCTGACGGTGTTTTCGTTTTTCATTCGAGATACGGCTCTGCAGTCGGTACCGGCAGCAGATGCGAATTTTGTCTTCGCTACCGGCGGGATGACTTTTCTCTTTCTTTCTGCGTTCATCGAAGAAACTTTCAAATTTCTTCTCCTTAAAAAAACGGTCTTTACCGAGCAACGAGTTTGGAAAATGATCGCCGCATTGGCTCTGTTTGGTATCGGATTTTCCAGTCTGGAAACCTTATTGCTTTTCTTGAGCACTCCGCACATCGATACGAATACAGCCTTGCATATCGTAAGCATTTTTCTACTCCATCTTTCCACTATCACGGCTCTCGGATACACGATTATTCATCCGCCTCTTAAGAGATTCTCGTTCATCGTTTTTCCTCTTATGATTCTCATTCACTTCATCTACAATATTTCGGTTCTTCAATAAAAACTACCTTGCATATTTGAGTGCTCTACCCTATACTACAAGTATACTAATCCTGCAAACATATATACGCGTATGACCAAACAAAAACAATCTTTCCTCGAACGTCTCACAGGGTCACGAAACCTGGAAGAAACCAGCGAATCATTCCCTGTCTTTGCGGAAGAAGAAACTGAAACGGTTATGCGTACATCTCATTCGTTAACACCAGCACCTATGCAAGAAGAAACATGGAACCCGTCCGTCGCCAGTGATACTGAGGGACAACTCACTATCGATGTCTATCAGACAGACAATGACATTGTCATAAAATCCACTATTGCCGGTGTTAAACCGGAAGATCTGGATATTTCCATCAACAACGATATGGTCACCATCAAAGGAGAGCGAAAGAATGAAGAAATGATTGAACACAACAACTACTACTACCAGGAGTGCTACTGGGGATCATTTTCCCGCTCCGTTCTTCTGCCAGTAGATGTTATCGCCGATAAAACCGAAGCATCCCTTAAAAATGGCATCCTGACACTTCGCCTCCCGAAGGCTGATACCACCAAAATCAAACGCATCCAGGTACGCGGCTTCTAGACAACGGCTCAGACTTTCTCGACGATACAGCGGTCGGCTCTTGAGTCGACCGCTGTGTTATTGTATACTCAATATATGTGTAGATACGCTTTTTCGATGAAATTTTCATTCTCATCCCAATTTATTTTCGTATTCTGCCTCGGTTTTTTCATGATATCCACGGGTGTTTTTGCTGATGAAACCACTCAAACAAACGAAAATTCCCCTTCCGCAGGACTATCCATCACCGTAGGAGACCAAACAGTAATCCTCGACAGTCGTCAAATGAGCGACTGGATGGCAGTACAAACGCGGCTCGATATCAGTGCTCGATACACATCGGAAATAGAGAACACCCGATTGTGCCCGACAGAACAGAGTTTTTGCGATTTCGCGCTCTCACAGAAAACCCGCGCCTCCATCCGCAATCACTCTAGTTTGATTCCTCATGAAGCAGCCATTAAAAGCTATATCGACAAACTCGATGAGACTGTATCCAAACCGGCGACAGATGCAAAATTCACCGTGATCGATGGAAAAATAGTCACCTTCTCGCTCAGTCAGGACGGAACAGCACTCGACAAGGAAGCAAGTGTTTCACTTATTATGTCCGCGCTTACCAAAAAAGGAACTCCAACAGCAATGACGTCCGTCAACCTGCCGATCACCGCCCTCAAGCCCGCCCACTCTTCCAGCGATGCAGACAAATTAGGTATCGCGCAGCTTATTGGCGAAGGACATACTACTTTCGCTGGATCGACAAAAAACCGTATCCATAATTTCACACGGGCAATGGAACAGTTCAATGGCTTAATGATCGCCCCACAAGAAGAGTTTTCATTCGTAAAATTTCTCGGCGCCGTTGACGGTGAACATGGCTACCTCCCCGAACTCGTCATCAAGCAAAACAAAACGACACCGGAATTCGGCGGGGGTATCTGCCAGGTATCAAGTACGGTGTTTCGTGCCGCTATCTACAGTGGGCTCAAAATCACTGCCAGACGTAACCATGCTTACCCGGTCAGTTACTACAAGCCCTATGGCATGGACGCTACTATCTATATCCCCAATCCCGACCTGCGCTTCGTCAATAACACTCCGGGCCATATCCTGATGCAAGCTTCCATTGAAGGACCGGAGCTCATCTTCCGATTTTACGGCACTTCCGATGGGCGCAAGACCGAAGTCGACGGCCCGCATATTCTCGAACACAATCCGGATGGCTCTATGAAAACGATCTTCACACAAAAGGTCACCGATGCCCAGGGAAACGTCATTATCAACGACGACTTCCGCAGCAACTATGCCTCGCCTTCTAAATACCCGCATCCAGGACAAGAACCTATCTTCTCAAGCAAGCCAACCGACTGGTCGCAGAATCAATGGGACGCCTACAAAAAACTGCATAATCTTTAACTGCTCTTCCCTTGAAAGAGCAGTTTTTGTTAGTAATTGTTCAAAATCTTCCCCCTTTTGTTTTTTTGGCTTTTGATAGTATTTTTTCTCGCCTTTCGTCTTTGACCCGGCAGTTCAAAAAAACACTATGCAAAAGCAAAAAACGAAAAGATTTTGAACAGTTACTTAGAGACGCGTAAAAGCGATATTTGTCGGTTGCAATGTATCGGGATCCATCATATCCCGTCTTCCCCGCAACGGAAACTCCGGGATTTCGACACGAATACCCTGTGCACTCAAATGTACCGGCACAACTGTCTTTGAAAGTCCGACACTGGCATCGCCCGAAAGACCAAAATATCGATACGCAGGCACCGAAAGACGCGATAGCGTACGAAAGGCGCGCGCCACAAAGCGGCGGCCCCATGAGACATCCTGATCGATAAAGAATTCATCCTCACTCACTTCGATAGTACAGCGACGAAACTTCTCACCGAAAATATGATGTCGGTGATACAATTCCCGCAGCACATTGGATGCATCCGGATTTTCCATAAAACCAAACTCTGCCCGTACCGCGTACACATTATGTCCGAAGTCAATGATTTTGGCATGCCGCTTCAGATATGGGACTTTCTGCTGTTCGATATTGAGGAGAAGGATATTCCTTGGAATAGTTCCACGTCGTTTGAGATGTACACGCAGCTTCACAGGGATACGGCTTTCCTTATTGACGATAGGCCTGGAAATGAGAAACACCACAGCACGATCCGATTCCACCATATATCGTGCTCGTTCATCGCGCAGTATCCCGCCGCTTTCCTCCAGGCGCTGCTTCATCGCCAAAAACCACCCGATACTCTTATCGGCGACATAGGCATCATAAGCCGTCCGAAACATCTGCCGCCCAAAACGCCACGTCGCGACCACGCCAAAAATGAATAAGCCCAAGAAAAACGGAATGAACCCACCTTCTAAGAATTTCATCGAATTGGCCAGTACAAACCATACATCAATGAGTACAAAACTACCGAAAACAACCATGGTAAGCCACCTTTTCCAGCGCCAATGATGAGTTGCGACAAAGAACATTGCCAAAGAAGTCGTCACCATTACGCCCGACACCGCAAATCCGTATGCGGCTGCTAATCGGGTTGCTGATCCAAAACCGATGACCAACAAAGCACTTCCTATAAAAAGCGTCCAATTAATCATCGGAAGATATATTTGTCCCTCGGTTTCACGATTGGTATGAACCACTCGTAATCGAGGCAAGAGCCGCAAAGCAATAGCCTGCGCCGCCAATGAGTACGCGCCAAAAAGCAATGCGACGCTTGCGATAAAGGTTGCCATAGTCGCCAATACGATCATAGCAGGAAGCACTTGATCGGGTACGAGACTATAAAAGATATTGCCATCGCGTACTATACCGCCGCGTGCCAAGTAAGCTGCTTGCCCGGCATAATTGAGTAAGAGTGCCGGAAACACAATAACAAACCACCCTAACCGTATCGGTTTTTTGCCAAGATGACCCAGATCAGCATACAAAGCTTCGCTTCCGGTTAATACCAAAAATACCGCACCAAAAACGAAAAGAAGATGCTGAAAACTCAGCGATGTCACGAGTGTCCACGCGGAGATCGGGTTGAGCATCGCCAGCAATACTTCAGGTACCTGAAGTATCTGCCGTATCCCAAGCAACGCCAATGCAGCGAACCAGACCAGCATAATCGGACCATATACCTTTCCTATACTGCGCGTCCCTTTCTTCTGTAAGAAAAAAATAATCGCCAGTACTATAAGGGTAAGCGGTACTACCCACGATGTCAGGCGCGGCTCAAAGATCTTGAGTCCCTCGACAGCCGAAAGTACTGAAATAGCCGGAGTGATAATACCTTCACCCAAGAGCAGTCCCGCAGAAAACATAAGTAAAAAAGAAAGTGCGGTAATACGCCTTCCTTTGAATAATTGCAATATCCCGAATAAAGCGAAGACGCCTCCGTCACCGTTATGATCCGCCTGTAACACGAAGACGATATACTTCACCCCCACCACCAAAACCAGCATCCAAAAAATAAGACTGGACACGCCAAGCGCCATCGCAGGCGCTGTCGACAGATGTCCGCTTCCAAAAAATACCTCGTTAAAGGCATAGAGCGGCGATGTGCCCAAATCACCATATACAATGCCAAGGGCAGCTAAAGTAAGCGTTTGCGTACTTGTTTTATGAATCATAGGTATCCTTTCTGAAAAATCATTCGAAACCGTTACTTTGAACGGACAATCTTACCTCAACTATACTCGCCGCAGACGTATTATTCAAGCTATATTCCTGAAATACACTGATTTCTTTACAAAGAAAGCGGGTAAGGCTATACTGAAGAGACGTCATTTTTAAACAACAACACTATGCAAAAAACAATTACCGAAGCACTCGCCTGGCGATATGCCACCAAAGTGTTCGACGCTTCAAAAAAACTCAGCAAAGAAGATCTCCAGCCGATTCTTGAGGCACTGCGATTAGCGCCTTCCGCTTTCGGACTACCTCTCTGGAAAGCGATTGTTATCACCAATCCGGAAGTTCGCACTCAGTTGCGTGACGCTGCTTGGGGACAATCGCAGATTACTGATGCATCGCACCTCATCGTATTAGCCGTAAAGCGCACTATCGATGAGCATCTCGTCGATGAGCATATCGCGAATGTCGCTGCGACACGCGCTATGGATGCTGCTGCACTGACAGGCTACAGCGATATGATGAAAGGTTTCGTGAATGGTAAAGAAAGTGAATGGCTCAAGGAGTGGGCCGCTCGACAAGCCTACATCGCCTTAGGATTCGCACTCGAAGCGGCTGCTTTATGCAAGCTCGACACCTGCCCCATGGAAGGATTTGATCCGAAGCAATTCGACACGATACTCGGATTGGAAGCGCTCGATCTGGAATCAAAAGTCATTCTCGCTGTCGGTTATCGTTCCGCAGAGGATCAATCCGCATCCTTCGCGAAAGTCCGCTCCGCATCTTCCAATATATTCGTGGAAATGAATTAAGCATCCGAAGCATATTGCATGCAACGATAAAAACACATCCTGAGCAAAAGGATGTGTTTTTATTTTTTCAACAAAAGAAAGAGGTGTCACAAAACATCTGTGACACCCGGGTATCTACCCTATTTCATCCGAAGCGATTACGCTTTAGGCTTTCTTGATGGCAAAGAAACGATTGTCATTTCAAGATGCGCATGACCTGGTTGTATAAGATCCAGTTCTTGGGCCGCTTTATGTGAAACATCGATATCTCTTCCATACTTCCTACCAAAAGAACCTGTATCATTGATACGCACGATTACGTGCTTACCCTTCGCATTGAACAGGTGTACTTTAGCACCGCACGGCAAGGTATTGCTCGCAGCCGTCAGCGCGTGCTGGTTAAAGGTTTCATGACACTGTGTTTTTTTGCCATGAAATCCAGGGCCATACCAAGACGCTAACACCTTCTTGCCTTGATGCCTGAGAACCAAAGAGAGTCTCTTACGAGAAGTCTTTTCGGCACTTTTTTTACAGTTCGGTTTGCGGCAATCCTCGCTCGGTCTTAAGTTTCTAAGACTGTTCGCTTTGCTCCTCGTTAGGCTATGAACCTTCGAAGAATGAGGATGACTTTGTTTCGATTTTTCTAAAGGCTGATCACGACTTTCCGCGATCAACGGATGCTGCAGAAAAAATAAACAAAGAACAAACCGTATGAATGCTTTTTTCACGTGCTTCTCCTATCGTTGAACACGGTTATAGTATAGAACATATAGAAGAGAAAAGCAAGTCTTCCTCAATTGATTGCTTACGCCTCTATTTCATTACGTGAATTATCTGAAAACACAATTCATTAAATGACGAAAACACCAAGGATGACTTAAATATTTCAATACGCTTTGATTGCTAAATCAGACGTTTAATGATAGAAAGAGAATACGTCGGATCCTTATTTCTTTCTCTCTCGTATACAAAATTATGGAAATTCAGCCAAATCGATATGAACGCCGCGCAAAGCAACAGGTACTGGGGAAAAAATCGCGAGAAAAATATCGTCGTCCGAAAAACGCTGAACATAGCAAAGAAAGCTCCATCACATGGAATGACTTCGAAAAGGATTTTATAGACAATGCAAGACAAGGTATTATTAGCCATATACAAGACACTCATATCACGCTCATCGAAAATGATCGCTTGTGGAATGCAACACTTGCAGCAAACATACCATCGAAACTTAAAACGCAACTCATTGTCGGAGACAGAGTTTTTTTCACAGTAGATGAAGATGACACTTCTGCGATTATAGAAGCGCGCTGCCCTCGCACTTCCATACTCACCCGCTTCGCAAGCGAAAGACATCGAGCCTCAGCCAATCCGAAGGAAGAAAAAATGATCGCTGCCAATATCGATACCGCTGTCATCGTCGCCTCCTTGCAATCCCCTGCTTTCCATCCTCGCTTCGTCGACCGCTATCTGGTTATTTGTGAAAATGGCAGTATTGCGCCGATAGTATGCATCAATAAAACCGACTTATCCGAAGTTACCATTCCTGATATACAATGGTATCGCGATGCCGGTATCACTGTCATAGAAACATCTGCCACAACAGGAAAAGGTCTTGGTATTCTTAAAGATGCCCTTCGCGGAAAAACCAGCGTTTTTGTCGGCAACAGCGGCGTCGGAAAATCATCGCTCGTCAACGCAATACTCGGAACGACACTCGAAACGAATACGGTGAGCAATAAAACAGGCAAAGGAAAACATACCACTACCACCTCAAGCCTGCATCACTGGGACGATAATTCCTATCTCATAGACACGCCTGGTATTCGTTCTTTGGGCGTGTTTCATATCGATAAGGGGCAACTGCAACGTGGATTTCCCGAATTCGCATCATTTGTGGATGAATGTCAATACACCGACTGTGCACACTCTCACGAGCCTCTATGCGGAGTCAAAAAAGCCGTCGAGCAAAAAATGATCGAGGGTCATCGATATGAAAGCTATGTGAGAATGCTTGAGGAATAACCCTCTAAAAATCATGCAAATAAAGCATACAAGGTTGCTAATCCGGCGATAGTCATAAGCCCTACCGTGAACCATCCGAATACCGTGGTGGTTTTTTTATTACGGCGGTTTCCCATCACACTCGCATCGCTGCTCAATAAAACGATAAGGGCGAGAATAACCGGCGCCACCAGACCATTAAGGACAGCTGAATAAATAAGCGCTTTAATAGGATCCATACCGATAAAATTCATTACCAAACCCGCAAACATCGCGATAATGATAACACCATAAAAAGCACGTGCCTGCTTGAGCGTCTTGGAGAGTCCAACCTTCCAGTGCATACTTTCAGCCATTACATAAGCTGCTGAACCAGCCAAAACCGGTATAGCCAAAAGCCCGGTCCCGATAATTCCCAAAGCAAAAAGAAAATACGTGGACTCTCCGGCAAAAGGACGTAGGGCTTCCGCTGCCTCGGCCGCACTTGTAATAGTCGTTATACCATGCGTAAACAACACGGCGGCGCAGGCAGCAATGATGAAAAACATAACCATATTGGAAAGAAACATTCCCGACCACACATCGATGCGCATTTCACGAATATCCTTTTTAGTTGCTCCCTGTCTTTCTTGAGAGCCTTTCTTCCCTTTCTCGATTTCTTCCTCCACTTCCTGCGAAGCCTGCCAAAAAAAGAGGTACGGAGAAATCGTGGTTCCTAAAATAGCGCAGATAAGGATAATCTGATCCCTTGAAAAGGTTATAGAAGGAACGAGCGCGGCGCGTGCCACTTGATGCCAATCAAGACCGGCCATAATAGCGGACACAATATACGCCAACAATACCAAGGCTAAGTACTTCAGGTACTGAGCATAGCGTGCATACGAAACGAAAATCTGCAGACCAACACTCAAAAGCGTAAAAAAGATGACAAGAAAGCCAGCATGCATCGACGGCGCGAGCAATTTAACACCCTCTGCCATCGCTCCCAAATCCGCACCAATGTTGAAAGCATTAGCTGCAAAGAGCAGTGTCGCAGTACCATAAAGGATTTTTTTTGAAAAATTCTGACGGATATTGGAAGCCAACCCCTTGCCGGTCTGCATACCGATACGCGCACACATTTCCTGTATCATGGCCATCAACGGAAAGGTGAACGCAGCCAACCATAATAGCTGAAAACCATAGCGAGCACCCGCTTGCGAGTAGGTCGCGATACCGGACGGATCATCATCGGAAGCGCCTGTTGTCAAACCGGGACCCAAAATATTCCAATACCTACGAGCCTTCTTGAGCGACTTTTTTCCAGGAAGGCCTGAGATAGCAGCTCCCGTTGTTCTCAAGGCTTTTTCCAACACAATGGAAGGCGTCTCCGCTATTTCCTCGATAACCGTTTTTTTGGCGTTGCTCATAATAGAGGCTATTATTCTGATGATTGTTTTTTAAGCTCCTCGAAAGCCTTATGATCATTGAATTTTTCATTCCACTCCTCCGGATTTCCATAGTCGGCGAATTCTTTATACCAACTATGATAAGATTTCGGCTTATTAGCAGCCTTGACCGGACACCAGTACCGCTCCGTACGTGCGGCAATTTCCAATGAATAAGCAAAAAGTCCGTTTATATAGCTACAATAGAGGCAATGTACCTTCTGAATAATATTGAGGTAATCGAGGAACCGCCTATCGTAGATAATATAATCACCCCGCTTAGCCTTCGGGATACCATATAAAGGGAAGGCACCCCATTGATACACAGTAATGAATACATCCAGTATAAGTGCTGGTATGATCATTCCGTAGATAAAAGGTATCGAAAGGATGTGGCGAATACTTTTAGGGATAGCATAACGCCAAGCCGGAATACGGAATGCTCGGTTCTTTTGCCTGATGGTATCTGAAAATATGATTCGTTTTTGTTGTATGAGGAAACCGTACCGCTTCATCAAACGCGTATGCTCCTTTTTCAACGACTCATTCAAGCCCTCTATCGCCTCCAAAATGCCTTTAATCTTTGAATCCATAACAGTATTGATGTTTTACGCAGATAAACAATACACACTCACTTAACAGCAGTATTACTGCTTTCAGTATACCTGCAAAGAGTAAAGAATTCCAATAGCATACCGGAGAAATTAAGAACTTATGTTAAATATCCCTCAAAAGTAGCTATTTTTATAGCACTGTGCTATAATGAGGTATGAAGCAATAGCGACATACTCATAATCCTAGAGGAAGTATATTACGTTGCACGCGGTTTATCGTTCGTGTAAAAGGGTAATAAACAACTTTAAGAACACTTGTATGAGCATACTTATGTGGATTGTTTTCGGAGCTATCACCGGTTGGTTGGCTTCGATAGTAATGGGAACAAGCGAGGGTTTGGTACTTGATATCATCCTCGGTATCGTGGGAGCATCGCTCGGTGGATGGCTAATGAGCTTTCTGGGAAAGGGCGGTGTAAGCGGTTTCAATGTCTATAGTTTCCTTGTGGCCGTACTCGGCGCAGTGGTACTTATTGCCATTGTCAAAGCTATCCGATAAAGAACGGGCTTTTGACAAAACTAAAAACGACTTCGTATGAAGTCGTTTTTAGGTACATGGATATTTATTGGGCTATATTCACCACCTCAATATCCCTCACTAATATATCCTCATGTACTAGCGAATCGAGGCTTCTCGCCGTATTGCTCCTCATTATATGCTCAAGCATCTGAAGATCAGCCCCATCAACCTTGATTAAAGCATCTTTTCTATCACGAGATCGGGTATAGACGGCAGCGATTTTTTTGGCGACATTGTCATCGATTCCGATTAATCGGATATGGACGGTACTTTCCTTACCGGCGGACGATCCGGCATTGACGCACTTTCGAAAATCGCCATATTGGAGGGTAAGCGCTTCAACCGTTCCCATAGAAATAACCGGTAACGAAGCATGATAATAGTCATTTTCCGGCAATCCTTCCCCGACAAGCAAGTACACTCTTTGGGTGAATTCATTGGACCTGCGTAGAGTGGTAGTGGCTTGCGAAGCTTTTACATATACCATATCACCATCAATCCGGTACTCCGTGCGCGAAAGAACAAAAACATAGACTCCTGCGCACAATAAGAAAACGATGAAAATAAGGATCTTGTTTTTCGGTGCCATAGTTTTATCAATATATAATTCAAAACCCTCGACACACTCATTGTATCATAAGATTCGCACAAGGTAGATGTGCGTGCGGCACAAATCTACCGCACCGTAACCCTCTTGAAATATCGCTCGAGAATAGCCTTGGTTCGCTCAATAACTTCTTTGTTCGGCATACCTGTTTCTTCGAGCGGATTCTTTCGGCCGAGTTTTTCATACTTGTACGCACCAAGCGTATGGTACGGCAGTATTTCCATTCGTTCAATATGCTGATACTTTTTAAAATGCTCCCCGAGCCTCAATATATCAACCTCATCATCCGAATACCCCGGTACCAGTACATAGCGGAGCCACATAGGCTTACCGGTCGACTCACGATACTGCGCGAGCGCTAAAGTATTGTGATTACTCATTCCTGTAAGCAATCGGTGCTTGTCTTCATCGATATGCTTCGTATCAAGCAAAATCAAATCTGTTTCAGTGTACAGTTTTTTCGTATCCTCATTTAGAAGTGCGCCATTGGTATCGAGCGCCGTCCGGACACCTTTCATATGAAGTGCTTTGAAAAGCCTGGTTAATGCGTGAGCGTGAATGGTCGGCTCCCCCCCGGAAATTGTCACACCGCCTTCCTCCCCAAAATACGCCTTCTGTTTTTCTGCCAATTTCACAATATCCTCAATGCGCATCGCCGTCCCGCCCGACAGTGCCTGCGTATCGGGATTGTGGCAGTAGAGACAACGAAAATGGCACCCCTGAGTAAAGATGACCAGGCGGATACCCGGGCCTTCGTGGGTGCCAAATGTTTCAATGGAGTGGACCGGTAGCATAGTGATATCCTCCGAATAATAATTGCCGATACTCCTACAGGCTTTCGAAGAAGGTTCGTGCCAACACCTCCTGCTGCTGCTCGCGGGAAAGATTGATAAACTTCACCGCGTATCCCGACACGCGGATAGTAAGCTGCGGATACTCCTCGGGATGCTCCATGGCGTGCTCAAGCAAAGCTTTGTTCATTACATTGACATTGAGGTGATGTGCTCCTTGTGCGAAGTACCCATCCAAAAGATTGCTCAGATTCCCTACCTGTTCATCAAGGTCGTTTCCGAGCGTCGATGGTGTCACACTAAAGGTATTGGAAATACCATCGCGCGCATCCTCATAACTGATCTTAGCCACCGAGTTGAGTGAAGCAATCGCGCCGGAAGCGTCACGCCCATGCATAGGATTGGCACCGGGAGCAAAAGGTTCTCCGGCACGTCGGCCATCCGGCGTCGAACCGGTCTTTTTTCCATAAACCACATTCGAGGTAATCGTGAGAATAGAAAGTGTCGGGAATGCATCACGATAGATATGCTGTTTAGAGAGTTCGTTATTGAAAAATTTCACTATCTGGACTGCGATATCATCCGCATGGTCATCGTCATTACCATACTTCGGGTACTCGCCTTCCACTGTAAATTCCGTCGTCAATCCTTCTTCATTGCGCACCGGTCGCACGCGCGCATACTTGATAGCCGAAAGCGAATCAGTCGCCACTGAAAGTCCTGCTGCCCCAAATGCCATAATCCTGTGCACGTCCGTATCGAGCAAGGCCATCTGCACGCGCTCATAATAATACTTGTCATGCATATAGTGAATCACGTTCATCGTATCCGCATACGCCAAGGCGAGGAATTGCAACACCTGCTCGTAGTATTTCAAAACCTCTTCGTACTCCAAATACTCACCAGAAAGTTTCGGGATACCGTCTACGATCTGAATCCCTGTTGCCTCATCGCGCCCCTCATTCAAGGCCAAAAGCAGTGCTTTGGCAATATTACAGCGCGCTCCGAAAAACTGCATTTCCTTGCCGATACTCAATTTCGACACGCAACAACTGATAGCATAGTCATCATCGCCTGTGACGGTGCGCATTACATCATCGTTCTCATACTGTATCGAGGAAGTCTCAATCGACACCTTAGCACAGAAATCCTTAAATACCTGCGGTAAATCCTTCGCCCATAGTACGGTCAGATTCGGTTCCGGCGAAGGTCCGATATTATACAGGGTCTGGAGGAATCGATAGGAGGTCTTGGTCACCTTATGTCGGCCATCACACCACATCCCGCCCAATGACTCAGTAAGCCATGTCGGATCGCCCGCGAACAGATGACTGTAATCACTCGGGCGCAGGTGTCTCACCAAACGGAGCTTGATGATGAATTGATCCACCAATTCCTGCGCTGATTCCTCGGTCAAAATACTTTTCTTGATATCTTCTTGCAGATAAATATCAAAAAAACCAGAGACATTGCCCAAGCTCATCGCTGCACCATCCTGTTCTTTGAGTGCTGCCAGGTATGCGAAATAGGTCCACTGTATCGCCTCCTGTGCCGACGTCGCCGGCTTTGCAATATCGAAACCATACCCGAGAGCCATTTCTTTCACCGCTTGAAGCGCCAGAATCTGCTCGGTCACTTCCTCGCGAGCACGGATCAGCTCATCGGTCATCACACCATCAAGGCCGGCTTTATCAGCCTCTTTGGCAACGATAAGCCGATCAATACCATACAGCGCCACCCGACGATAATCACCGATGATACGACCGCGCGCATAAGCGTCCGGCAATCCCGTCAAAATACCGGTCTTGCGAAGCCTGCGCATCTCCTCTGTATACGCTGAAAAAACACCATCATTGTGTGTCTTACGATACTTGGTAAAAATCTCTGTTACTTTTGGCGAAACAATCCGTCCACTTTCCTCGCATGCCATCTGCACTGCCCGAATACCGCCGAATGGCTTGATACCGCGCTTCAAAGGCTCATCCGTCTGCAGACCGACGATCAGTTCTTTTTCCCGATCGATATACCCTGGATTATGACTAGTCACCGTCGAGATGGTTTCCGTATCGATATCCAGCACACCGGACGGCGATGATTGTTCTTGATTCATCAAGCTTTTGCACACCTCCCATAGTGCTTTCGTCCGCTCTGTCGGTCCGCACAAAAACTCCGCACCACCATCATACGGCACCATTTTTTTCGACACGAAATCCCGCACATCAATGGTCTTTTCCCAATCAACACTCGCGCAATGGACAGTCTTTTTTGCCTCAGATGATGGTTTTTTCATAAGTGCGTAGCATATATAAAAGAAAATCGGCGTTGCATCTCCACGGTGCATCACCGACTTTAGTATACACCGAAAACAGAGTTCATGCACTCCAAAACATCCCTAGCGTGCACGCGCTCCCAGCTCGACAAAAAATTTCGTCATCCTTTCTGCCTTCGCATCTTTCATTCCCGGCATCAGCTCATCTGCGATCAACTCCATGCGATCAATCGCCTCACCAAGCTTGCGCTTACCGCCCGAAGCGATCATTACATACCGTGCCCGAGCATCCCCTTCGCTTTTGCCGCTTTTCACCAGACCGATTTTTTCCATCGGAAGCAAAAGCCTTGTCACACCCGATGCCGTCAATCCGAGCTTCTCAGCCAAATCTATGCGCCGCATCTGCTCATCCTGAGCGATGATAAGATTGTACAGGATAACAAACTCATTGAGTCCAAGCCCTCCCAACCCCCTATCGAATCGTCTTGCAAGGATAGCCTGCGTCTTGGCAAACTCCATAATAAATTCCACCGAGCTGTTCGCGACTTTCATAAGCATGCATTAATGATTGATATATCAAGTATATATCAACTGATTGAACGCTGTCAATGCAACATCGATACAAAAACAACCCTGCAAAAGCAGGGTTGTCCGTATAACAATCTCTCTTGTAAAAGACCTTACAATCCTGTCGTAGCACCACCGGCACCGAGCAAGGTACTGATAGCTGCCATAACCACATAACCCAAAAGGGCGATGATAACTCCAATGATGGAGTTGACCATATAGCCTTTAGCTTTTTCTGCCTGTGACTCATCGCCCGCAGACACCAGATACATGATACCCGAGATGATGAATCCCAAGACACCCAAGAATCCGATGATAGCCAATGCGTAGTTGATGATATTGGTCAGGATACCGGTAGGGGTCGAGGTAGAAACGCCGAAACCGGCCGCATTATTCTGAATCTCACCGATATTGAACTGGCCGAACGCCACCTGAGGCACTGCTAAAAGCACTGCTAAAAGCACAAAGGACGCACTATTTCGTAGTATTTTTTTCATAGAACACACCTCCTTTCCTTTTTATATTTCGCTTCTTTTATTATACCGAAAAAATGCGTAAGTTCAAAATAAAGAACTGTGGACAATGCTACCAAACTCTACGCATATTCATTTGAGATCGAAATCAGATTCAGTTTACTCTTTAACACCTATCCTGTATAATGCCAAACAAGTTAACTCTACAGATTATCGCTATGAAAAAAGGCCATTATCTTTCCTCACTCACTTCTCTTCGCGGCCTTGCTGCTATTTTAGTCATTCTTCTTCATATCAATTTCTTTTGTTTTGCACTCGCGCCCTGGGATAGCCCCTTCGATCATTTTATCCAAAAGGGCTATCTTTGGGTAGATTTCTTTTTTCTGCTTTCCGGTTTTATTATGATGCATGTTTATGCGGAATCGTTTGAAAAAGGCATCAAAGAGAATTTTTTCAAATTTATGCGCTCACGGTTTGCCCGTATCTATCCGCTCCATATATTTTCCTTTCTATCTATGGTAGCTTTTTATTTTTGGTACCGAGCCAACTTCACCCTGTATCCGGCAGATTATATCCATACCTTCAATGCAGGCGCCATCTGGACCAATCTCCTTCTCCTCCAGTCTATGGGCATCGAAAAAAACCTTTCCTGGAACAGTGCTTCCTGGTCTATCAGTGTCGAGTGGTGGATGTATGTCGTCTTTCCTTTTCTTCTCATTCCCTTTCGAAAAATCACTGATTGGAAAAAGATCTTCATTTTTTTCGGCGTCATCGCCGGCTATATGTTCATCATCTATTATCTGTACCCATTATCCGCTGCCACAAACGGCACGCTCGACCCCAGCATAAGATACACTTTAGATGTGACCTATGACTATGGTTTTGTCCGATGCTTTTTCGGATTTCTTTTCGGCATGCTCATCTACGAGCTGTATCGCGTCGGATGGGGCCAACGCTACCTCCATACAAATATCGCTTGGCTCTTGGTTATGGCAGCCGTTATAACGATAATGACGGTCTCTGTGCCGGATATTTTTCCTATCATCGTATTCGCCGCCGTAATCTTGGTCAGCGTGTACACCGAAGGTATCGGCAAATATATCCTCAATCTCAAACCGCTCATCTATTTAGGCGATATCTCTTATTCGCTCTATCTCATGCACCTTCCCATTATGTATTTTCTTTTCAATTATTTCAAAAGATTCCCGAACATAAAATTGGAAAATCTTTCTTGGGGAGTTGCCTGGATCTATGCTTTGATATACTTAGCTGTTGTCATTTGTATCTCCGCTTTAACGTATCGGTTTATCGAAGTACCGATGCGACAAAAATTGAATACTCCCTACGTTAAAATATAAAAAGACTCGCCTGAGTCTTTTGCAGATCATATTCACCAAAAAATCCACCCTTTTCAATATATATACCCAGCTATCACCTTTTTCCACATTGCGTACCCGTGAGAATTGAGATGCAGTCCATCTTTCGCGTATCCTCTGTATAATTTATTATCAGATCCGCAAAAATATGGATAGAGATCAATAAAAAGAATCTTGTTTTTAGCAGCAAAAATATTGAGGCCGTTATTCAAATCGATAATTTTCTGACTATCGACCGATCCGTATTTCGAAATATCATTGTTCACCGGCAACACGCTTTGAATATATACCGTAGTATGCGGTGATTGTGATCGTATCGTTTGTACTATTTTTTCATAATTAACTAAGACGTCGGCAACATCCTTGCCCCTCAGCAAATCATTGATGCCGATCATAAGGAAAAGCTTTTCGGGTTTATGATCGATAACCGACTCCAATCTATTAAGAACATCATCCGTCGTATTGCCGGAGATACCGGCATTTTCGATGTCTGAGACACCAAAAAGCACATTCCAATCCTCAAGAAACGTGATACTATCTCCGAGAAAAACGATTTTGCTGGCAGCATCCGCTTCCGGTTTGCCGAAGCCTGCGCGCGATAAGATATCTTGCCAAAGAGTTTGCGGTTTCTGATATCCAAACCAGACCGATAGACCGATAACCGCTACCAACAGAGCACCTATTCCGATTAAAAATCCTGTTTTCATTTTCATATACCCATTTTACCACAAAAAAGCAAGGGTAGAAGCAAACACTCTCTTTCTTGCCTTTGGAAATCAAATCGACTTCGATGATACTCAGAATTTTATCTCTCAAGCCTTTTTCTCAGTTCATCTATGACGGCTTTCTGCCAGTATTTCATAGAAAACCATCCGATCAATGGTTTTGCAACTATACGAAGCCAGCGTTTATGGATAGCAACTTGATACGTGTAATCGATCACGGTTCCTTCCGGACATTCAGAAAGTAATAATTCTTCGTGTCCGGAAGTTCCAAATTTTGGGCTTTCATTATCCGAAATAAACCCCTTTCCAGGAATAATCCTGGTTTTCATTGTTACTGGAAACTTTTGGCCGAACGATTTGACGGTCGCATCCATTTCCACATAATTTTCTTCGTGTTTCACAATCTGTATAGATTCCGCGACTTTTGGAAAATGCTCAGGAAATTTTTCAAAGTCAGTCATCATATCAAACACCTCTGCTAGAGGAGCCTTGATAAGCCATTTGGCATGGAGAGTAATATCTTTCATATGTGAACTATATCAAAAAAAGCTCAAGCTTCCAACTCAAGCCAAAAAAGTGCGCCGATACAATCCAGCTAAGGTCCTCGGCTTCTTGACTTGATAGATACGTTTAGAACTTTTAAATCAAGCGAGAAACTTACAATATCTCACCCATCCAATCCAAGCTCACCTGCGCCGTCCCATCTTTTTGGAAAACGATATACGAAGACTTGAAGGCGCTCGCCAAAAGAGAATACTTCTGCGTTGGTGCGAAAAACAGACCAGAAGTCATACAATCGGCCGAAAAAGCATCCTGTGCCACAGCGACACTACCGATAATAGTATCTATCGGCTTTTTCTCTTGCGCATCTATCAGATGGTGCCACCTTCCAAAACGACGACGAAAGATATCGGAGACAGCAACCCCTTGATTCGAAAGACCGATAACGCTTGCGGCTGTATCGGGTTTTTCTGGATATTCAATCGCGACTCGGAAAGAACTGCCGTCAGCTTTTGTGGTCGCAACCATATCCCCGCCCCCTTCGACTAAAAAATACTCATATCCCGCATTTCGCACAATAGCAGCCACTCCATCGATACAGTATCCCTTGCCTATACCGCCGAAATCGAAAGCGATAGGCCCGTCGATACTCAAAATATTTCCCAAAAGAGACCACTTTGGCATCGCACTGTCTTCCTTTCTTTTGAGGGGCGTCAGTTTTTTTGCGTTTCCATACCCGGCATCCTCAAGGATCAGCGCTACTGCGGGGTCATATTTTCCATCCGTAAGAAGTCGGAGCTTGTCTGCTGATTGAAGCAGAAATAAAAAATCAGAGGAAATGGCATACTCGCCAGCCTCTGATGTTCGAAAAGCATTGACCTCGGAATGTGGCAGGAATCGGGAAAAACGCTTCTCAAAATCCTCCGCGTAAGAAAGAACGTCCTTCTTAACTTCAGATCGAAGCACATCACCATCTATCAACACAGACCATCCGGTACCCAATCCAGAGAAAGAAAAAGCTTCCATTGCAATACTATTAGAGTTGCGCTTTCAGTGTATCAATAACTTCATTGAAGGCATTGGTCGTATACGTCGAGGTGCCGATTTTATCAACAGGACCGAGCTCGCTCATTTTTTTCCCTTTGATAACAACTTTTAGACCCTCATTGAAGGCTTTTTTCTTCTCAGGGACTTCATTGGTTTCCGCATCCACAGTAAGAACATCGGTGATGACTCCTTCTCGATCAACAGTCACGACAAAACGAAGTGTGTCTTCCTTGTCTGCTGTTGCCATATACTTCTTGACAGCCGTCAATTTTCTTGATTCGGGAATCACGACGGCGACCGGTGGCGCGATATCCTCATCATCAATCTTGACATTGAGGATGTTTGTCGCATACCAATAATAGACGGCTGTGCTGAGCACAACAACGCCCACAACGATCACAATACCTTTTTTTGTTTGTAACATATTTTTTATTTTACTAAACTACCTTTTAACAATACCAAATTAATTTTAAAAAGACCAGTACTCCTATTTTTTAGAACATACCTTTTCATACAAGAGCAAAATCGATCTTTTGACTCTCGAATTCATCGTCCTATCCCAGGCAACAGAAAATAAGGCTTGCCATAGCATTTTTTTACTAGCTCGTATATTAGAACGGCTTTCGAACTTTTGAGTGGAAAAAATAAACCGCGTAAGGATGTTTTCGCAAAAGTCTTTACTTTTTCGTAAAAACGAATACTATAAAAGAACTAAGTAACTCACCTATCGCAATGATTCACACCATAGGACTCCAGCCACATCCCTTCAATCAAATAAAAAACGGTATCAAAACGATAGGGGCGAGACTTCTCGATGAAAAACGCCGTAAAATAAAACTAGGCGATATTATCGAAATTTATCTCGAACCGGATCGCCTCACAACAATACGGGTTGAAGTTGTTGGTTTATTAAACTATAAAACATTCTCAGAGCTTACTGACGACTTTCCCATCACCACATTCGGTGATGACACTCAAGAAGTTTTTCTTACAAGGACAGCTTCCTTTTATACGCCAGAACAAGAAGCAAAGTATTCTGTCTTAGGTATAAAAATAAGACTCATTTCTTAATACCCTATGAAAATTGATTTCACACTGCCAACAGACGGGCAATTTCACCAATACTGCCCAAATTGCTACTCAGAAAATATCAACCGAGTTTTTGAGAATGAAAAAACCTTCTATCTTTGTAATCAATGCGGTAACAAATCCCCTCGCCTTATTGTTATCGACCCAAAAACCGTCTGGTGGATAGATGAGTCTACAAAAGAATACTGGCACGAAAGTGTGGGGGTATTCGTATTCAACGAGGAAAATAAGGCTCTATTTTTCGAGCGAACCATCTATCCCTTTGCTTTTGCTATTCCAGCCGGCCATTTGGATACCGGAGAAGATGCGGAAACGGCCGCAAAACGAGAATTACAAGAAGAGGCGGGCATTAAGATCGGTAGCGTGAAACTCTTTTCAGAAGAAGATGTCATCGGCGATGAATGCCGTCGCGGTGCCGATAATCACAAGTGGCATCTTTATACCGCTACAGTTGAAAATATCGGGGAAATAGAAATAAACGATGAGGGTGTGAAGCCCGTTTGGCTTACACTGGAAGAAGCACTGCAAAAAGAGCTCGTTTATCCCGTGAAATATTTTATTGAAAAATACGGACAGAGACTTCTTTCATAAAAAGCTTTAGATTAGTTGTAAACTTAGAAGGAGGCTTAAAAAGCCTCTAAAATATACTGCTCCGGGCATTGGATGAAGTTCGAACCGATTTTATATGATAATGGCTTAAATATGCGATAAAGTAAAGCACAAAAAAACAGGGCTGCTCCACTTTTAGCGGAAACAACCCTGAAACTCAGAATGCTAACTTAACATATCCAAATACCTCCTTATCTTAGACTTCACCTCGTCCGCATTGCATAATCTCGGCTGAATAAGCGAGTCGCCCAATATCTCACGAGAATAGACGCTCGTACTTTCCTGCAACACAGGGCTCTGCAAAACGATTGTCGATGTAAGTCTGGAAGAATCAATCAAAGATACTTTATGCAATGTGTTGTGATTAAGCGTATATTCACCACCTATCTCCACAGTGCCATCAGACACGCATCGCAAATGTTGCGCATATTCATATTCCATTTGATGACCTTTTTTCTGAAGAACCGAATGGCAAATGTATCGATGCCATTCTTCACCTTCTGTATCAACCACATACTCCTTATGTCTATAAGAACCTTCGATAATCCTTGATCGAAAGTCCCATTTATGATTATGGATGTGCATATCGCCTATCTCATCGGAATTCGGCCACCAAATATGGAGACGAAGTCTGAACTCTGGTTTCGATGAGGCAATCAATACAAGCTTATCAAAACCATTGCGATGAGCATATGATTTTGCAGCAACATTCGCCAAAACGCTATCATCCGAATAAATGAACTCCAGCAACTCAATGAGGGCAGGCCTGTCACTTATTACAGACAAAGCCCCGCTCAAAACCTCGGAGTCATACCGTCTTAGGCGTTCACAAAGAACTGTACTAACATCTTTTATCGTCAACATTTTGCTTCACCCCTGTTTGTAGCCAAGAAATTCAAGGTATTCACGAGAGAATCCGATTGCCTTCATTCCCGTAAACCAATCATCATTTTGATTGATTTGAAAATGCCACCATTCTGAAAGATAATAGGATTTCTCCCATCCATCGATAGCGTTAATCGGCTCCAATCCGTTATCCCTCATCAATGAAGACACATCAATAAGACGTTCTCGGACTTCTTTTTCATAAAATCTCTGAGATTGCTTATCGAAGTACCAAGCCCGTATGCATATTTCAGGGACATGAATACTCCTTGAGCGCGCATACACAGTCCACTTCTCATCAATACGCTCGATAAAAAAGAAATCATCTTCTTGCGATTGAGCACCTCGCCATTCATCAAGATCAAGAGCAAGACCCGTGCAATGAAGCGATTCTTTTTTTCTGCCAGGCATCTCCAATGCTCCTGCAGGGTGACGAAAACATGCAAATGACAGCTCCGGGAAAACTCCTTCATTACTGATAATAGCATCTCTCACGCTAGAGACAGCTCGGAAAACTTCTTCTCTCGCCCATGTTTTTCCAATCTGGATAAGAGGTTCCTCACAACTATTCACATAACCCTTCCTAAGCCACAAATCCATTTCTTTGGACGTTTCCAAATCGAATACGCCATTGGAAGACCCGTAAAACGATACAGAAACTTCTTCCAATGAACATTGACCACAAACAAAATCCTTTTTCCTTCTGAGAGGAAATTTGGCTTGTTGCTGAAATGCCATAAGAGTTCCATACAGTTTTGTATTGAAACATCCATTGATATTTCCTACCATATACCCAAATCCCAGCTCATAGAACCGCTCTTGGATCTTATGGATATAATTCCGATCAAGGACATTCATTCTCTCAACTGGAACCAAATGCCTTACCTGACTAGACTGATCCACATCGTCCAATTGTAAACTTTTTTGATATATGTAAACCGACATATCACTTCACCTCCTAAAAATAAGACCTCAAAACTCAAAGCCTGGTCGTTTGAAAACTTTTTCCCAAGCATCTGCTTCATGCGACTTTTCAGAAAAGAATTGTTTCAATTCATTTAAATCGCCACTGAATATGGACTGAATGATTAACTTAAGAAACACATTTCCTCCCCAATAGTCAATGAAACACTGAGTTGGAATCTGAACCTCATTCCTAAAGTTACCTGCGCGAGGATGTGTATCATATCGGAAATCCTGTAAAAAGACTTCATTCCAAACATCCCTTTCAAATGCATTCATCGTTGATACATCAATCAATCGCCCAATACCAATCCCCTCCAGAACAGAGGTGGCCGTCAATACAACTGCGCCATCCATCAAAAGGTTCAGATTGATAGCCTGTGGTGATTTCTTCGTCAGATTCACAGAAGAATACGATATACCTTCCTGATTCCTGAAATTTATACCGTATTGTTCACGATAGAACTCAGGCAAACTTATCTTCGCAGCCTTTGAGTCCTTTGCTGGAAAATTATCCCTTCTGCGAAAACTTCTGAATGTCGAATGATGCAGACAATCGTGCAGATAATTTCGAGCTAACTCAACAGTTCTAACTATTTTATTCTTCACAATTCCTGGGTTCATAAGTAATACGAATCCCGCGGAATAGTAAAAGTGATAACCAAAACTCCTCTCGTCATGAAATCCTCCCATACCATCATCCATAGCCACACCAACAAGATACCGGTCGTAGGCAATAGAATGATAGGCTCCTGAGTAATCATTCATTATGAGACCATTTGCCTGATTTATAATGTCCAAGAAGACATCATAATCAATCAAATCCTTCAACTTCTCTCTTTCGCTTAGCCTGAAAAAAGTCGCCGTAGTTGATATTTCTATCGGATCAATGCTACGAACCAAAGCAAGAAATGCTTTGATATATCTTTGATCTTCCGGACTGCCAAGGTACGCTTCATTTAACATTTCAAACCCTCCTCACCATTCTTTCGTTATCTCACGAACTCCCAAATACTCCTCAATACGACGTTTCGTTCCAGCGGAAGCTCCCGCAGGAAGCGCTCGCATATCGAAGAACTCTTTTCTCTCGACTTCGATGTGTTTTGTATCACTACTACTGTACTGACGTATCACATACACGGTAATCGTATCCGACTTATACTCGCGATTATTCGCATATACTCCCAACTGTCTTTCTACCGAAGAAAATGCGATTCCAACTTCCTCGACCAACTCCCTTTTAATCGCTTCTTCGCAATTCTCATTCCGTTTCATGCCACCACCGGGAAGATACCACTGCACGCCACCATACCGATGCTTCACAAGAAGCACCTTGTTTTTGTCATCAATAACCATCGCACGAACACCACATGTCTTGGGACGCACCACGAACCAATACAACTGTCTTACTTTCAAAACCATTTGAAGAATATATCTGTTCATATACCACCATTATATTGTTAAAGGACAACAAAACACAATAACATTATTCACTTATTAAAGCAAACGGTTCGAAAAAAGTTCGAATCCACTCCTCGGTTATACGAAGATAAAGGCTTTTTAAAGCCTTTATTTAACAATGCTCCGAGCACTGGACGAAGTTCGAACCGATTTTATGGGAAAATAGCTTATATTAGCTAAATTTTTCCAATAGAAACTCTGCGACTTCTTGAATTACAAGGATGAGAACATGGAACGTACTCATTGAAATCATTGTTTTTCCGCAACAAGAAAGTTATCATAAGGTCAAGAGGCATAATCCCTTCCATACCCACTCTGATTCTTAAAGTATACGATATGCAAACACATCAAATCATCACTAATAAAAACGGGCAAGATGTCGCTATCGGCGCACTCAACCTTTTCACGAAATATGACACCTCCCTCAGCGTTGACAACATCATCGACCGGTTTCTTAATGAGATCCCTCATTCGGAAAGCATTGGTTATGCTGGTTTTGGTGAACAGCAATACCTAAAAGACAGTCTCCTCTACAATATCTCCGATCCAAATCAAGATCCCTCCCTAGTGTCTACTTTTAATATCCCCGAGAAGGAACTTATTGCTACTGTTGAACAAGCTCTACAATTGTGTCACGAACATATTGAAACTCCTCCAACCAACATCTTTCTTTTCCCAACACTCAGCGCTTTCGTGCAAGAAAAAATGGGTGGCGTATCCGGTTACACGCCCTACAAAAACACACTTCTGCTTTTTGTTTCGCCAACCGAAACAGAGCATTGGAAACGCGCACTCACGGAAACGATCTGCCATGAATTCCTCCACACGGTTATGGATAATTTTTACGAACGTCAAAATCTTTTGGATGATCTCGTATTCGAAGGTGCGGCAGAGAGCTTTGTTTCGTTTCTTTTCGGAGAGCGACCGGATATGCCATCACAAGCAATTTCCCAAGAAGATGCTTTAAAATGGCATAAGAAACTTAAAGAACATTTTCAAGAAACAGATCTTTACTACCCTGTTTTCCTAGAGGGAAAAGACTACCCACTCTGGACCGGATACGCTGTCGGCTATAGATTGGTTGAATTCTATCGGAAACAACATCCGGAAACTCCATGGGATGAAATTGTCCGCTTAAAGCCTGAGGAAATTTTGGCAGGGTCGGATTTTAGAGAATAAAAAGAGGGTCTTGATCAGATGACCAAGACCCCAAAGACTAAAACTAAAGCGCTTTAGTTTTCCGGATGGACGCGATTAACGCTGAATCGCACTTGCCCGGCAGTTGTTGCAACGCTGGCTGGAGCCAGAACTGCTGCTTCCTTTGCTCGACAACGCCTCCTGCCCTTGGCTGGTGCGCCGCGGTTCAACCGTGACGCTCCACTCAAAGGACTGCGCTTTCTCTGTGGATTTTACTTGCATAGGTATCACCTCCTTTCGCAAGCTTCTTTCAGGTGTAAGGATGCGGGAAGGTATTGAGCTCACCGTACCGAAGCCTCTTAGAACAGAATTCTAATGCCACGGGGACATCATAGATTCTCTGTATGCCGCATGGCTCTTCTCCATACCCGAAACTGATCGGCACCAACCCAGTCACAAAGGCTTTTACCTTATGCAAAGTTGGTTTTTTGCCGTCCACTTCAGGCACTTCAAGGTCAACCACAAAGACACTTCTTTGTTGCTCCGATAGGATTCTCAACAATCCCTCCCATGAAGAACAGTGAGCCACTCCAATTTCGCCGAAATCTTTCAGAAGCATGTGCTCCTTCAAAAAATCTGCTCGATGGAAAAAAGCCTCCTGTTCGTAGAGCCTCCCGTGATCTTGCGTCATCCGCACATCTTCGGGAAGAATCGGTTCCGAAGAACCGAATGCGAGACGGCAATATACCGCCGATTCAACCTCCATCAACGCGCGATCTAGCGCCTCGAGGGGGTTAAAGGAAGAACTTGCCGAGCAGTTTGTGTAGTGCAATTCCTCATTCTGAACGAAAACCAATACCACTGGCGCAAGGTCAAGCGTCAAATCTTTAACGATAACCTCAAACCCCGTTTCTTCAAGCTTTCCGATACGCTCTCGAACATCTGTTGGTAAGCTCTCTACTTGAACCGTCGGCATCACCAAGCGGTTAAGCCAGACGATCATGAATGCATCACGCTCGATCAATTCCAGTACCGCCCGTTCGACTGCGCCCGACCGTGTCGGATAAGCAGCTGCTCCCGATGAGTTTGCACTCGCATATCGCGGATATTCCGGATGATACGGGAAATAGATGCAATCCGCAAGCACAAACCGCTGCGTACCGGTTGTTAGGTCAACCGCCTCCTTCCATTCATACTCCGTTTCCGGATCAAAAGGAAAGAAGGGGAAATGCGACGACTCGTACTGTTCTGGATGGAAGGCAACAAACACTTCAGGTGAAACCATTCCGGGAAGATCTCTGGCTCTTGACCGAAGTAGCCCCTCGGGAAAACCGCATGCTGCCCACTCCTCCGCCTCGGCTACTGCCTTAGCGTGCGCAATGAACGGATCTTTCGAACGACCACACGACCAATCGTCCTTTTCTAATGCCCCCTGTTGCCACCGAGCAAACACCAAAGTAAAAGGTGCCGTGTAGCCACCAGCTTTTGGAACAACCCAACGAACCTCAACGGCCGATTGATATGCTTCCTGAGGTTCACCCACTTCTCCGAAGACCACTGTCGACAACGGCAAATATCCCTCAGGCAAATGCAATGCCTCTTGCATTGATTCCTCAAGAAAACCACCGATTTCAACCGTTGCTACATCAGATTCCGCTGCCGATAGGTAGATGTTTTGAGCTACATGTCCAGCCTCAAGCGGCACGTAGAGCAACGCTCTATTGCCATATTTGGCTGCTGTAACCTCGAACGAACCATTGATGACAATAACACCGGTTGCCCCATGAAGAATGAGTGGGTCGGCAAAAGCTTGGTATATCGGGACAAGATCCGTTGATACCAACACCAACCCAATGGAGCCATCGGGGGAGAACGCTACATCGTAAACGCCACTTTCCAGATCACCTGAAGACTGGAACAAGACTAACGAAATTCGCAACGGGTAGAGCGCTCCGGCTGATGGAACCGTGTGGCGATCAAAACCAACCGACTCATATGATCCGCAAAGAATCCCGTATCCCGCCCATAACATATCGACGATTTTCTGTAATTCTACCGGTTTCCCGGAAAAAACCCTCGACGATTGACGACTGTTTAGCAAAGTAGTCAATTGAGATCTGTGCACTGAAAGCTTTTTACTCGAAATATTTTCCCGATGTCTCTGGCGCGCCTGTTCCACCATCGCACTCACCTGCTCGTTCGTTACCGACTGAGCAAAGTGACTTGGATTGAAAACAAATGGCCAGATATAGCCGCTCATATCGCAGCAGTCACAAAGCACGCCTTGATTCATCAAGTGATTCAGGAATGCCTCAAGTGTTTTACGATCCCATCGATCTTCGAGTAAATTCAGAACCTCCTCAAAGGATCGTTGACCATTACAGATACGGACAATTTCCGCCATAAGAAGGCCGGGTACCTGAATACGCACCAGCTCTTGAGCAAGAAATATAACCGTTTCAGAATCACCGATAGACGGTGAACCAACCACAATCGGACGAATGCTATTCTTATCCACCGAACACCTCCAATATTAAAATTGTTAAGAAAACTGATGAAATTTTGCCTCAAAAGAGGACTTTCTAATGTACACTGTTACATGAAATTCGTCAATGAAAAACTCTCAATAAGGTAGAAATTCTTCTCCAAGGTTCGAATCCGCTCCTTGGATATACGAAAACAAAGGCTTTATAAAGCCTTTGTTTAACACTGCTCCGGGCACTGGATGAAGTTCGAACCTGCTTGATGAGCTCATAGCCTAATCACTAGATTCGACTTTTCGAGGATACTGCCTCTCCAATTCTTGAATCCATCCCTTGATCTTATTAATTTGCCTCTCACTTGAAGCCACAATCTTTTCTCTACTTTGGATAATAGTCCTAAGATTCAACTGCCCCACAAAGCTAGATGGCATTGGAACATAATATTGGCTTGATTCTTGAATCTGCCAACCCATAAAAAGAACTAACCTAGGTGAAAGTGGCAATGATATTTCCACATCTTTGTATATAAGTCCAGGAATACTCCCGAGAGCATCCGGTCCGTACTTTCTGATTGAATCAGGTCTCAACATAGAGACAGGATGGTCAGATGTGATAAATTCATCCGAACTATCCTCTGGAGTGATAACCCCCCATCCCATATCAAAAATAAGCGAAGCTATTTCTGGCAGATTTTCAATCAACATAGAGGAATGGATGTCATCTATGTTTTCAATAGCATTTTTCACATCATCCTGAGTGAAACTTTGTCCATTAGTAGGCGGGGATATCTTAGAGGCCACCTCTCTAGTCTTAGGAGACATAACTTCAAACTGTTTTCTCCATTCTTCCATCTGTTTCTCTAAGTTCACAAAACCTTGTCGCATTGACTCTCTTATCTTTTTTGTCCTGAACAACAAAGTGCCAACAAATATAGATACGCAAGCCCTTTCTTCTAATGTCAGAGGTAATTCCTGAGAAATTTTTTCACGAAATATTATTGCAAACCTCCCCTCAATATTTGCGAGCGTATCCTCAATAATAAATGATGCTTCTCCCTTATCGAATTCAATAGTATAAAAATGATTTCCTGTAAGTAAATTCTTCGGGGCGGATTTAAAAATCTTTTTACCGGAAGCTTCTTCTGTTAATACCCAGACCATTCCTTTTTGATCAGCAAAGTTCTCTAGGTAACTACGAGGCACCGTGTGTTGTTTTTTCTTTTCCATAACTTAAAAAACATCAAACTAATCTTTATTCCTCTTTTAGAGGAGTTGAATATACTAAATTGCACTAGTGTCGATCAATATGTGGAACATAATCGTCCCCCATCCACTTTACTGCAATATTTAAAGGCTCAAGCTCCAATGCTATCTCAGCCATTTTGGCTTTGGTTAATGGAGTCTGCGTCCCAGAAAATGCGCAAAAAAATATTTCTGCAGGTCTTAAAGCCTTGGCAACTTTAAGCATATTGTCGAAATCTTTGGTTTTAAAACCTGAACTAGATTCTTTACATTCACCCAATATAAGTTTCCCATCCACAACACAAAGTAGATCAATATCAGTAAATGCAGCCTTGCTTCCCGGCGAAAAAACATCCAACGATGGATAAAAAGCGAAGAAGTGTCTTGCTCTTTGAGAGAGATTGGAAAGAGCTCGTACCACTGGAACAAGTCCGTGCTTTGCTATACCAGCCTGTACCAGAGAATTCAGTCTATATGACCATCTATGCTCTGAATTTAAAGTGTACCTATAATTACAACCCTTACAGTTGAGATGCTGAGAAGCTTCATCTAATACTCGCCATTCAGCAAAGCCACAAGAGGGACATCGAAGGTAAAAGCCCATTAAGAGGATACCCAGCTCAATTAAATCATTCATTTCTTCTCGTACTTCCTCTTCAGCTTGTACTTTCATTTCCCGACGTTTTTTTGGAGATGCCTTTTCATCCTGATACTTAGCATTCTTCTTATCTAAACTCCTCTCAAAAATATCATAACTAGCCCCCGTAACAGACGGTAGGTCATAACTCTTGGCAAGCCCCAATAAATATGTTGCTAAGTTTTCTGCATCTTTAATACCTACTCGACCCTTTTTTATATCATCAGCAATTTTGTTTGTGAGTTGACCTAGTAAGTTTTTGTCTTTCTCGGCACCTTTTCCAGACAAATAATTCATTATTTCCATCCAATAATCATCGGAAAGAAAACGTTCTGCATTACTAAGCCCTTGAAAATTACCAACAAAACCCATCAAGTACTTTCCACTACTTGATATTTCACTATCTCGTATGTACTCAACCTCTATTTTCTTTTTCCTCGCATCATCGTTATACCAAGTACGATTTTGAAATGCCTTAGAATTTGAAAGCATTATTCCCCTAAAAATGCTTCCGTCACTTATCATTTTAAACTTAACTACATTTCTATCCTCTGCGATTGGCTCACTAAATGGCATCTGGACGAGACAGGAAGGAAGTCCGCGATTTGTAATCCTTGATGGGGTGCCTGGGAAGATATTGTGTGCCAAGAGATTATAGCTTGGTAACTGCAACCAACTCTCTAAATTACTGTAATAGAGACCCTTATTTCCTTTATTTATGTAAAAATCAGTCATCCAATGACCGCCGTTCTTTACGTGAGTCTTACCTAATGGACATTCTAGTTGCAAACTTTCTTCCTCAGAATGAAGCCTGAAATACTGCATCCCTGTTTTAAGAATGTCGAAAGTAAAGAAGTCAATGTACTTCGGAAATACTTGTTTATTTGCAAGTTCTAGAATCTCAGTCCGAAGGAACCCCTGAACATCGAGCATCTCCACAAACTTCTCAAGCGTGTTCTTCTTCACACTGTGAGACTCAACCAGAATTTTTTCTGTTCCCCAGCTAGTAAAAGACTTTGAAAAACGCCTGATAAGAGTGCCTAACGATTTTGAAAATCTCTCGTCTCTAGCTAAGCCACCTGGAACCCATAAGCTATTAATATACGATCTCCGCCACTGAGGTTGTGTTAAGGGGTTATTCCAAGAAAATACTACGTCTCTTACATTATCTCCAATACATATATGAAAAGTTTCTTCATAATTTTTTCGCTCTATTTCAGTGATAGAACACGGGAAAGCACTCAGCTGTATGGGAAATACAATATTTCTTGCATTATTTATCTCCTCAAGAGCCTTTATAAGGCTATCCAGATCTTTTACTTTCAGCTTAAGTTTAAACGCTTGTTCTAATACCCTGGAGGAATATGAATCCTCAATTATCCCAAAGTTTCTGATAATAAACTTCCTAATATCTTCGTCTTTAAGTTCTTTAATATCAAATAAGATAATTTGACTCTCATTTGGTAGAGTTCGATTAATCTTCGCGATCAACTCTGGTGTAGGCAAATATTCAACTCTTGTGTCGTGAATTTCTGTATTAATATACTCACCATCTATCTCGGTCTGATCAATATGATATGGGTGAGAGACAAGATTAATTTTACGTAATGCTGCAGTTTTTAAGGGGCCTATAAACTTAATAACATCTGGATCAAATGTCTTTAAGAAACTCATCTGGTCCGCATCAAGAGTTCCTCCGTTAAGAATTAGTATAGGAGAAAATCTTCCTCCCCAAAAAGATTGATTCCGACTGATGATATTATCAATAGCTTTTGCTACATTAGCAGAATAGCGCGAAGCATTCGCTATGAGGTAGGCAACTTTAATTGGACGATTGTCGGCATAGATAGAATAAGCACTCATAACACAATATATTTACTGACAATCCGAATCACAAGCAATGCCGTCATGGTCAGCATCACGTCGAGAACAGCCACACGTATTGAGCTGGTACTGCGCTTCAGAACAGCCCATTTGAGCGCAAGTTTTACTACAGTTACAAACATACCCGCCTACCGTATCAGATGTAACCACTGACTTCGGTGTAACAATAGGGGCGGGAACAGTCTTCAGTTCTGCCTCACAAGCGCCATCAGACCACAATCCTCTCTTACCTTCCCTTGCTTCTTGTTCAGCAGAACGGAATTGATCTTGATACTTCACATCCGGCGGATAACTCGAAGAATGAGCGTATCCCTGACGAACGAGGTAGTCATTAATAAACTCATCCCCCACATACACATATCGAAGCAAGCGACCGTATTTGTCTGTTTCTGAGATATCTTTCACTAACCTTACTTCTTTCCCCTCCACAAGCTCCCTATTCTTTGCGCTCGCTTCCTTTCCGAAACACTGAACAGGTTTTCTTGGATCAACTGTTTCCGGTGTATCAATACCGATATACCGAACCACCTGACCATTATCAAGTTTAATTGTGTCACCATCGACAACATGAACAACCTTGAATATCTCACCCTCTTGCTGTAAATTTACATCTTCCAATTGAGGCGCTGACGCCGAATCGGTTGAATTATTTTCTTGAGTCCCTACGGGGACCTGATTATTTGAATTAGTACCCACTTCAACCTTTTGTTGGAGCGGTTGCACTGCATCTTCATCAGAAGCGAAAGCAATCAAGCAAAAAACCGCCACAACAGCGGTCACAATCCACTTATTCCGTTCTGACCAATTCGTCTTCTGCCAAACATACCAGACAGTAACAAACGGCAAAAACACGATTATCAAAAAAATCTTAATTATTGTTCCATAATTTGCTTTCTGACTTAAACCCATAACATAAAATCATACCATCCGTAAATATAGTCCGATAAGCTGTATTATAGCACCTTACACGCATTTTAGCGATGTATAATTGAGATGACTACGGCGTGATACTCGAATTCACCTGAACAAAGACGGCCGTAATCGCGGGAATCATACGACATAGCGTCGACATTGTCCCCCTGAACGAAGATGCAGCCGTTCTGATCCACATCGATAAGACGCTTCAAAAGTAACATACCACCCTCCGTATCACATCGTTCGGTTCGACAGTAGAAATCAAAAACTTCTCCCACCTTCGGTGATTTCATGGACGAAGTAAACGTCCAATCACCGTAACTGATAGTAGGTTCCATGGAATGACCTAAGGCTGGAGAAAGATGAAAGTATGTGAGAATAAGCCCTACAAAGAGAATGAGAGCGGAGAAAGCGGCTGCGAGTATTGAGAAGATTTTGAGCAATGTTTTGAATAGCTGCATAACCGTGACTTGCGCTCAAGCTGAACCCGAACATTTAATAACCCAAAGGCATTTGTTTAATTTCATCAAAGCTCGGCACAGTCATGTCTTGATCCTTTACTTGAAGATAAAAAGTGCCGACATTATCTAAGACATCCCTTGCTGCTTCAACCCTCATTACGTCGCCGCTTTTTGCGTAATCAGCAACTTTATTAGCCATGAAATACATCACTATCTTAAGATAAAAGTTCAACTTATTTGGGATAAACTTTTTGAAAATTGCCATACCTACAAAAGAAAGGGTCAACAAGAGGATGCCAAAGTACCACGATTGCAATGACCCCAAGATAAGTATCGCAATATAACTTGCGGGCAGAATCGTATTGGCAATGTCCTGGACTTTGGGTGTAATGGCGTCCTGAAATCCCCTTGGCATTTCATCCTCCATTCCTTGCAAAGCAATCTTCTTTCCAATAAAAAGCGTCGTCGCTTGCATATAACTTGCAAAAGCACCTCCGATAACAATAAAAAACACACAACCATAAAGAACCACATTCAAAAACGTATCCATAAAAATAAGTTAAAAAGTTAATTTAGACAATAAAAAAGGACAACCTCACTGGTTGTCACACCCAACTGAACACGAACACGAGGTTGCGCTCAATTGTTTTAGCGAGGTTGCCCATTTCCAAGAACAACCTCGCCTATAAATAGGACTCTCGCTTTATATTCAGTTGAGTGTGACACCCTTAAGATACCATAAACCACGCCTAAAATCAAATATTTCATTGATTCCGAGCCATAATCAGGGTAAATTGGAAAAGGAAACAATAAAGCGTCATTACAGAAGAGTTTTAAGAAGTTTGCCTTCCTTGAATCAAGCATCTCTCATTCCAAGTGGACACATTACCCTATTTTTTATGAATACTTACGTACTTGAAGAGCTGAATGGAAAGTTTGAACAAGCCAAAATACTACGAAGAAAGAGCAGGCTTTTCGAAACAGCATACGACGAATACCTAGACTTTATAGGAAAAAGCGTTGATCTTGCGCCTATCATCCAGAAGCTCGCAATAAAAGACAAGTTCCCGGGATTTGTTCTGTATTCCATGTTTAGCTCGTTCATGGCTCCATCATTGGTAAATCTTTTTGGTGATACAAAAGTAGAATTTCCCCCATTTTGGAGTATGCCCATAGAAGAAAAATTTCATCTGCGACAACAGTTTCAAAACCTAATCAACGAGGCTTATGTCGGAATCTACGGACTACAGAGGCAGAATCTTGCGCCACGTCACAAGGACACTCCTGAAAAACAGAGTCGCCAGGAAAAAGTCTTCTATAGAATGAGCCCTTATAAACTCCTTGAAACGATACACGAGAATATCCTCGAGGAAATCGCCACCTCCATTAAACACCCTTCTATCACTGGAAAGAACAAATTAAAGAAGGCGACGTATGATGAACAGACTTGCATTCTTACTATTAACGGTAAGATGAAGATAAAACTCCCAATTTACGAAAATGAGGCAAGTCTGTGTAGAGTGCTTTTTTGTGAACACAAAAAAAACGAGCCAGTTGAATTTGAAGAATTACATGAAGTCATGACAGGATCTACCGAGATTAATAAGTTATCCGATCAAGAGTTTCGCACTATTTACGATGCCATGCGGGCTGTAAACAGGAGAGTGCGCAAAGAAGCGAATGTAGACGAAAATATGCTCGAACGAAGAAATAAATGCATTGTGAGGCTTATATAAGCACTATTTAAGACTCAAAGGTGAATCACCTATCAATGAAGGAAAATCAGGATACTTATCCTGATTTTTTGTTTCATGTTCACCGAAAATCAAATCCATCAAATACAAGAGCTGTTTCGTTCCGAGTTCGGAATGGAAGTCTCCGAAGACCAAGCGTGCCAATATATGGCGCAATTCTTGGATTTGATCATGGTTACCTACCAAGAGGATTTAGGGAAACCAAGGGATAATCCACCTTAAAATTACACAAGAAAGAAACTTTCCATAAATAATTGCTAACTAAAAAATATGAATCACTCACAAAAAACTCACGGAAAATACTACGGTGGTGAGGATAAAACGTTTTCTGAAATATTTCAACCAATCGGTATAGATGCTCTGCTGAATCAAGAATTTAACTCCCCTAAGTGGATAGTGGAAGGTCTTGTGCCCAATGAAGGTATCACCATCATTTCAGCACCGCCAAAGTCCTTCAAGTCCTGGATAGCCCTTCACTTCGCTCTCTGCATCGCACAAGGTGAGAAAGCCTTTGGCATGCGTGACTGTGAAAAAGCAGGCGTACTCATTATCGATGAGGAAAATCATCCCCGAATAATCCAGGAGAGGCTCTTAAAACTGAACACACCGGCAAACCTTCCCATAACCTTCGTATCGCAAAAAAATTTTCGTCTCTCAAATGATGAGCACATCAAGAAAATTCTGGAACTCTGCGATAAGGTAAGCGCCAGCGTCATTATCATGGACTCGTTGGTCAGAATCCATGATGCCGATGAGAATAACGCTGTCGAAATTGCCAAGGTCTTTTCGTATGCACGCTCCCTATGCTTGGCAGGAAAAACCGTTATCATGCTCCATCACGAAAGAAAGGAGGGGTTTAATAGCAATAGCTCTCCACAATCAAGAATGAGAGGGTCTTCGGATATAAGCGCATCTGTAGACTCGCATATCGCTATCAAGAAGGATAAAACGCCAAATAGACTCATCATCGAACCAGCTCAACTCCGTTGCGATGTTCTCGTTGATCCGTTTGAAGTTTCTGTGCTAGAACAATCGGGAAAAATTGAATTCAGTTACTATGGAGAGGTAGATCTTCCAAAAACAGCCTCAGAAAAAGCCAGCGAAATCATTATAACCATCCTAAACAGGGCAGGCTCCGAAGGACTACTTCATAAGTATATTGTTACCATGCTCCAAAACTCACACTCTATAGGTGAAAAGAATTCTCGAGCAGCTATTAAAAGACTACTCAGTGAAGGCGTTTTAGAAGAAGTAAAGGCGGGTGGAGGAAACGGGCGGTTAGTTAGGATGAAGCAGCCACAATGTTGACTTACGGGGTGAAGTGGCAAAGTGGCATCATATATAATGAGTTACCACTTTACCACTTCCCCATCAGCATGCCAGCCCACTACAAAATACTACAAAAAAAGACTTTTAGTAAAAAACGATATAAAACCTTAAGTAAAGCAAAAACAGGTATTTTTCCACTAAAACACCTACCTCAAAGAACTTCAAAATACTACAAAATCTCGCCCTAGAAAATAGTAGCTATTCTCCCCTCTTTAGGGTATGGTATTACTTAAGAAATGTAACCACTTAACACAAGAACTATGTACGAAAAAGCTCAAAAATATATCATCTACGCTCGCAAATCAAGTGAATCGGAGGATCGACAAATGGCCTCTATCGAATCGCAGATTCAGGAACTGCAAAAATTGGCAACTGAGTGCAGTCTTAATGTCGTAGAGATACTGACGGAATCAAAGTCGGCTAAAGAGCCGGGACGGCCCGTTTTTAATACCATGATAGACAAAATACGCAAAGGAAAGGCAGATGGTATCATATGCTGGAAGCTCAACCGCCTCGCAAGAAATCCTATTGACGGTGGACAGATAAGTTGGGCGCTTCAGGAAGGCGTCGTAAAGCATATCAAGACCTACGGTCGCGACTACTACCCGTCAGACAATGTTCTCATGATGCAGGTGGAACTCGGTATGGCTAATCAGTATGTCCGAGACTTAAGCACTGATGCCAAGCGAGGTCTTCGTGCCAAAGCAAGCAGAGGCTGGTTCCCTGGCAAAGCACCACTCGGATACACACAACACCCTCAGCGCAATAAAGGCGAGAAGGAAGTAATCAATGACCCTAATCGATTCGACATTGTGCGTAAAGCTATGAAGTCCGTAGCCTCAGGAAAATATACTCCTCCGCAAGCCTTTAGAGTTGCCACACAAAAATGGGGGCTCACCAGCTATGACGGAAAGAAGGTGGCGATGAGCAACTGGTATAGCATACTCAGTAATCCCTTCTACTATGGGGAGTTCGAATTCCCAAAAGGGAGTGGTCAATGGTATAAAGGAAAACACAATCCAATGATCACCCAATCGGAATTCCTCCGCATTCAAGCCTACCTGAAACGAAAAGGTACAACCAGACCGAAGAAGTACACATTCCCCTACACGGGAGTGCTCCAATGCGGCAGCTGCGGAGCCATGGTAACAGCTGAACACAAGAAAAAGGAGAATCTCAACGGCAATATCCACTTCTATACCTACTACCACTGCACCAAGCGCAGAGACCCGCATTGTCCTGAGAAAGTCATCGAGGAAAGGGTGTTGGAAGAGCAAATCAAGGACAAACTCCTGAAAATAAGTATTCCTTCCTCTTTCAAGAAATGGGCTATCGACTATCTAAAGACACATGAATCCAAAGACCTGGAATCCGAGAGCAAACTTCGCGAAAGCCAAGAACGAGCCCATGCGGGGATTGAGAGGAAGCTGAGCGGGCTTCTTGACCTTCGGATCAACAGAGAGGTCTCGGAAGAAGAGTTTACCGCCAAAAAAGAGGAACTAATAAAAGAAAAAGCAAGGCTGCAAGAAGAGCTTGAGAAACCTAAGCAAGAACACTGGATCAGGAAGCTCGAAAAGAGTATGAGTATCGCTGAGGATATCTTAAAGCGATTTGAAAGCGCCAATGAAGACACCCGAAAACGGATCATTGCCGACTTAGGTTCGAACCTCTACATAAAGTCGAAGATATTCGAGATTGAAGCCTCAAATCCAATACTCTGCCTTGAAAAATTCTCATTGCCCGTCAGGCAGATTTTGGAAGGGTTCGAACCTGCTGAAAGCGGCTCAGATAAAGAAAAACTGGAGTGTTTATACTCCAGTTCTCCAGTACTGCTCCGACGACAGGATTCGAACCTGTGACCAATTGATTACATCTTACCCTATTGTTTCCAATAAGAATGGACTATATCTTCTCCATATTGCGATAACATATCACAACACAGGAGTGAGGCACTTCGGCCCGACACTTTATGTATCGGGACTACTCTCTCGCGAGATAGTCTCTGAACCTTCTAATGACCCTTTGTCATCGCTTGGCTGCTGATTACCATAACCGCGCTGAACGGTCTTAGGCTTCCAGCAATTCACCTCATTCTTCACTTCTGGATTTCTCCAAAAGGCTGCGTAATCTTGAATGTTCTTTTCAGGAACATTTACCGCCCTTGTACTCGATTGCTTTCACTCGGATCATCTTGCGACGACGAGCGACTGCTTTCTTAATATACTCGGCACGGTCAGCATAGGTTCTTTTTTCTGACATATTTTCATATATAAGAAAGAGATTCACAGTCAACTGCTCTACCGCTGAGCTACGTCGGAATATTTCATTGTCAAATGACTGACAGAGTCAAGTATAGCAAAAACTGGAAAATGCGCAAGATAGCGACACTCATATACAAAAAATATCCCCATAAAGAGGATATTTTGCTTTAAACAGTACGTAGTAATGAAACGGAAAGCCTAGTAATCCCGCAATTTCTTGACCACATCGTGATCGCGGATCTTGTCCAAGGCTTTAGCCTCGATTTGGCGGATACGCTCGCGGGTGACACCAAACTCCTGGCCCACTTCTTCCAACGTGTGGGTGACACCATCTTCGAGTCCGAAACGGATGCGGAGGATTTTTTGTTCGCGCGGGGTCAGCTCGCTCAAGACGCCGGCAATATGCTCTTTGAGGAGCTTGCGGGCGGCTGCCTGATGAGGCATTACTGTCTCGGTATCCTCGATAAAGTCTCCCAAGACGCTGTCGTCATCACTGTCTCCGACGGAGGTCTCCAGTGAGACGGTTTCTTGGGATATTTTTTGGATGTGACGGACTTTGTCGACTTCCAGACCCATCTCCACGGCGATTTCTTCCGGAAGCGGCTCACGGCCCAAATCCTGCACCAAGCGGCGCATCACCTGGGAATATTTGTTGATAGTTTCCACCATATGTACCGGGATGCGGATGGTACGAGCCTGGTCAGCGAGCGCACGGGTAATCGCCTGGCGGATCCACCAGGTGGCATACGTCGAAAACTTGTATCCTTTGCGGTAATCGAATTTTTCCACAGCACGGAACAATCCGATGTTTCCCTCCTGGATAAGATCGAGTAAGGAAAGATTGTGGGATCGTCCGACATATTTCTTGGCGATACTCACGACTAATCGCAAGTTGGCTTCGGTCAGTTTCTGCTTGGCCGCCAGGTCACCTTTTTCGATCAGTTTAGCAAGCTTGACTTCTTCATCGCCCTTAAGCAAAGCGACGCGTCCGATTTCTTTCAGGTACATCTGCACCAAATCGGCCGACTCATCGCTCTCTTCATTGCTGTGAGCCACCATCATATCAGGGCCTTTGGCGCGCGGTTTTTTATCGCCGAATTCGCTGCCGAGCTTGTCGGTCTCAATTTTAAGCATTTCATCGGAACCGACCACGCGGATACCGGCGGTTTCCATTTTCTCGTACAGGTTTTCAAGGTTATCCAAGTCCTGCTCCACCTCCGGCAAGATATGGATGATTTCATCTTCAGTCACAAATCCGCGCTGCTTGCCTCGCAGCATCAATTCTTCCACAGCATCCAGTTTCTTGGTTTCCTTCTGTTCGCGCAGGATTTCTTTTTTGGATGTCGCTTTTTTGACGACGGGCGTCGATGGCGCTACTGGAAGATCAGTTTCCTGGGCGACACGTTTGTTCAGCGGGAGCTGTCTGATAACCTTTGGGGTTTTCTTGACCACAGCGACAACAACATACTTAGAAGGCGTACTTTTGAGAGGCGTATGCTTTTTGGCAGCCGTCTTGGTAATAATCGGTTTTTTTATCGCCTTTTTAAGAGCTTTTTTTGGAGTTTTGATAGGAGTTTTTTTCAGGGGTTTACGGTTCTTTGCGCTTGTTTTGACGGTTTTCTTTGCGGGTATGGTCTTCTTGCGTAAAACCGCCGTCTTTTTTGCGGCAACTACCGGGCGCTTCTTAGTTTGTTTCGAAGCGACAACCGTCTTTTTTTTCAACGACGCTTTCTTGGGTGCTGCTTTTGGAGATCGTTTATTGTTCTTCATACGACAAAGAGAGGAAAAAGCAAACAAGCGAGCACTTGTTCACTCTTTCCTTGATTTACTGTAGTTAGCATACGATACAATGCTGAAAAAGTCAAAAATCACGATTGGGTGAGGAGAGCGCTGAATTCTTTCTGCAAGCGCTGCAACGCGGCTTTATCCCCTCGTTCTTGAGCGGCTTTCATTTCATGTTCCAAGCGAATCATCATTTCCCGTTTCAATTCCCTCTCGATTTCCCCAAGGTACTGATCGACGGTCTTATTGATATATTCGCGCTTTTCAGTATCATCGGAAAAATGCCTTCCCTCCAGTACCCTCTCACCTTCAAAATACAGTTTGGTTACTTCTTGCTGGGCAGTGCTCTGCGCAATAATCGAAAGCAATCCATCGAAAGTAAATCCCGCCTGTTTTCCTTGCTCGCGCAACATCCGGAAATCACTGTCTTGCATCAAAAATGCCGCCGTCGGTTCGGTCGCGTATACCGCCAAGCGCTCCCACACGGAAGTGTCCAGTACCATAACGCGGCACAGTTGTCTGCGCAAAAATGCCGATCGTTTCTCAAATGACGCTTGTTCGGAAACAGGTGTAATGCGAGGAGCATTATCAGCAGGTGTCTGACTTTGAGTGTTTTCCGAGACTACTTTGTTTAATACGCTCAAGAGTGTGATTTCTTCCACATCAAGCGCTTCGGCGAGTTTGCGTATCCAGAAAGACCGATCGATGTCATATGCCACGAACCGGACGAGATTGAGATACTCATGAGCGATCTTGCGTTTGCCCTCGGGTACCGTCGCATCATGTTTACTCAGCGACTGATCCAAGAAATATTGCAAAGCCGGCACGGATTGATTCACGGCCGCGCGCAAAAGTTCCGGATTTTCACGGGCGATATCGGCCGCATCCTTGCCTTGCAAGATAGAAACGATGGAAACCGTAAAACCCTTTTCCAGAGCTATTTCCGTGCTGCGCCGCGCCGCTGTCTGCCCGGCTCCATCCATATCGAAAAAGAGCTTGATATTTTCCGTATAGCGCTTAATCATCACCAACTGCTCCGAGGTCAGGGCTGTTCCTGAAACCGCGATCGTATTGGTGATGCCGGCTTGATGCGAGGCCACCACATCCATATTGCCCTCAACTAAGAGTGCAAAATCTTGTTGCTTCATCGCCTGCTTGGCGCGTTGGATACCGTAGAGGGCATGGCTTTTATGGTACAAAGCGGTCTCAGGCGTATTGATATACTTCGCCTGCGTTTCATCTGCGCCCGGAGAAACCCTCGCCGAATACCCGATCACCCGTCCGAGTATATCCATAATCGGAAACATGATACGGGAGCGGAATCGATCATAGTGATCACCGGTTTCCTTACGGATAATCAGTCCGGTTTTCTCTATTTCATCAGCCCCATACCCGCGACTGATCAGAAAATCCAGTATATTCCTCCACCCATCGGGAGCAAAGCCGAGTCTAAAGTGTTTGATGTATTCGTCATTGAGTCCGCGATCTTGAAGATACGGGAGCGCGCTTTTTTTACCGACACCGTCAAGCAGTTGTTTTTGGTAAAATTTAGTTGCGAGCTCAAGTATTTCCAGTGAACGATTCTTCGCGCCGGCATCTTGGTCTTTGGAGTACTTCGGTAATTCGACACCTGTCCGTTCAGCCAAAATCTTAAGCGCTTCCCGAAAATCGATGCTCTCGATTTCCATCAGGAAAGCAAAGGCGTCGCCGCCCTTATTGCACCCGAAGCAATGCCAAATCTGCCGCTCTTCATTCACCATGAAAGACGGCGTTTTTTCATTATGAAAAGGACAAGGCGCTTTGAAGTGAGCGCCCATTTTTTGCAAACGTACATACGCGCCGACCACATCGACGATATTGAGTTTGGATTTGATTTCTTCGACAGGAGAATTCATGAGCAGCCACGTTTAAGAGTGATACTCCATTGTAAAGAAAAATACGGAAAAGTCAAAGCATGTATTGAAAATACGCCAAAATAGGCTTTATTTCCTTTATTTACCGAGCATCACCACGATCGCGGCACTCCCGTCTTCCGTTTTCGGAGAGGATGAAGCCTTGACTAAAACGCCTGGATACTCCTTGAGCAAAACCTGTTGTATGGCAGTGGCATCAGCCTGATGTTCACCTGTATAATACACGACGGTTCCGGTATAATTCCCGGTCGCGCTCAGGGCCGCTGTCTTCGCATAGCCGTTCTGTTTTAAAAGTGTCTGTACTTTAGCAGCACTTCCTTTGGCAGCGCCACTATTGTAAACTTTCAAATCGAGCGATTCTTTCGGCGTTGTCTTTGGTGAGACTTCGGTATCGGGAGCTTCCGATGAAGCCACGCTGTCATCGGCGGCAGGAGAGTTTGTTGCAATAATTATGGATTCGCTGGAAAGCATATTGATAGAAGGTTGCTTATTATCAGCATCTCTTCTCACTCCCTGCCAGTGATTCCATCCCCAAAGCAAACCCCCCGCGATAAGAAGAAAAAAAATGGAACTCAAAGCCTCTTTCATAAAGATGTGATTAGGATATTTAGTTTCGTCTTCTATGCATTCAGTATACCACGAAAAAGCACTCTTGCGGACGCAAGCTTCTTCTCAAAACAGTCCTCGTCTGCTAGACTACAGAAAGACTTAACCCTCTATAATAATATCCATGTCCCAGTATTTTACGCGTAAAAATGTCATCATTGCCACAAGTGTCCTCGCGCTCATTGCCGGGGGATTCTTCTTGGTTTCATTCGGCAAATCACATAAGCAGACCATTGCTCTTGGAGGATTGTCGCTGTTTGAAAAAGTTTCCAAATTGCTCCCTATCGAGGCCGATACCAAAGCGGAAATCGAAGCCGTCAACACCCTTGCCGACAAGCTGACACAGAAAGACGATGTCACTCGCACCTTCATGGTGATGCTTCAAAACAACTACGAACTCCGCCCCGGAGGAGGATTCTTGGGTCAATACGCTATCCTCAAGGTCAAAAATGGCGAAATCATCTCGAGTTTCGTCGAAGATGCCAACCTGCTCGACCAGCGTATTACTGCCACCATCACCCCACCCTATCCCTTCAAGCAGATCCAGCTCAAAAAATGGAAATTCCGCGATTCTAATTTCTCGCCGGACTTTCCTACCAATGCCAATAAAGCGGAATACTTTTACCGACTTGCCGGAGGTCGCGAGCAGTTCGATGGCGTTATCGCGGTCAATGCCAATGTCTTCGATCATATCCTCGACATAACAGGGCCGATAGACATACCCGGCTACGGCACATACAATTCGGAAAACGGTTCCATGAAACTCGAAGAAAATGTTGAAAAGCCATTCTTGGGCGAGGACGTTCCCGCTGAACTCAAGCAAAACCGAAAATCAGTCATGAAAAAAATCGCTGCCGAAATCATCGTTCGCATAAGCACTATCAACAACATTCCGAAACTTGCCACTTTCGCTCAAACCGAACTGAGAGACAAGAATATCATGATTTGGTTCAAAGACCCTGCACTGCAATCTATCGTCAGCGGTGTCCATTGGGACGGGACAGTATCAAAAGACTGGATCGGTGATTACCTGATGCTTGTCGATGCCAATATGGGAGCGCTCAAATCCGATTACTGGGTCAAACGTTCATTGGATTACGCCGTGGATTTCACCGCTGGGCCGCAAGGTATCGCCACAGTCACCTATACCTACAATCATACCGCCACCTACGGCGACTGGCGTACCAGCGACTACCATAGTTACGCGCGCATCCTCGCTCCTTTCGGTTCGAAGTATGTCGAAAATAGCCGCGTCAAAACCGGCGGGGTACTCAGTTCCGACAGCGCTGATTTCAATAAGACCATTTTCGGCTACAAAGTGGATGCAATTATGAACCATTCTTTGGACACGAGCATCAAGTACACCTTGCCGGAAAACATCAAAGCCGATGGCTATCAACTGCTCATCCAAAAACAGTCCGGCATCGGCAATATCCCTGTTACCGTTCATCTCAAAACCGACAAGGGTGAGTTTACCCAAACCGCCACCTTGGCCAAGGACTTGAAATTCAATTTCACGGAAGTCGATGAACAAAAATAGCAGAAAAAGATGTGGTTGAATTGATTATACATAAGCTCGCTTTAATCAAAGCGAGCTTATTTTATACGAATATACAAAGCCATTGCAAAACTACACATCGCTATCAGTATACATTCTACCAAAAAACAGAGCTCCAAAGCTCTGTTTTCATAGCTATCTCCTAGCGTCTACTTCCCTTTCTACTGAGCTACCGGAGCTTCGGGAAGGGCTGCATTTTGTATCAGAGATATCTGAATCTCGCTCGCTGCTATCTTCTTCTCGGTCTTGATATTGTCTGTTGCGGTTA